>JAFEEX010000036.1 GCA_018240895.1 Pseudomonadota bacterium | reverse complement strand
AAATGGTGCGCCCGACGGGATTCGAACCCATGGCCCCCAGATTAGGAATCTGGTGCTCTATCCTGCTGAGCTACGGGCGCCCGCGCGCGCCTTAGACGGCGGCTGGCGTGCTGGCAATCAGTTGAGTTCGTCAGGCGGGGCAACCGGAAATGGCAGGGGTAGCAAGGCGACCCCCTCTTCCAGCAGATCGCGCGCTTCTTCCAGTGTGGCCTGGCCGTGGATCGTTTCCGCATCGCGTTCGCCGTAATGCATGGCGCGCGATTGCTCGGCAAACGCGTCGCCGACCCAGGTTGATTGCCTAAGCGCCTCTGCCTGCATTGCGGCCAGTTTCGCCATGATCTCCCCTGCTCCAGGCGGAAGGGGGCCGCCGACAACGGTGGCGCCTGGCGCAGCCGGAGCAGAGGCCGCCGGGACAGGCGCCGCCGCAATGGCCTGATTGCCCTTGCGCCCCACGGCGGGAGCCATCGGGGCCTTTTCAACCCGGGCAGAGCCGCAGTGCGGACAGACCACCAGGCCAAGGCCCTGCTGCCGGACGAATTCTCCGGACGAGGCGAACCAGCCTTCGAAACGATGGCCGCCCGGCTGGCAAAAAAGATCGAAGACGATCATTGCGCTCCGATCCCCGGAATCACCCGCTTGTTTGCCAGGCTGGGCAACTGCGCCCGTATTTCGGTGATGCGGGCCGGATCCATCTCGGCAAAGCCCAGCGCCCCGGAACCTTCCGCCAGATCGAGCAGCACATCGCCCCAGGGATCGATCACCAGCGAATGTCCGAAGGTCTGGCGTCCATCCTCATGATGTCCGCATTGGGCTGCTGCAACGACATAAGCGCTTGCCTCTATCGCGCGGGCGCGTTGCAGGACGTGCCAGTGGGCCTGCCCGGTCGGCACGGTAAAAGCAGCAGGAATGGCGATCAGATCACAGCGCGCCCGTCCCAGCACTTCAAACAGCGCCGGGAAACGCAGATCATAGCATACCGCCAGGCCAAGCCGGCCCAGCGGCGTGTCCACCGTCACCACCGCATCGCCCGGCGCATAAGCGGCCGATTCGCGCCAACTTTCGCCAGAGGCCAGATCGACGTCGAACATATGGATCTTGTCATACCGCGCCGCGATCTGGCCGTTGGCATCGATCACGAAGCTGCGGTTGGCCCAGCGGCCATCGTCGCGCTTGATCGCCAGGCTGCCCAGCGCAACCCAGATTCCGGCGTCGGCTGCGGCTGCCTGCACGGCGGCCAGCACCGGATTGTCGCCCTCCGCCACGATATGCAGCGCCGCGCGGTTACGGTCCCGGTCAAGCAGGCCGGACATTTCCGGGGTGAACAACATCGATGCCCCGCCCATCGCCGCGGCACCGATCGCGCCAACAATGGTTTCGGCATTGGCCAGGGGATCGATGCCGCTGGTCATCTGCAAGACGGCGAGGCGCGGCATGGTCAGTGGCCCAGCAAAGCGTCCAGCTTGCCGTTTTCGTCAAGCGCCTGCAGGTCATCGCTTCCGCCCACCGGCGTTCCGTTGATCAGGATTTGTGGTACGGTTGAGGCACCGGGAACGCGCTGCTCCATTTCCCCGCGCTTGGGTCCACCAAGGGTTATGTCGTATTCCGCATAGGATACGCCCTTGCGGTCAAGCAGCGCCTTGGCGCGCACGCAATAGGGACAGCCCCACTTGGTATAGATTTCAACTTTCGGCGTGGTCATCAGCGACTCCGTTGGCAGGCGTGAACGCCGCCTCTTGAAACATGGCGGCGCTATCATATCTCGGGATCGGTGTCATGGCCCGCAAGGGGATGATGCCATAACCGGAGCGCCAGGTTCGGGCTCCACCATTGAAATTGCTCATTTTTTGAGGATTTTATCATGAACCGTTTCGATTTCACCCCTTATCGCCGCACCATGGTTGGCTTTGACCGCCTGTTTGACCTTCTGGAAAACCAGTCTCGCTTCAACAGCGGAGACAACTATCCCCCCTTCAACATCGAACGCCGTGGAGATGAAGCCTATCGCATCACCCTGGCGGTCGCGGGATTCAAGCCTGCGGACATCGAGATCACTGCCCAGCAGAACCTGCTGGTAGTCCAGGGCAAGAAGGCTGACGAGGCATCGGGCGCGCAGTTTCTGCACGTGGGCATTGCCCAGCGCGGGTTTGAGCGCCGCTTTGAACTGGCCGACTATGTCCGGGTTGACGACGCCAACCTTGAGGATGGATTGCTGACCATCGATCTGGTCCGCGAAGTGCCCGAAGCGATGAAGCCGAAGAAGATTTCGGTTGGAACGCAGAAATCCCTGTCAGTCGTTCCCGATGCCGACAGCGAAAGCGCGGCGGCCTGATCCTGTTTCGAAAAACAAAGCAAAAGGGGGTGGGGCCAATGGCCTCACCCCCGCGATGCTTGCGCACCGCCCCGCCGTATTCGTGATCGTCCGGGTCGCAGAAGACGGTCAGATGGCGGCAAGATCGATACCTGGCGATTATCCCGCCAAAGTTTCCAGCGTTCCTCAATGATGAGGATTAATTTTTCTTCTGCATCCTTGCCATTGTTGCGCTATCTGGCCGGTGTTCGGGGCAAAACTCATTGCAACCGCAGGCAATATTCAATTAGCCCCGATTAACATTTGTACCGAAAATCCGTATTCAAACTGCGCGTGCGGACCCTTGTTCTAATCGAATCATGTTTTGTGGCGACGGGCTAGGGTAAGCAGGCAGGGCATTGCAAGGCTGATTTGCAGGCTAATCGAGGAGCCTGTTCTTACCCTTTGGAAAGCCTGTAAAAATTCCGTGGGAAACAAATTCACACAAGTCGCGATTGATCCAGTGCTGCGGCAATGAAGCCGGCGAACAGCGGATGGGGATCAAAAGGTCTGCTTTTGAGTTCCGGATGAAACTGCACGCCGACAAACCAGGGATGGTCAGGACGCTCGACAATTTCTGGCAGCAAGCCATCCGGAGACATTCCCGAAAAGACCAGACCGCCCTTTTCCAGGGCATCGCGATAGGCACCGTTAACTTCATAGCGGTGGCGGTGCCGCTCTGAAATGGACGTGGCCCCGCCGTAGATTGCAGAAACATGGCTGTTGCCCGCCAGTTTCGCCTCGTAAGCGCCAAGCCGCATCGTCCCGCCCATGTCCGTGTCGGCTCCGCGCTTTTGCAGGCCTTCAGGGCTCATCCATTCGGTGATGATCCCGACCACCGGTTCGCTCGTCTCGCCAAATTCGGTCGACCCCGCGCCGGTAATGCCTGCGGTGTTGCGCGCACCTTCGACACAGGCCATCTGCATTCCCAGGCAGATACCCAGGAACGGAACCTTGCGCTCACGCGCGAAGCGGACGGAGGCGATCTTGCCCTCGCTGCCGCGCACCCCAAAACCGCCGGGCACCAGGATGCCGTGCATCGGTTCAAGGTTTGAAACGATGTCCCCGTCCCCGGCTTCGAATAGTTCGGCATCGATCCACTTGATGTTGACCTTCACCCGATTGGCCATGCCGCCATGGACCAGCGCCTCGTTAAGGCTCTTGTAGGCGTCGGGCAGGCCGACATATTTGCCGACCACGCCAATCGTCACTTCGCCTTCCGGGTTCTGGAAGCGATCGACGATGTCTTCCCACCCGTGCATATCGGGCAGCGCAGCGGTCAGCCCGAAGTGGTGCAGCACTTCCTGATCAAGCCCTTCGGCGTGATATTGCAGCGGCACGGCATAGATGCTGCTGGCGTCAAGCGCGGGAATAACCGCTTCCTTGCGGACATTGCAGAACTGGGCGATCTTGGCTCGCTCATTATTAGGCAGCGGCTTTTCGCAGCGGCACAGCAGGATGTCGGGCTGAATGCCAAGCCCGGTCAGCTCGCGCACCGAATGCTGGGTTGGCTTGGTTTTCAGCTCTCCGGCGGCGGCGATGTAAGGGACCAGCGTGACATGCACGAAACAGGTCTGGTCGCGGTCAAGTTCGTTATGAAGCTGGCGCAGCGCCTCGATAAAGGGCAGCCCTTCGATGTCGCCCACCGTTCCGCCGATTTCGCACAGCACGAAATCCAGATCATCAGTATCGGCCCGGGCGAATTCCTTGATCGCATCGGTCACGTGGGGGATCACCTGCACCGTCGCGCCCAGATAGTCACCGCGCCGTTCCTTGGCGATGATATCGCGATAGATCCGGCCAGAGGTGATGTTGTCCGCCTGGCGCGCCGAAACGCCGGTAAAACGCTCGTAATGCCCCAGGTCCAGATCGGTTTCCGCCCCGTCATCGGTGACATAGACTTCACCGTGCTGATAGGGGCTCATCGTACCCGGATCGACGTTAAGATAAGGATCAAACTTGCGGATGCGCACCTTGAATCCGCGCGCCTGCAGCAATGCTGCAAGGCTTGCCGCCATAAGACCCTTGCCGAGCGAGGAGACCACGCCGCCGGTAATGAAAATGAACCGCGCCATGGGAATTGCGCCTTAATCCTTGGAATGGGCAAAGGGCAAGGGCCATGCGGCGCAATCCACAGGGATCACGCCGCAACGCCGGTCCGCCGCAGGGGACCGGTGCCCTTGCAGAACAGGGTTACTTCTTGGCCGGAGCCGCGAAGGGATCGGCCTGCGCCGGTGCCGCCGGGCTGGGTGCAGCCTGCGGGGCGGCGGCCGGTGCGGTTTGCGCAGCGCCCGCCAGCGGATCAGCCGCCCGGGCGGCACCGCTTGCCGGAGCAGAAGCCGGCGCGCTTACCGGCGCAGCGCGATTGAGCGAATCGTCAATCGCGTGCCCCGCCCCTGATCGCACCGCCAGTGCGGCCAAGGCAATGCTGAGCACCACAAAAACCGTCGCCAGTACCGTGGTAGCGCGGGTGAGAAAATCTGCTGCGCCGCGGGCCGACATCAGCCCTGCCGGGCTGCCACCAACCCCAAGGCCGCCGCCTTCCGATTTTTGCATCAGGACAACCCACACCAGCAGGGCCGCGATGATTGCCTGAAAGATCATCAGGAAAAGATAGAGAGAGGACATGACGTTTCCGAAAACGGGAATGTTGAGGCGCATCTAGGCGCGCACGCCCCGATGCGCAAGCGTTGCGCCGTCAATCGGCCTGTGGCAGCGCGGCGGCGACGATTGCCAGAAAGCTTTCCGCAGTCAGGCTGGCTCCGCCAACCAGGGCCCCGCCCACCTCATCGGTCGCCAGCAGTTCGGCGGCATTGCCGGCATTGACCGACCCGCCGTAAAGAATGCTGATCTCCGCGCCTTCCTCTCCAAACAATGTAGCCAGGCGCGCGCGGATGGCCCCGTGCATCGCCGCAACATCCGCGGGAGAGGCAACCCGGCCTGTGCCGATTGCCCACACTGGCTCATAAGCGACGGTAAGGCGGGGCGCAGCCCCTTCCCCCACCGGAAGCGATCCATCAAGCTGCGCGCAAACCACTGCCTCTGCCTGTCCGGCGTCACGCTGCGCCTCAGTCTCGCCGACGCAGACGATTATTTCCAGACCGGCTTCGAGCGCGGCTTCGGCCTTGGCCTTTACCACCGCATCGGTTTCCCCGTGCATCGCCCGCCGTTCGCTGTGGCCAACGATCACGAAGGTCGCGCCCGCATCTTTCAGCATGGCGGCAGAGATGTCCCCAGTAAAAGCCCCGCTTTGCTGCTGGTGGCAATCCTGCCCGCCAACGGCGATGGCGTGCGCGTCCTCGGCCATGGCGGCAATCAACGTGAAAGGCGGAGCCACGGCCACGCGAACCCCCACATGGCGGGCCGCACCGCGATCAATCGCGCGGGCTTCGGCCATCTGGCTGCGCAGGCCGTTCATCTTCCAGTTGCCGACGATGAAGGGTCGGTTGGGCATATCTGATCTTTCAAGGTTAGAAAGGATTTCGCCCGCCTGGATCCCCCCCACGGGCAATTCACCGCGCTGCTAGGCGAGAGGACGCGTGCTTGTCAAAGCCATTGCGGCAGCCTGATTGTGGATCATTTGTGGCGGCGCAAAACCTGCGCTGCGCCATTGCGGCAGCCGCATTTGCTGCGTAAAGCCCGCGCGCAGGTGCCCGCTGGCGGCACGACTAGCGAATTGGCGAACCCGGCGATGTTGCAATTTTTCCGCAGTTTCTTCAGCTCAAAGCTTGGCATTTTCGTGACGCTGGCATTCGTCGGGCTGATCGCATTGTCATTTGCCGGCGGCGATGTGGCCGGCAGCGGGGCCTTTGGCGGAGTTACCGGAAGTGACCGGGTGGCCAGCGTGGGGCGTGAGCGGATCAGCACTTCTGACCTTGAAAGAGCTGCGTCCAATTCGGTGGAACAGCTGCGCGAAGAAAACCCCAAGATGACGATGAAGACCTTCGTCAGCCAAGGCGGGCTGGAACAGTTGCTGGGCAATCTGATTGATCTTTCGGCGGTCCGCGCCTTTGGTGAAAAATACGGGGTCTTTGTTGGCAAGCGGCTGGTTGACAGCGAAATCGCCAAAATCCCTGCTGCGCAAGGCCCTGACGGCAAGGTCAACGAGGCGGCCTATCGCGCCTTCCTGGCCCAGAAGCGCGTCACCGATGACCAACTGCGCCGCCAGATTACAGAGGCGATGATGGCGCGCGAAATGCTTTCGCCAGCCGAAATCGGGCTGACCGCGCCCAAGGAGGCCGTCAACCGGTACGTTGGCGTTCTGGCCGAGCGGCGAATCGGTGCGATTGCCTTGCTGCCTTCGGCCGTGTTCGCGCCCAAGTCTGCTCCGACCGATGCCGAGATTGCCGCATGGTATGCCTCGCACAAGGCGGACTACGTTTTGCCCGAGCGGCGGGTGATCCGCTATGCCACCTTTACCGACGCGGCAGTCAAGAACGTGCCGGCCCCGACCGATGCCGAAGTGGCCGCCGTGTATGAGAAGAACAAGGCGATGTTCGCCGCCAGCGAAACCCGCAAGGTCACGCAGCTTGTTGTGCCCACTGAGGCCGCCGCCAAGGTTCTGCTGGCGGAACTTGGCACCGGAAAGGGGCTTGAAGCCGTCGCCGCCGAGAAAGGCCTGACCGCAGGCCCCCTTGGCGACCTGACCAAGCAGGCCTTGTCCGGCCAGACATCGCAGGCGATTGCCGATGCGGCATTCTCTGCCAGCAAGGGTGCATTGATCGGTCCGTTCAAGGCCCCGCTGGGCTGGACGCTGCTGCGCGTCGACACGATCCAGACCAAGCCGGGCAGGACGCTTGATCAGGCCCGCGGCGAAATCACCGCCGAGCTGGCCAAGACCAAACAGCGTGCGGCGCTGACTGACTTTTCCGCGCGGATCGAGGATGAGTTCGACAAGGGCGCGGCGCTTAGCGACGTGGCCAAGGAACTGGGCCTGACCCCGGTTGAAACCCCGCCGATGCTGGCAGACGGCAGCCTGTTCGGCCAGCCGGGCAAGACAGCACCGCCGCAGCTTGCCAAGGTTGTTGCGTCTGCCTTCGCGATGGAAGGGGAAAAGCAGCCGCAACTGGCCGAGGTTGAGCCGGGCAAGACCTTTGTTGTCTATGACGTCAGTTCGATCGCCAAGTCCGCGCCGCCGCCGCTGGCAGAGATCAAGGCGGTGGTGGCCAGCGATGTTCAATTGTCCAAGGGTGCGGTTGCGGCAAAGGCCGCTGCGCAAAAGGTGGATCAGGCGGCGCAGAGCGGCACCAGTCTGGCTGCCGCAATGGCGGCGCTGGGCATTGCCCTGCCCCCCGTGCAGCCGGTCGATATGCCGCGCCAGCAGCTTCAGGCGATGCGCGGCAATGTCCCGCCGCCGCTTGCTCTGCTGTTCTCAATGGCCAAGGGCAAGACCAAGCTGCTGGGCGCGCCGCGATCGCGCGGGTGGTATGTCGTGCAATTGAAGGATGCGATCCCCGGAAAGGTTCCCGAAAACAATCCGCAGGTCGCCGAATTTGGCAAATCGATCGGCCAGCTTCAGGCATCGGAATATTCGCAGCAACTGCGCACAGCGATGCGCAACGAGGTTGGGGTAAAGCGCAACGAGGCCACCATCGCCAAGGTGCGCAACCAGCTTGCGGGCACTGCCGGTTCGGGCAACTGAACGGGATGGCAGCGTGAGTGGCGACGGAATAGAGAACCGCGAAGCGGCCAGAGCCGCACTGGCTGAAGGCCGATCCAGCCTGATTTGGCGGCGATTGATTGCCGATACCGAGACCCCGGTTGGCGCGGCGGCCAAGCTGATTGTCGATGGGCGCGGCGATTTCCTGCTCGAATCGGTTCAGGGCGGAGAAGTGCGCGGGCGTTACAGCCTGCTGGGGCTTGATCCCGATCTGGTGTTCCGGGCATCGGGAGCTGCTTGTGAAGTCAACCGTGACTGGCGGCATGACCGCGATGCCTTTGCCCCGCTGGGCGGTGACAGCCTGAGCGAACTGCGCAGCTTGGTCGAAACCTGCCGCATCGCGGTGCCCCCGGCCCTGCCCCCGGTCCTTGCCTGTCTGGTCGGCTATTTCGGCTATGAAACATATGGCCTGGTTGAAAAATTGCCGCGCCCGCCCGTCAGCCCGCTTAATCTGCCGGATATGCTGTTCGTTCGCCCCGCGCTGATCCTGGTGTTCGACCGGCTCAATGATGAACTGTACTGCATCGCCCCGTTGTGGCCGTCCGATCGCGCGCCCAGCCTGATGCTGGACGAAGCGCAGGACCGGATCGACGCCGCCCTGCGCCGTCTGGCCGATCCGCCTGCTGAATATCGCGGCGATGCCAGCCTGCCTGCCCCCACGCTGGAGCCGACCATGCCGCCCGGTGCCTATGCCGGCATGGTCGCCCGCGCGAAGGACTACATAGAGGCTGGGGATATTTTCCAGGTCGTGCTGGCGCAGCGGTTTACCTGCCCCTTCACCCTGCCGCCGCTGGCGCTTTACCGCGCGCTGCGCCGGGTCAACCCGTCACCCTTCCTCTATTTTCTGGACCTGCCGGGTTTTGCGCTGATCGGATCAAGCCCGGAAATCCTGGTCCGCGTCCGCGATGGCGAGGTGACCATCCGCCCGATCGCCGGAACGCGGCCACGCGGCAAAACCGCAGAGGAAGACCGCGTCAATGAAGCCAGCCTGCTCGCCGATCCCAAGGAGCGCGCGGAACATCTGATGCTGCTTGACCTTGGCCGCAATGACGTTGGCCGCGTTGCCAGTGCCGGCACGGTGCAGGTCACCGAAAGCTATACGATAGAGCGCTACAGCCACGTCATGCATATCGTCTCGAACGTGGTCGGCCAGCTTGACGGCGCGCACCACGACGCGCTCGACGCGGTGTTCGCCGGCTTTCCGGCAGGCACGGTCAGCGGCGCTCCCAAGGTTCGCGCTGCAGAAATCATTGCCGAACTGGAACCCGAAACCCGTGGGGCCTACGCCGGCGGCGTCGGCTATTTCTCCCCCGATGGCAACCTTGACAGCTGCATCGTCCTCAGGACCGGTGTGGTCAAGGACGGCGTGCTTCACGTTCAGGCCGGTGCCGGCATCGTTGCCGACAGCAACCCGGTCTATGAACAGCGCGAATGCGAGGCCAAGGCCGGCGCACTCTTCGCCGCCGCGCGCGAAGCGGTAAGGGTGGCGTCCGAAGCCGGTTTCGGGCAATAGGCCGCGTCATGATCCTGGTTATCGACAATTATGACAGCTTCACCTGGAACCTGGTCCATTACCTGATGGAGCTGGGGGCAGAGGTTGAGGTGGTGCGCAACGATGCCATGTCGGCGGGACAGGCGGTGTCCAGCGGGGCGCAGGGGTTTCTGATTTCGCCCGGCCCCTGCACCCCGAATGAGGCCGGGATCAGCCTTGATCTGGTGGGGGCCTGCGCGGACGCGGGCAAACCGCTGCTTGGCGTGTGCTTGGGCCACCAATCGATCGGGCAGTATTTTGGCGGCAAGGTGGTGCGCGGCGGACTGATGCATGGCAAGGTCTCGCCGGTCAGTCATGATGGATCGGGCCTGTTCGCCGGGCTGCCCTCCCCCTTCAACGCCACCCGTTATCACTCGTTGATAGTCGAGGACATTCCTGAAGGCCTGATCGTCAACGCGACCAGCGATGACGCGCACGTAATGGGCTTTCGCCATGCGCACCTGCCGATTCACGGGGTGCAGTTTCATCCTGAAAGCATCGCCACTGAACACGGCCACGCCATGTTGGCCAATTTCCTGACGATCTGCGGTCTGCCGATCCGCGAACTGGCATGATCCGGCTGCCCGGCACCGCCAATCCGCTGCCCCAGGACGAAGCGGAACAGGCATTCGGCGCACTGCTTGATGGCAAGGTTCCAGACGAAGAAGTCGCCCGCTTTCTGACCGACCTTGCCGACCGCGGCGAAACGGCGGCCGAAATCGCTGGTGCCGCTCAGGCGATGCGCCAGCGGCTGATCCCGGTTTCCGCGCCCGCCAATGCCATCGACGTCTGCGGCACCGGCGGTGACGGCTTTCATACCCTCAACGTTTCAACCGCGGTGGCGCTGGTCGTCGCGGCTTGCGGGGTTCCGGTGGCCAAGCACGGCAACCGTGCGGCATCGTCCAAGGCGGGGGCTGCCGACACGCTTGAGGCGCTGGGCCTCAACCTTGATCGTGCCGCAGAAACCGCAGAGGCAACGCTGGGCGATCTGGGCATCGGCTTTCTGTTTGCCGGAAAGCATCATCCCGCCATGGCCCGGATCATGCCGATCCGCCGTGCAATCGGGCGGCGCACGATCTTCAATCTTATGGGGCCGCTGGCCAATCCGGCCGGGGTCCGGCGGCAATTGGTGGGGATTGCCCGCCCAGCCTATGTCCCGATCTATGCCGAAGCGCTTCACCGACTTGGCACGGCCAGCGCCATGGTGGTTTCGGGCGATGAAGGGCTGGATGAACTCAGCCTGGCGGGCGGCAATGAAGTGGCCCGGGTCAATGCAGACGGGTTTGTGATGCAGCGCTGCCTGCCCGGCGATGCCGGCCTGCCCGAAGCGCCGGTCGCGGCGATTCGCGGCGGCGATGCTGCCTATAACGCCGCGGCCCTGCGCGCGCTGCTGATGGGAGAGCCCGGCCCTTACCGCGATGCCGTTCTGCTTAACGCCGCCGCCGCGCTGATCGTGGCGGGCGAAGCCGCGGACTGGCATTCCGGAACCGAGGAAGCCGCCGAAGCGATTGACAAGGGACTTGCCAAGGCGCTGCTGGATTGCTGGATTGCGGTGTCCGGGTAGCAGCGGCGCAGATCCGCCGGGACCAATGCTGACCGAAGTGGGGGCAAAATGGCGAAAATCTGGATGGCGCTTCTGGCATTGCTGCTGATGGCAAGTTGCCACCAATCAAACCCCAAACCCGAACAGGCCAAACCCGAACAGGCCAAACCTGGCGCATGGCCGCCATCTGCCCGGCACCAGATCGCCATCTGGCCGCAAGCCGTTCCCGACATGGCCGGGATAACGCAGCCGGCCGAATCAATCGAAGTCAGCCGGGTGCCTGACCGTTTTGGCGGACTTCCCGTCACGGGAATCAAGAATGTTTCGGTGCCGACGATGACGGTGTTTCCGGCCAAGGGACAAAACACGGGCGCGGCGGTGGTGGTGTTCCCGGGCGGAGGTTTCGAGGAACTGGCGATCGATCTTGAGGGCACCGAAGTCTGCGACTGGATCACCGCAAAGGGCGTAACCTGCATCGTTTCGAAATACCGGGTGCCCAAAAGCGATGATCAGTATGACAGTGACTGCAATTGTCACATCACGCCCAAGGTTCGCCGGGCCTTGCAGGATGCCCAGCGGACAATTCGGCTGGTCCGCGCCAGGGCATCCGAATTTGGCATTGATCCGCACAAAATTGGCGTGATCGGCTTTTCGGCGGGCGGCTATCTGGTGGTGGAAACCAGCAATGTCCTGACCCCGGCCTACAAACCGGTCGACGCGGCAGACCAGATCAGCAGCCGGCCCGATTTTGCGATCGCCATCTATCCCGGCCAAATCTGGCGCGGGAATGGCTGGAATGTGGACCCTTCGCTTCACGTCACCAGGCAAACCCCGCCCACTTTCGTACTGCAAGCCTGGGATGACAAGGTGGACGGCATCCGGCAGAGCCTGATCTATGCCCACGCGCTGGAAGACGCTGGCGTTCCTGCCGAAGTTCATCTGTTTGCAAAGGGTGGACACGCCTTTGGCCTGCGGCCCACCGGGCATCCGGTTGACCAATGGCCAGGACTGGTTGAAGGATGGCTGCGCGAAATAGGCATTTTGCCGCGACATAGTTGATCGCTTCTGGCGCGGCCTGCCGGCGCGCTCCACTCGACTTACCGCCTCTCTATCACTAGAGCCGCCGCACCATGGCTGACAAACTTGCCGAAATCTGCGCCACCAAGCGCCAGGAAGTCACCGCGCGCAAGGCGCGCGCCACGCTTGCCGAACTTGATGCCCGCGCCGCCGCGCAAAGCGCCCCGCGCGGGTTTGAGGCGGCGCTGCGCCGCACGGCCGCCACCGGCTTTGCCCTGATTGCCGAAATCAAGAAAGCCTCGCCATCCAAGGGGCTGATCCGGGCCGACTTTGATCCGCCGGCTCACGCCCGGGCCTATGAAGCGGGCGGCGCGGTCTGTCTTTCGGTGCTGACCGATGCGCCCTATTTTCAGGGGCACGAGGATTACCTGATTGCCGCGCGCGCCGCCTGCACCCTGCCGGTATTGCGCAAGGATTTCATGGTCGATCCCTGGCAGGTGGCAGAAGCCCGCGCGATTGGCGCGGACGCGATCCTGATCATCGTCGCCGCGCTGGATGACGCGCAGATGGCCGAAATAGAAATGGCCGCGGTCGAGCGCGGCATGGACGTGTTGGTAGAGGTTCATAACGAAGCTGAAATGGAGCGCGCGGCCCGGCTGCAATCGCGGCTGATCGGGGTCAACAACCGTGATCTGAAGCGCTTCGTTACCGATCTTGCCACGACCGAGCGGCTGGCCGCGCTGGCCCCCGCCGGAACCTTGCTGGTCAGCGAAAGCGGGATCAATGCCCATGCCGACCTGCTGCGGCTGTCCGCCGGAGGTGTCCGGACATTCCTGGTTGGCGAAAGCCTGATGCGCCAGGCCGATGTCACCGTCGCCACGCAGGTTCTGCTCGGTGGCTGACCTCACGCATCTTGACGCGGCGGGCAAGGCCCGCATGGTCGATGTCGGCGGCAAGGCAGAAACGGCCCGCCTCGCCATTGCAGAAGGGCGCATTACCATGAACGCCGCTGCGCTCAACGCGCTTCGCGATGGCGCGGTGCCCAAGGGCGATGTTCTGGCGGCGGCGCGGATTGCCGGCATAATGGCGGCAAAGCGCACCGCGGACCTGATCCCGCTGTGCCACCCGCTGGCGCTTGACAGCGTGACGATCGATTTCGCGGTGGAGGATGGCGGCGTCAGGGTGACGGCCAGCGCCTCGCTCACCGGGCGCACCGGGGTTGAAATGGAGGCGCTGACCGCCGCTTCGGTCGCCCTGCTGACAATCTATGACATGGCCAAGGCGCTCGACAAGGGCATGGTGATCAGCGGCATCAGGCTGATCGAAAAGCGCGGCGGCAAGTCCGGCCTGTGGCGTGTGGGGGATGATCAGCCCTGAATGGCGGAATTGCTTGACTCGATTCGCTTTGTTTCTTAATTGTTCCGCATTCGTTCACCGAACGGTGCGGGAACATCCTCTGCTGTTCCGCTCCGTTCCACTATCGGAGTGCCAGGCCTATGCTGACCCGCAAGCAGCACGAGCTGATCCGTTTCATCCAGATCCGGCTTGAAGAAACCGGCGTTTCCCCTTCGTTTGAAGAGATGAAGGAAGCGCTTGATCTCAAGTCCAAATCGGGAGTTCACCGCCTGATCTCGGCGCTGGAGGAACGCGGGTTCATCCGCCGCCTGCCCAACCGCGCCCGCGCGCTGGAAGTGCTGCGTCAGCCCGACGATGTCGGGGCCAAGGCGCCGGCCCGCACGGCCAGCAGCAACACGGTCAACCCTGCCGCCGCGGTAATCCGCCCGCCCCAGGCGAGCCCCGCCCCGGCCAATGACGTGATAGAAATCCCGCTGCATGGGCGGATCGCCGCCGGCGTTCCGATCGAGGCGATGGAAACGGCGGCCATGCTGCCGGTTCCGGCTGCGCTGCTGGGCGCCGGGGAACACTATGCGCTTGAAGTATCAGGCGATTCGATGATCGAGGCCGGCATTCTCGACGGCGACTATGCGCTGATCCGCCGCACCGATACTGCCCGCGATGGCGAGATCGTGGTGGCGCTGGTGCGGGGGGAGGAAGCGACGCTCAAATATCTGCGGCGCGAAAACGGACGGGTGCGGCTTGATCCGGCCAATGCCGCCTATGAACCGCAGGTCTATGATCCGCGCGAAGTGGTGGTTCAGGGCAAGCTCGCCGGGCTGCTGCGTCGCTATCACTGATCCCGCCGGAGGGGCGGCGAACGGGATGCCCCGGGCAGATCGACAGCCCGATCCGATGAAGCGGTTTGTGGCAGTGCTGCGTTTGCTGAGGCAGCAGGTGATGGCGTGACATTTGCCCTATTTGGCTCGACCGTGCCGGGATCACCGTCGATTTTGTCGAAACGCGATGTTCCATCTCGGGTGACTGTCGGGTCCGGGTTTATAGCGGAGCGTTTTCGATAGGTCGTCGCTGGTGGTTTCCACCAGGGATGCAGCCCTTCATAAGCGCTGACGCTTTGGATTTCTCCGCGCGTCAGGTCCAGCGTCAGTCCTCCAGTGCGATCGAGCATCCGGCGATCCGCCTTCAGCCAGCGCGGGCGGCATGAATAGGGCAGAAAGCGGGGGGAAATCACCACGTCGACCCGCTCGCAGGCAGCGGCCAGTTCGCGTTCGGCCACTGCATCGTTGCCGCGCGCGATCAGCATGGTCCAGGTTCTTCCGCCCCGGTCAAGCGCGGCCAGGCAGAAATCCTGATTGCAGCGCGCGCCGGGCCATTCGGCCAGCAGCCGGGTCGATCCGTTCATCCCGGCCAGTTCGGTCAGGTTGCCGCGCGTAAAATCGCTGCGGCTGTCGCGCAGCACCACCAGGTCCTCTCCCGCATCGGTAATGCCGACATGGCGGGCATCGCCGGAAATCAGGACATCGGGCGGGCGCAGGGTCAGAAGCAGGCCAAAGCCGAGCAGCGCCGGAACCAGTCCCCACAACCGCACCCTGCCCCGCCACAGCGCCAGCCACATTCCGCCAACCAGAAACAGCGCGAAAGCGCCCCGCCCGATCGACGGCAGCAAGGTTACCGCGCCCGGCCAGGACGCGGTCCAGTGGGCCAGCGCCAACAGCAGATCAAGTGACTTGCCCGTCAGCCACCAGAATGGTGCCCCCAGTCCGATGGTGTCAAACAGCAAGGCCAGGGCAATCATCGGCATTGAAACGAACGTGGTTAGCGGAATCGCGATGACATTTGCCAGGGCGCCGTAAACCCCGGCGCGGTGAAAATGGAACAGACCGATCGGCAGCAGCGCCAGTTCGATCACCACCCCGGTCAGCAGCAGCGAGGCTAGGCTCCGCAATGTCTTTATCCACCACGGCTCCGCGCGGGGCGCAAACAGGTGCCGGATCGGCGCAGCCCCGTGCAAGGCGACAATGGCCATAACCGCGGCAAAGCTCATCTGGAAGCTTGGCCCGACCAGCGCCTCTGGCCAGACGACCAGAATGGCCAGCGCGCCGACCGCGATCATCCGCATACTCAGCGCCTCACGGCCCAGGGCCAGCGCCAGCAGCACCAGCACCGCGCCGATGCATGACCGGATCGTCGGCACCTCTGCGCCGGTCAGGACGGTATAGCCGATCCCGGCCAGCGCCCCGGCCCCCGCCGCGACCAGCGGCAGGCGCACCCGCAGCACTATCCAGGGAAACAGGCCCAGCACCCGCATCGCCAGAACATATATCGCCGCAACAACCGCGCTGACATGAAGGCCGCTGATCGACAGCAAGTGAGTCAGTCCCGCGTCGCGCATTGCCTTTTCATCACTCAGCGCAATGGCACCGCGATCTCCGCTGGCAAAAGCCGCCGCGATCGTCCCTGACGATCCTGAAACATTGGCGCGAACATGGCGCGACAGATCGCGCTGCAATCGCATCAACAGGCTGCCGCGATCGCCCGGCTCTGTCACGGTAACATCACCCAGCACGCTGCCGGTGGCGGACAGGCCGGAAAACCACGCCGTTCGCGCAAAGTCATACCCGCCGGGCAGCATCGGCGCGGCTGGGGGAACGAGCCGCGCCCGGAATTTCACCACGGCTCCTTCGGTCACGCCCGCCCGGTCCCGATCAAGATCAAGGTTCAGCCGCACCTTGATGGCCTTGCCATTCAACGGATCGCGCGTCGCCACAATCAGCCGGACGCGGTGATCGGCCGGCTGTTCCTCTCGCAAGAGTACGCGCCCGCTGACCTGCCCAACCACCGCCCGGGCGATCCCGGGGGTTCCCGCCAGGTCCGACTTTGCCCAGGCCACGGCGCAGCCCGCCGCGCTCGCCATTGCGGTGATCAGGATCGACTGGCGCAGATAGGGGAAGCGCCCTTCCCGGCCCAAGCCGGCTATTGACAGAAACGCCACGGCCAGGCTGCCCATGATCCAGCTTAACCACTGCCACGGCCCGGGCAGAACAAACCATGCGCCGATGCCGCTTGCGAAAAAAACCACCGCCCATGGTGCCCGGTCGAATCCGGCACCTTCAAGGAAGCGTTCGGACTGCGTCAGGCCGCTGGACAAGTCGATCCGCTTGCGCCAATGGCTATGTTGCAGTGCAGCGCCAACAGGTGCTGGTACGTCTAGCGGCACGGTTGGCAGTTGCGGGCTGGCCATCCCCGCCAAGTGACAGGAAGGGCACCCAAATGGCAAGTGGAAGCGGCGATATGGCGCAGCAGGCGGCGGGTGCCGTTGTTACGCGCTTTGCCCCTTCCCCCACCGGCTTTCTGCACATCGGCGGAGCGCGGACCGCGCTGTTCAATTGGCTTTACGCCCGGCACACCGACGGAAAATATCTGCTGCGGATTGAGGATACCGACCGCGCCCGATCAACCGAGCCGGCGATCGACGCGATCTTTGACGGACTGGACTGGCTGGGCCTGATGGGGGACGAGCCGGCAACGTTCCAGTTTGCCCGGTCTGATCGTCACGCCGAAGTGGCGCACCGCCTGATCGAGGGCGGCAATGCCTATCGCTGTTACCTTACGCCGGAAGAGCTGGCGGCCCGGCGCGAAAAGGCCCAGGCGGAGCGTCGCCCGTTCCGGCTGGACAGCGAATGGCGCGATGCCGATCCATCAACCTGGCCGGCAGACAAATCCTATGTCGTGCGGATCAAGGCTCCGCGCGATGGTGAGACCACTATCGACGATCTGGTCCAGGGCGCAATCACCGTCGCCAATATCGAGCTGGATGATTTCATCCTGCTCCGTTCGGACGGAACCCCCACCTATATGCTCGCGGTGGTGGTGGACGATCACGACATGGGCGTAACCCACGTGATCCGCGGCGATGATCACATCAACAACGCCTTTCGCCAATTGGTGCTGATCCGGGCGATGCACGCGGCGGAGGGCGGCTGGCCCGATCCGGTCTATGGCCACGTTCCGCTGATTCACGGGGCGGACGGTGCCAAGCTGTCCAAGCGGCACGGCGCGCTGGGCGTTGACGCCTATCGCGATGAAATGGGCATCCTGCCAGAGGCGCTGTTCAACTATCTGCTGCGGCTGGGCTGGGGCCACGGCGATGATGAGATCATCGATCGGCAGCAGGCAGTGGAATGGTTTGACATCGCCCACGTCGGCAAGGGCGCATCGCGGTTTGACCTTGCCAAGTTGCAGAACCTTAACGGGCATTACCTGCGTGAGGCTGACGATGCGCGGCTGGCGTCGCTGGTGGCCCCGCGTATGGCCGGACCGGTTGATCTGGAATTGCTGACCCGGGCGATGCCGGTGCTGAAGGTGCGGGCCAAGGATCTTAACGAACTGGCCGCCGGCGCGGCATTCCTGTTTGCCCAGCGCCCCCTGGCGATCGAGCCCAAGGCGGCGGCGCTGCTGACACCGGAGGCGCGCGCATTACTGGCTGACATCGCCGCGATGATGACCGTGCAGAACGATTGGGAGATCGCCCCGCTTGAGGCCGCGCTGAAGGCGATGGCGGAGCAGCGCGGGCTTGGCCTCGGCAAGCTTGCCCAACCCCTTCGGGCTGCGCTAACAGGACAAACAACCTCCCCCGGAATTTTCGACGTACTGGTCCTGCTCGGCCGGGATGAAAGCCTGGCGCGGATTTCCGCGCAGGCAATCGCCGCCGAGGCACCGACAGCTTGAGGAGCAAAACAAGGTGAGCAATTCCGCGAAACTCTCCACGCATGGCGATGACTATGACTATCCGGTGCTGTCCGGGTCGGTTGGCCCCGATGTCATCGATATCCGCAAGCTTTATGCCCAGACCGGCCAGTTTACTTTCGATCCGGGCTTTACCAGCACGGCAAGCTGCGAAAGCGCGATTACCTATATCGACGGGGATGAAGGCGTGCTGCTGCATCGCGGCTACCCGATTGGCCAGCTTGCCGAACATTCCAGCTTCATGGAAACCAGCTATCTGCTGCTGAACGGCGAATTGCCTGACAAGGATCAACTGGGCGATTTCACCCGCACCATCACCCGCCACACCATGCTGCATGAACAGCTTGCCACGTTCTATCGCGGGTTCCGCCGCGATGCACACCCGATGGCGATCATGTGCGGCGTGGTTGGCGCGCTTTCGGCGTTTTATCACGATTCGACCGACATCGCCGATCCGGTGCACCGCCGGATCAGTTCGCACCGGCTGATCGCCAAGATGCCGACGATCGCGGCCATGGCCTATAAATATTCGGTGGGCCAGCCGTTCGTCTATCCGGACAATTCGCTGAGCTATACCGGCAACTTCCTGCGGATGACATTTGGCGTTCCGGCTGAAAAGTATGAGGTGAACCCGGTTGTCGAGCGCGCGCTGGACCGGATTTTCATCCTCCACGCCGATCACGAACAGAACGCATCGACCAGCACTGTGCGGCTGGCCGGTTCGTCTGGCGCCAATCCCTTCGCCTGCATCGCGGCCGGCATCGCCTGCCTGTGGGGGCCGGCGCACGGCGGCGCGAACGAAGCCGCACTTAATATGCTTCACGAAATCGGCACGCCCGACCGTATCCCGCACTTCATTGAGCGCGCCAAGGACAAGAACGATCCGTTCCGCCTGATGGGCTTTGGCCACCGCGTGTACAAGAATTATGACCCGCGCGCGACCGTGATGCAGCAAACCGTGCGTGAGGTATTCGCTGCGCTCAAGGTGTCTGACCCGGTGTTCGAGGTGGCGTTGCAGCTTGAAGAAATGGCGCTGAACGACCCCTACTTCATCGAGAAGAAACTGTTCCCCAACGTCGATTTCTATTCAGGCGTGATCCTTTCCGCGATCGGCTTCCCGACCACGATGTTCACCGCGCTGTTCGCGCTGGCCCGCACCGTTGGCTGGGTGGCGCAGTGGAACGAGATGATCAGCGATCCCGCCCAGAAAATTGGCCGCCCGCGCCAGCTTTATACCGGCCATACAGAGCGCAATTACGTTCCGCTCGACAAGCGGTAACCGCCGCCGCATGATGCCCCGGTGCCGTTCCCGCCTATGGGCCGGGCACCGGGGAGCATGGGGATGATGACAGTTTTGCGGCCAGCCTTGCTGGTGATTGGCACACTGGCAGTGCTGATGGGTCTGCTGTGGACCGGGCAAGGCCTGGGCCTGATCATGTGGCCAAAATCAAGCTTCATGCTGGGTGATCGCCAATGGGCGATCAACGGATCAATTACCGCCGTCGTCGGATTGCTGCTGATCTGGCTCGTGTCCCGTAACCGGAGTAGCCGCGAGTAGATCGCCCGGCACGTCCAGAATGAAGCGAGCCCCCTGCCCCGGCGCGCTTTCAACGGTCAGTTCGCCGCCCATTGCCCGGGCCAACTTGCGCGAAATGTAAAGGCCCAGTCCTGATCCAGTTTCGTCACTGCGGCCAAGGCGTTCAAATTTCTCGAACACGCGGGCCATCTGCTCCTCGCTGAGGCCGGGGCCTTGATCGGCCACGATCACCCGCGCCCGCGCTCCGGCGTGTTCAAGCCGGATCCAGATCTGCGATCTGTCGGGCGAATAGCGGATCGCATTGCCGACAAGGTTCAGCAACACCTGCAACACGCGGCGGAATTCGGCGATGGCCGGCAGATGTTCCCCTAGGCGCGGCGCATCAATGGCGATGCCGCGTTCCTGCGCGCGCACCGCCAGAATGCCGGCGGCCCGGCGCGCGACATCGGACAGATCGATCCGGTCAGGGGCGGTGTTGAAATCATCCGCCTCCACCACTTCCAGATCGGCCAGATCCTCCACCAATGACAACAGATGTTGCCCGGCGGCGGCAATATCGGCGGCATACTGGCTGTATTCTTCCGCCAGCGGCCCGGCCATGCGGGTGCGAATAGTTTCAGCATTGGCAATGATCCGCGCAATCGGCTGGCGCAGGACCGGTGCAATATCGCGGCCAACCAGCCCCGGCCCGTTCTGCGGGGCGGTGGGCCGCGCCGCCACCGCTGCCGATGGGGCAGGCGGCAATGGCGATTCGGCGGACAGGCACAGTTCAAATCCGGACGGCTCTTCTCCGGGGACTTCCTGCGGCAACAGCGTCGCACGCCAGGCCCGTTCCGATCCGGGAACGCGCAAAGCCGCGCCATCAAGCAGGCGCCAGTGCAGTGGTTGGGCGTGGCTGTTGCCGTCAAGCGCGACAAAGTCGGTCCACGGCCGCCCGCTGCCATCGCGCATCGCGGCTGCCAGATCGGCAAGGTCCGGTGCCTGTGTTTCCACGGTCAGGACATTCTGCTGCCCGTCAAGCCGGGCAGACAGTTCCGCAAGATCGCGTTCTATCGCGGAACGATGGGCTGCAAGCTCGGCCTGATCTTCCGGCGGAAGCGCCGCGGCCTGCCACGAACGCACGGTGATGGCGGCTCCATCCGGGCCAGGCTCCACCTCGACCCAGGCCGAAACGGCGTCGCGCCCGTCATTGGCGCGAATCGTCCGGCCCAGCTTGAGGTTATAAGCGCGCGCCTTTCGCACCAGTTCCAGCAATGAAGGGATCGCGATCGTGCCCGGAATTTCGCCTCCGCAGCGAAACTGCAAGCTGGCCAGCGGCTCTTCCGCAGCGGTCAGGCGGTTTTCCGCATCGCACTGCGCCCGGGCCAGAGAAGTCGTGGTCGACAGCACCCGTCAAACACCCGGATAGATCGTCGACCGGGCGAGCAGCGCCGCTGCGCGGTCAGCGCCAAGCTGATCGAAGCCCCCGGGCAAGGCAACATCAGGATGAAGCGAAACGAATTGCTCTTCAACTGTAGAAGCCTTCAGACCGGCCGCCCGCAACGACAGGGCAAGGCGCGCCAACTGACCATCGCCGGTTGCCAGAACAACCAGATCCCGGTCCTGGCTCGATGCCAGTGCCAGCGCACTAAGGAACATTGCCACCCCGGCGTGAGTGACGGACAACGCCGCTGTCGCGCCGCCACCCATCGCAGTAACCAGGCGGGCAATGATGCCGATCCGGCTGCGCCCTTCATCATACTTTGCCCGCACCGCTGCTTCGGCTATCTGCGCCTGGGCATCACCTATGCCGTTTTCTGCGGCATGGGTGCGCAGCGCCACCAGTGAAAAATGCAGCAGATCACCAGGCAATTCGGTCAACGGCAGCTTCATCCGTCGCTGCGCCTGAACAAAGCGGGCCTGCGCGGCGAGCAGCGCCATGCTGGCCGCCGCAGTTGCCGGATCCGATGAAGCGATCAGAGCCTGCAGCAACGGGGACAGAACCGGATCGAGCGAAAGCCGCGCCTGTAATCGATCGGCCAATTGCCATTCCAGCGCCAGGGCGTGACAATGGGCAAGCAACGCCGGGTGCGTTACCAGCGATGCGACCAGGGAATCGATCTGTTCCGGACTGTGATCCGCAGGTTCGCCGGCTCCGCCTGGGGCCACGACCTGATCCAGCAATTGCCGGGCAAGGTCTGCCATCATCCCGCGAACCCGCGCCACAATCTCATCACTGAACACTGATTGTTCGTCGTTGGCGAGCAGGTGGCGCAAAACCGGGCCATAGGAAGCAATGGCGAAATCGCCATGGGCAAGTTCATCCCGCAGGACAACTTCAACGCGGGTATCAGCCGTGATCGCGGCAGGAATTTCGGTCATGCCCGTGCCATACCCATTTTTGGTTAAGGGCGCGTTATCCGCGCTTTGGCACCCTGAGCGCAACCCCGGTCAGGGCCGCGACAAGCGCCGCGCCCTGAATGATCTCATTGCCTCTCCCGCTTGCCACGGCGGCCGCCATGAACAGGGCAAGCAGCGCCCGATCATCCAACCACGCAGTCCAACGGTCACTGCTCGCCTTGGGCAGGATTCGCAGCAGCGCCACCAGAATAAGCGGCGCAAACAGGCGATCAAGCAGCGATTGCCACGGCGCGCCATACACGCCCAGCACCGCAAGCCCGATGATCAGCGCGTCAGCAAGCAAGCCGCGGAATGTCCGTCGTTTGTGCATTGCCGGCGATGATTTTGGACTGCTGCCTTCGATTTGCGCCAGCAATTCAGCCGTTTCGCTTACAATCCAACCCAGCGCGCACAGCACCAGCCCCACCACCGGGTGGCCGAGCCAGCCGCTGCCCAGCGCGATCAAGGCCATCAGGGTCGCCGCAAGCGTCAGCCGGAGCGAACCGTTCCCGGCATGAAGCAGCGGCGGACCGAATTTGCGAACCGTGAACAGCGCCAGGGCGCGGGAAGGATAAAGCGGAACATCGCCGCGAATGCGTTGCTGAATCCAGCGCGGTTCAATCGCGTGCGCCTGATCCTCATCATGCACGATTGACCAGAACAGTCGCCCTTCGGCCAGCGACGGGATTTCGCGCTGCCTTATTCCGCTTTGCAGTGCGATCCGCTGCAAGGCCGATGATGCGTCGCAATCAGCGGGCAGATCGGCAATCCGCTCAACCAGGCGTCCCGGTATCCGCATTGCCCCGGCGGCGGCGTAGTTGATATCGATCCGTTCGAACCCCCCGGCCAGCCCCTGATCGATCGGCTGAACCAGAACCGCAGGCCCCTGCCCCAGCAGTTCGGCGGCCTCGCTTCGTGAGACGAACAGGCCATCGCCAAAAACGAAAACCTCATCCTGCGCTGTTATCAGCCCAAGCAACGCCCGCGCACCCGCGATCACATGAAACTGCGCGCCGGCACGCTCAGCCTCGTGCTGCAACGCGATCAACTCCGGGCGCAGTCCGTGCGCCAGGCACACCACGCGTCCACATTCCAGCGCAAACGCCAGGCCAAGTTGCTGCTGCGCCACCGTGGTTCCGCCGACGCGCAGAAAAGCGCGCGGCGTGCCGTTACCGGCTGGTTCCAGCATTGAAAGCAGGGCAACCCGCAGCGTTTGTCTCCGCGCCTGTGCGACAAGGCGGGGGTTCTAGCCGGGCACCTGCTTGGTGCCAAGCGAAACGGCGGTGGTATTGTGGCCGCCGGGTTCAACCGTTTGCAAAATCATCCAGAAATGCTTGAATGCGGCGAACAACGGTCGGCTCGCCGGGGGCGGCTTCCAGGGCTTCTTGCGCCAGCAACATTAATCTGTCGGCATGAAAGCTGGCGGCAAGCGCCTTGAGCCGAAGCGCCGCGATCTGCCAGTTGCCATCGCAGCGGGCGCGGCGCAGCAGATCAACCTGACGTGACAGACTGTCTATAAATGCCTGACGCAGTTCGGAAAAAAGCTGCAAATCCTCTCCCGCCGCAGCGGCCAGAGTCGCATCCAGGGTGCCTGCTTCATAAGCCATGTTATCGGCTTATCGCGTAATTGGTTAAACTGGGGTTTAAAGCACGCGCCAACATGGTAAACCGCCGCCATGACAGGGGGATCGCGCATCGTCGCATTCGATGCCAGCACGCCAGATGGCGTTGAGGCAGAAACGCAACCCGTAACCCAGGACGAGCCTGTCCCGGCGGCGGATGATACCGTCTGGGCGGATGAGCCGGAAAGGCTGTCCCGCAGCCCTTGGGCGATTGCCGGCATGGTCCTGGCGATCGGATCAGTGCTGGCCTGGACTGCCCTGTTCGTGTTCGTCAACCGGGCGGCAATCCTGACCGGTGGCAGTGCGGAACAATGGCTGGGCTGGATTCGCGACTGGTCCGTGCCGGTGCTGCTGGTCGGGGTCGCCTGGCTGATCGCCATGCGCAACAGCCGGCGCGAGGCTGGCCGCTTTGGCACGGCAGCTCGCCTGCTGGGCGACGAATCCGCCAGGCTGGAACAGCGCCTGACCACCATTAATGGCGAGCTGAGCCTGGCCCGTGAATTCCTGACCGCGCAATCGCGCGATCTCGATTCGCTGGGACGCATGGCGACAGAGCGACTCTCGCTCCATTCCGAACAACTCGCCAGCCTGATTCACGACAACGGAGCGCGGCTGGACACGATCGGCACAGTCAGCACCGCGGCGCTTGAAAACATGGAGAAGCTGCGCGGGCAGCTGCCGGTTATCGCCAGTTCGGCCAAGGATGTGACCAACAATATCGCTGCCGCTGGCCGCACGGCCAAGGCCCAGCTTGAGGAGATGGTGCAAGGGTTCAACCGCCTCAACCAGTTTGGCCAGGCCAGCAGTCAACAGGTGCACAAGCTGCGCGAAACGGTGGACGCCGCCCTGCAGGAATTCAGCCAGCAAAGCGCCCAGCTTGACGTTCATACGGCCGAACGCTTTGCCGCCCTTGCCGCCAGGGGCGAGGAGTTCCGCATCCAGCTTGATGGTCATGAGGTGGAGGCGCTGGCCGCGGTTCGCACCCGGGCCAAGGCGATGAGCGACGAGCTTGAGAATGCGCGAAGCCTGCTTGACACGCATGAGGCTGAAAGCCTGTCGTCACTGCGCGCGCGGCTGTCATCCGTGCGGGATGAAAGCACGGCCATGGCGCGTGCGCTCCGCGAAAGCGAAGGGACCGCACTGGATGCCTGGCGCGCCGCTATCACCAAACTGGACGAGGATCTGCGCCAGGCGCTGGTCATGGTTGGCGAGATTGATCAGCAGGCGATGGATGCCGCGCGCAAGCGGCTGGCCACGCTGGCGCAGGAGGCGGACGAGCTTGATGCACGCATGGCCGAACGCGACCGCCTGTTTGTTGAAGAGGTGGACAAGCGCCGCGTAGAATTTGACCAGCGTCATGCCGAATTTTCGGGCCGCCTGTCACAGCGCCTTGGCGCGCTCGATGCCGAAATCGCTGCACGGCAGGCCGCCCATGCCGATCATTCGCAGCGCATGGCTGACCAGGCCGAAACGCTTGCCGGCCAGCTTGACCACTTCGGGGCGCGGATGAGCGAGATTGCCAGCCACGGCAACGCGGCCGAGGCATCGCTGGCGCAGAGCCTGACGACACTTGCCGAACGTCTTTCGGCCAGCCGCGAAGCCCTGGCCGGAACCGACACCACAATCGCCAGCCTGACTGACGGCAGCGTCCGCCTGCTTGAGCTGATCCGCGCCAGCGTGGAGCACAGCGCGCGCGATTTGCCGGCGGCGATAACCACCAGCGAAACACGGCTGACCGAATTGACCGATCGCGCCACCGCGCTGCGCGGCGTGGTGGAGCAGGCGCAAGGCCACGGTGCCGGCCTGTCAGACTATGTAATCAAAACCAATGCCGACCTGACTGCAACCGCCGCGCAAATGAGCGCCTTCCACGCTGATTTTGGCGATCAGGCTGGCGAACATCTCGCCTCGCTCACCCGGATGCGCGCGGAAATCGCGGCAATCGATCAGGAAAGCGTGGCCGTTGCCCAGCAGGCGCAGGACAAATTGACCGCAGCGATCGATCAACTCAATGCCGCCGCGCGTGAGGCTGTGGCGGGAATCGAGACGATGAGCGCGCGGTCCATTTCCGATCTTGCCTCCCGCCTTGGCGAGGAAAGCAGCGCCGCGATGGACAAGGCGCTGCGCGACCGTGCCGTGGATGTCGCCACCCAGCTTGAAACCGCAACAGCCAACGCCGCCGGCGTCAGCCGGGATGCGGCGGTGCAGCTTCGCGATCAGCTTGCCAAGGTCAACGAACTGGCCGGCAATCTTGAACGGCGCGTCGCCCACGCCCGCAGCCGCGCGGAAGAACAGGTCGACAATGATTTCGCACGGCGCGTCGCCCTGATCACCGAATCGCTCAATTCCAATGCAATCGACATTGCCCGGGCGATGGATTCAGACGTATCCGATACGGCCTGGGCTTCGTACCTCAAGGGTGACCGCGGCATCTTCACTCGCCGCGCGGTTAAGCTGCTGGACGCTCCCGATGCAAAGGCCGTGGCCCAGCTTTACCAGGATGACCGCGCATTCCGCGAAACCGTCAGCCGCTACATCCATGATTTTGAGGCCATGCTGCGCCAACTGCTATCCACCCGCGATGGCCACGCGCTGGGCGTTACGCTGCTGTCTTCCGATATGGGCAAACTCTATGTCGCGCTGGCCCAATCGATCGAGCGCTTGCGCAATTAGAGCGTGTGGACTAATTCAATGACAGCTTCCGGGACTGGCTGGCGAACCGTTGAATGGCGGAGTTGGTGGGCGGAGCTGACAGGCTGGTTTTGGGTGAAATTCGAACACTTCGGTCTTTTCGCTGAGGCTGGTTTGCAGGCTTGGAAGCTTGTATGATGCAGACATGCGCTACGGCCTGCCTCTACTAGTCGCCACTATATGTGTGGTGCTCGCACTCGATTCGAGCGGTGCCCAACCTGCGGTTAGTAGTGATGAAGCCTTTTTGTTGGAACGACACGACGTATCGTTGCCGGACGGTCGTCGGATGAATCTAGTTTGCGCTGGCGAAGGTGCGCCGGTTGTGATCGTCGAATCCGGACTCGGTTCTCACATGCTTCATTGGCAGAGAGTCGCTGGTCGTTTTTCGCAGATAACAAGAACCTGTTTTTATGATCGTGCAGGTTTTGGCTACAGTGATCCAGCCGCTCGACCACTTACGGCAACAACAGTCACTAATGATCTCAATGCGTTATTGCATAGAGCAAAAATTGAGTTCCCTGTAGTGTTGGTGGGACATTCATTGGGCGGGTTATACGCTTCGGTTTTTGCAAACCGCTTTCCCAAAAGCGTATCAGGGGATGGTTTTGATTGATCCATCTTTCGCTGGACAAGATGGATATTTGACGTCCGAACAACGCAAGCAGGATAGAGTTAGCTTTGCTGCCAGTCTGAAAGAGCTTGGAGTATGTGCGGCGCTCGCTCGCTCTGGCAAGCTCGCGACCAACACATATGAGGCGTGCAATGCTTTTGCTCCGAACCGCAGCGAAGTAGAGAAAACCTACCTGCGGTATCAATTTACCCGTCCCTACAGGTACGAGGCCATGGCATCGGAACTCGTTGCGCAACACTCGAATGATGGTTTGAGTGACACAAATTCAAGAATTGAGGTTTCTTCGCGGCGAGACTGGGGAAACATCCCTTTGGTTGTTCTGACGGCTGAAAGGGCGAAGAATCCTAATGAAACCACAGCCCAACGGATATTGGCCGAGAAAGCATGGGCATATTGGAAGGCTGGACACGACCGGCTTGCGGCAAGATCAACGATCGGGAAATCGACAATTGTGACTGAAACGGGACATTTCATACAAATTGATCAACCGGACGTTGTGGTTGATGCCGTTGCAACGACTGTTGACTTGGCGCGGCGGCAAATTCGTGAGTCCGCTATCGGTAGCACCCCACAGCCCAAATCACGTTAAAAAGCCGCCTGTCCGGACAGGCAAATTTTGGACAAACGCACGTTCACCGGCACTCGTCAAACCCGGCGAATTTGCCCAAACATCCTGTGTCCGTTCTGTTTGATAGAGTCCAAATTCCCCCTCCCTGGCGGGGTCGAGGGTGAGGCTTTGAAGACCCCCCCGTCCCAAGCCTTCCCCAAGAGGAAGGGTGAGGTGGTCCCGGTTTTCTGGAC
>JAFEEX010000035.1 GCA_018240895.1 Pseudomonadota bacterium | reverse complement strand
CCTCCTGAAAGCTCACAGCTAGCACCAGCAGCTCTATCAGGTTCCGTGGCTACAAGCTTCCAGTCCCCGCTCTCGGCCCAGCTATAGCCGCTGTGCGAGGTCGATCAGGTAAACGCTGATTGTCGTCTCGTCGCAAGACCTGACTTTCAGTACGGACCTCGGGAATGACCGCGAAGTCCTAGGCTCGGTCAATGCAGGGCGCCGAAGGCAAAGTGAACGGATGACCGCTATCAGGGAGCCGTTTCGGTCCTTCGAACGGCAGCTCTGTTAGCGGCCTTGACCGAAGGGCGCGATGTGCGCGGAATGACCGGTGTCGGCGCAAGCTGACACTCCAAGCACGACACTTGAACGGCGAAAGTTGGTCGGTAGCTGCCACGTTGAGTCAGGCAGGCGTGCCGAGGCGAGTCAGTTTGTTTGCTCCCACCAATCGCCGGCTTCAAACCTCCCGCTCAAGTTCCAGAAAAGTGCGCGGGATCCGCAGCTGTTCCGCGGCCACCTGGGTTTCGCGCAGGAACAGCACCAGCGCCCACATCAGCAGCGCAATGGCCCCCAGAAAGGTGGTGGCGGCCAGCCGTTGCAGCCTGAGATTGGCCAGTTCTTCAAGAAACAGCACCGCAACCGTCGTGCCGATCATCAGCCCGCTGATCACCATCAGGCGGATCGCGCGGGTAATCAGGTTGATCCGCCGGTCAATCATGCGGATTTCCGCGACAACCTCGTCATGATCGGGGCCTTCTGTTGCGACGTGCCGTTCCTGCAACGCGCGGGCGCGGTCAACCACCCGGCTGAGCCGCGAGGTCAGCAGGTTGAGCAGATTGCCCATCGCCACCAAGACGAAGACCGGGGCAAGCGCAAGCTGGATGGTCTGTGCGATCATGGCCTGCATCTACGGGTTGCGGGGCAATGCGATCAAGCCGGAAACACCGGGCCGCCCGCCGCAAGGGACCGGGGCGCGGACCATTCAATCGTATTCATCGGCGGCGGGCGTCATCGCCCGGTGAAATCGACACGATAGCCATACCGCGCCTCAACCGGCGTGCCATCGCTGCGCACCGCCGGGTTGAAGCGGATTTTCTGCATGACCAGCGGACAGACCCGCGCGGTCGTTTCGGGATCGACCGAGGAGCGGGTTACCGCGCAATCACGCGCGCGCCCATCAACCGTTACCGTGAAGAACACGATCACCGATTTGCCAAAGCGCGCCTGGCGGCCCCCCTCTGGAATGGGAAAATCGCGCGAATCGTTTATCTCGCCTGATCGCACCGATGGTTTGACCGCGATACCGCCGCCGCTGCCGTTTCCGCCGTTGCCGCTGCCTGTGCCGTTGCCGTTTCCGCCGGCCCCGGTGCCATTGCCCTGGTCCTTTGCGCCAGAGCTGTCAGCGCTGCCGGTGCTGGCCGCCCTGGGGGCCGGAGCCTGGGCAATCCTGATCTTCGGATCGGGGGCTTTCGCTGCTTTTGGAACAGCCTTTTTGCCGATCTCTCCCGACGCGCCAGCGGGCTTGCTGGCCTTCTTTTCGGGCGGCGGCGGTTTGGGCGGCGGGGTTGTAACCGTGACGGAAAAGGTCAAGAAAACAGACTGGACCGCCTTGGCGGCAAAATCGGGCGCGAAGGCCTTGATCAGACCCAGCACCACCGCGACCTGCAACAGGACCACCCCGATCGCCACCCCCACCTTGACCCGCGGGGGCGGTGAAAGATCCAGTTCGTCATCCCCTTCCATGGCCGGCTTATGCCACGCGATCAGGTGCCGGGCAATTCCAGCGCGGCCACCGCGGCCAGAACCGGCGCGGCCCATTCCCGGCGGCAGATCAGCAGATCAGGCAGATAGGGATCGGGCCTGTTGTAACGCAGCGGCGCGCCGTCCGCCCGGCTGACGTGAAGCCCCGTCGCCTGCGCCACCGCGGCGGGCGCGCAATTGTCCCATTCATATTGCCCGCCCGTGTGAAGATAGATCTCCGCCTCTCCGCGAACCACCGCCATGGCCTTTGCCCCGGCGCTGCCCATGGCGATCAGTTCACCGCCCAGCGCCCGGGCCACGGCCTGCGCCTCGGCCGCCGGGCGCGAACGGCTGACCAGCAAGCGCGGCGGCTGATGCAGTGGGCGCAGCGGCACCGGGGCATCGGACCGCAGCACCATGCCAAGGCCGGGCAGCGCCACGGCCCCGTCACGCGCTGTGCCATCCACCGCCAGCGCGACGTGGACCGCCCAATCGCTGCGCCCTTCGCCATATTCACGCGTCCCGTCGAGCGGATCGACGATCCAGCAGCGCACGGCGGACAGGCGATCAGCGCTGTCCTTTTCCTCTTCTGACAGCAGGGCATCGCCGGGACGTTCGCGGCGCAGCGCTTCGCACAGGAAAGCATTGGCGATCCGGTCCGCCTCCGCGCCCAGGGCCTTGCCTTCCAGCCGTCCCTCACCGCGCAGGGCCAGCAGCCGGCGGCCCGCTTCATCGGCAAGCTGCGCCGCGAGTTCAGCGTCCGTCATATGGTTGGCATCCACATATCACCGCGCGCGCCAAGAATATGATCGACGATCCGTTCCGCCGCCGCTTCGGATGTCTCGGCGGTGGTATCAACCCGCAGTTCGGGCCATTCGGGCCGTTCATAAGGACTGTCGATCCCGGTGAAGTTCTTCAGCTCACCCGCGCGCGCCTTCTTGTAAAGGCCCTTCACATCGCGGCTTTCCGCAACCGCCAGCGGGGTATCGACGAAAATTTCCACGAATTCGCCTTTGGGCAGCATCGCGCGGACCATCTCGCGTTCGGCCCGGAAGGGGCTGATAAAGGCGGTCAGCACGATCAGCCCGGCATCGCTCATCAGTTTCGCCACTTCGCCAACCCGGCGGATATTCTCGATCCGGTCAGCCTCGGTAAAACCAAGGTCCTTGTTGAGGCCGTGCCGGACATTGTCCCCATCAAGCAGGAAGGTGTGGTGGCCCAGCGCGTGGAGCTTCTTTTCGACCAGATTGGCGATCGTGCTCTTGCCGGAACCTGACAGGCCGGTGAACCACAGCACAGCCGGCTTCTGGTGCTTGAGCGCGGCGTGGGCATCGCGGGTAATGTCCAGCGCCTGCCAATGGACGTTTTGCGCCCGGCGCAGGCTGAAATTGAGCATTCCGGCAGCGACGGTGGCATTGGTCAGCTTGTCGATCAGGATAAAGCCGCCAAGCGTGCGGCTGTCGGCATAGGGTTCAAACACCAGTGGCCGGTCAGTCGCCAGTTCGGCCACGCCAATCGCATTGAGGTCCAGCGTCTTGGCAGCCAGATGTTCCAGCGTGTTGACGTTGATGGTGTGCTTGGGCTGCTGAACGGTGGCGCTAACGGTTTGCGTACCCAGCTTCAGCCAATATCCGCGTCCGACCAACATCGGCTCGTCCGCCATCCACACCAGCGTCGCCTCAAACTGATCGGCCACTTGCGGCGGGGCGTCGGCGGCGGCCAGGACATCGCCGCGCGAACAGTCGATCTCGTCGGCAAGCGTCAGCGTTACCGCCTGCCCGGCAACCGCCTTATCCAGATCACCACCAAGGGTAACGATCCGTGCGACCGTGGAGGTCTTGCCCGAAGGCAGCACCCGCACCGCATCGCCCGGCTTGACCGAGCCGCTGGCGATCAGCCCGGCGAAACCCCGGAAATCAAGGTTGGGCCGGTTGACCCATTGCACCGGCATCCGAAACGGCTTGTCGGCATCGCGCGAGGACAGCACTTCAACCGTTTCAAGATGGTCGATCAGGGTCGGCCCCTGATACCACGGTGTATTGGGCGAACGGGCGGTGATGTTATCGCCCTTGAAGCCCGAAATCGGCATGGCGGTGAAGCTTTCGATCCCGATCGACCGGGCGAAGACAGCATAATCCGCAACAATCGCGTCATATCTGGCCTGATCATAACCCACCAGGTCCATCTTGTTGACCGCCAGCACCACGTTCCTGATGCCGATCAGGTGGCACAGATACGAATGCCGCCGGGTCTGGACCAGCACGCCCTTGCGCGCGTCAACCAGGATCACCGCGAGGTCTGCGGTGCTGGCGCCGGTCACCATGTTGCGGGTATATTGCTCGTGTCCCGGACAGTCGGCGACGATGAACTTGCGCTTTTCGGTGTTGAAGAAGCGGTAAGCGACATCGATGGTGATGCCCTGTTCACGCTCTGCGGCCAGGCCATCGACCAGCAGCGCGAAATCAATCTCCTGCCCCTGGGTGCCGACTTTTTTGGAGTCCGCCTGAAGCGCATCAAGCTGATCCTCAAAGATCATCTTGCTGTCGTAAAGCAGCCGCCCGATCAGCGTCGACTTGCCATCGTCCACTGACCCGCAGGTGATGAAGCGCAGCATAGTCTTGTGCCGGTGCGTATCGAGATAGGCGTCGATATCTTCGGCGATGAGGGCGTCGGTGACATAGGCAGCGTCCGCAGAGGGTGCGACAGACATCAGAAATACCCCTGCTGCTTCTTGACTTCCATCCCAGCCCCGCCCGCGTCCTTGTCAATCGCGCGGCCTTGCCGCTCGCTGGTGGTGGTCAGCAGCGTTTCCTGAATTACCTCGCTCAGGGTCGTCGCCTCGCTCTCCACCGCGCCGGTCAGCGGATAGCAGCCCAGGGTGCGGAAACGGATCGAGCGTTCCACCGGCACCTCGCCGGGGAGCAGCCGGAAGCGATCGTCATCAACCATCAGCAGCATCCCGTCGCGCTCCACGGTCGGGCGCGGCGCGGCGAAGTAGAGCGGGACGATCGGAATGCCTTCAAGCTGGATATATTGCCAGACATCCAGTTCGGTCCAGTTGGAGATCGGAAAGACCCGGATCGATTCGCCCTTGTGCTTGCGCGCGTTGTAGAGGTTCCACAGTTCGGGCCGCTGGTTCTTGGGATCCCAGCCGTGGCTGGCGCTGCGGAACGAGAATATCCGCTCCTTGGCCCGGCTCTTTTCCTCATCGCGCCGCGCCCCGCCGAAGGCCGCATCGAACTGCCACTTGTCAAGCGCCTGCTTCAATCCTTCCGTCTTCCACATATCGGTGTGCAGCGCGCCGTGATCGAACGGATTGATCCCGCGCTCCAGCGCTTCGGGGTTCTGATAGACCAGCAGTTCCATGCCGGATTCGGTCGCCATCCGGTTGCGCAGGTCATACATCGCCCGGAATTTCCAGGTGGTATCGACGTGCAGCAGCGGAAAGGGCGGTGGCGCGGGATAAAAGGCCTTCCTCGCCAGGTGCAGCATTACCGCCGAATCCTTGCCCACCGAATAGAGCATCACCGGCCGCTCAGCCTCGGCCACCACTTCGCGCATGATATGGATTGCCTCGGCCTCAAGCCGCTGAAGATGGGTAAGCGTAGTCGTCATTGCCGCGCCCCTAGCCCCTCGGTTCGCCCGATGCGACTTAGCATTTTTGTTCCCCCGCCAAGCCGCGCTGTCAATGACCATGCCCGAAATCCATTGCCGCGACGCAGCCGCGACGCCATTGTGCAAATCATGCACATACAAGCAAGCTGGCTGCCCTCGCGCAGGGGGAAGCGATGAACGCGATCCCCATTGCCCGTCTGGGGCGCAGATCGCTGTTGCAGCGGCTGGGCGCCGCCGCGATCGGCATCAGTCTGGGCGGGCTGGCCGGTTGCGGCAAGCCGGGCCTGACGGGCGACCACAAGATCACCGCAACCGGCGAAGAGCCACGGCTCAATTTTCACAATTGGGGAACCTATCTTGGCGACAGCACGCTGACCGATTTCAAGGGCGACAGCGGCATTGACGTTAACCTGACGCTGTTTTCCAGCAATGATGAACTGTTTGACAAGCTGCGCGCCGGAAACCCGGGTTATGACGTGATCGTGCCGTCAAACGACTTTGTCGAACGGATGGTCGCCGCCGAAATGATCATGGCGCTGGACCATGCGCTGCTCCCCAACCTGAAGAACATCGATCCGGCCTTCATCCAGCTTCTCTATGATCCGGGGCGAAAATATTCGGTGCCGTACACCTGGCTGACGCTGGGAATCGGTTATCGCAAGTCCAGGGTGAAAGGCGTACCCGACAGCTGGAAGGTGCTGTTCGATTCCGATCAATACAAAGGCCGGATCGGCTGGCTGTCAGAGGCGGGCGATATGTTCCGGCTTTATGGCAAGTACCTGGGCAAGTCGGTCAACGCCCTGACCGCTGAGGACGTCAAGACCATTCAGGCGATGATGGAAAAGCAGAAGCCGTTCGTGAAGGTCTTTCACGAAGACAATGGACAGGATCTTTTGCTGCGGGGCGAAGTCGATCTGGTGCTGGAATACAATGGCGACATCGCCCAGGTGATGATCGAGGACAACGATCTTGCCTTCGTACTGCCGCGCGAAGGCAGTCAGCTAAGCTCGGATTCGCTGTGCATCCCCAACGGCGCGCCTCACCCCAAAAATGCGCACGCCTTCATCAATTATCTGCTTGATGCCGAAGTGGACAGAAAGATCACCGAAACAATCCTTTACCCCACCCCCAACGCGGCGGCAAAGGCATTGATGCCGGAAGACTACAAGAACAATCCGGTTATCTTTCCGCCTGCGGCGCAACTGGCCAAGTGCGAGTATGCCAGATACCGTCCCGCGATGCAGCCACTCTATGAAGCGGCCTTTGCCCGCGTCCGGGCTGGCTGAACCTGCGGGGCTGACAGCACCGCTGCAAATGAACACGGGGTACCGGATTACCGGCGCTGCGTAAAAATTTTCAAAGCCCGGGAACCCGATCACGGTTGGAAGGTTCCTTCCTATGACATCTGCAGCAAGCCCTTCCCCCCCGACTGTCTGCAGATGACCTTCCGGGCCTCTTGCACGCGGTGCAGGGGGCCCGCGTTTATCGGGATGTCCACCAAAAAGTCCGGTCCGGCATTTTCTTCAATTTCGGGAACCATTTCCATCCGACGCCGTTGACATGACAGGTGCGCAGGAAAGGGATTGACCGTCTGTAATTGCCGGATTGGTTGATATCATCATGCTAGACTAACCAAATTGGCACAAATCCGTTCCTGGGCCGCGCCATTCGCAGATCCTTCCGGAGTATGAGATGTCCATCAAGCTGATCGAATTGCCTTTTGCCGAAACTGCGTTGGAGCCTGCGATTTCAGCCGCGACACTGGCCGTCCATCACGGCAAGCACCACAAGGCCTATGTCGACAAGACCAACGAACTGGTTGCCGGAACCGACCTTGCCGACGCCGCGCTGAACGCGATCGTTCTGGCAGCAGCAAATCGCAAGGATGGCAAACTCTTCAACCAGGCTGCGCAGGCCTGGAACCACGGTTTCTACTGGCACAGCCTGTCCCCCGTAGAGGGTCAGCCCGACGGCGCTCTGGCTGCTGCGATAGACGCTGCTTTCGGATCGACGCAGGCGCTGCTCGACACGCTGGTTGAACAGGGGCTGGGGCAGTTCGGGTCAGGCTGGGCCTGGCTGGTTGCGGAAGGCGGCAGCCTGAAAGTGATCACGACCCACGATGCGGGATGCCCGATCACCGACGGACTGAAGCCGTTGCTGGTAATCGATGTGTGGGAACACGCCTATTACCTTGATCGCAAGAACGACAGGAAGGCCTATCTGACAGCGGCTACCCAGATCCTGAACTGGCACTTCGCCGCCAGGAATTTTGCCAGCGATAGTGCATGGGAATACCCCGCCTGAGGCAAACCCGTGATGGGCGCGCCTATCCGCCTGGCGGAACCGCGCGCCCATCTGGCGGGTCGATCAGGTCGCGCAACTGGCTGCGGCCGCGTGCAACGCGGCTTTTCATCGTCCCGATGGGAACCCCGCAAATCCGCGCCGCTTCCTCATAGGAAAATTCGCCAGCGCCAACCAGCAGGAGCGCCTCCCGCCGTTCATCAGGCAATTGTTCCAGCGCACGTTGCAAATCGCTGAGGTGAATGCCCGCGTCCTGGGTCGCGCGCACCACCAGCGCCGTTTCGGCCGCGTCCTGATCAAGCTGCGTCATCCGGCGATTTTTGCGCAGGTCATTGAGGAAATGATTGCGCATGATCGTGAAAGTCCAGGCCTTCAGATTGGTCCCGGCCGCAAACCGGTCGCGCGCGCGCCAGGCCCGCATCACCGTTTCCTGAACCAGATCGTCAGCCAGGTCCGAACGGGTACACAAGCCGCGCGCAAATGCTCTGAGATGGGGCAGCAGAGCGACCAGATCATTGCGAAACTTATCCGACGGCGCGGCTTTGCCCGAGGCACCCGGCACAGTGCGGTCAATCATCACTGGCCTGATCAAGCTTGTTCAACAGCTGTTCGAAACTGTCGGGCAAGGGTTCGGCCACCACATCGTCATAAAGCTTGCGCAGTCCATCGGCCCAATCAGGTTTGCGCGATGCCCGCCGCCGCGCCTGCTTGCGCTTCGGATTCGGTAACGGGGATTTGCCGGGTGAACGGGTCAACAACAGCTCCGCAGGGCAGTAGCGCGCCCCTTCCTGCCAGATTGTAATTCAGCTTGCCTTGCTTGGACAAGTAAGGGAACAACTGATGCGTGCCATGGTTCCCTGAAATGTGACCGTGGCGAAGACTTGCCATCAGGCTGCGACAAGTCTGCAACCGGGGACAGACGGGGCGTAATGGAAAAGCGGCTTGAAAAGCGTGCGCTGCGCCGGACCTGGTTCCTGCGTTATCCGCGGGGATTGCCGTTGGCGCTGCTGATCTTCGGATTGGCGGTGACGGTGCTGATCATGCGCAACATCGAACAATCCGAAGCGCGCGAACGCCGGCTGGAACTGGACCGCGATACCACCGCGTTCATCGGCGAGCTGCAACGCAAGGCCGCGGAAAATATCGCATACCTCAATGCTGCGGCATCCTTGCTGTCGGTTTCGGAGCAGGTTTCTCCGCAGGAATTTGGCCGGTTTGTGGAGGATTTGAGCCAGAATCACCTTGCGCGCGGCGCGCTGGGCATGGGCTGGGCGCGGTGGATGAAGGCCAGGGACTGTGCGGCTTACCAGGCCAGATGGCGCACGATGCCGGCGACGGGGGCGCTTACGGTAAAACCGGTTCCGGCGAACCCCAATGCCGACGTGGCCGTAATCGAACTGCTGGAACCGCAGGACGCGGCGAACCGCCGTGTGCTGGGCTTCAACATGTATTCGGAGAAAGTCCGGCGCGCGGTGATTGACAAGGCATTGCGTACCGGACGGCCCACCGTTTCGGGCATTGTCCACCTGATCCAGGATGAAGGAAAGCCGCCCAACCCGGGGGTGCTGGTGGTTGTTCCGGTCTATACCCGCACCGCAAACGGCGCGCCGAGCGTCGCCCGGCCCAAGGGTTTTGCCTATTCTCCGCTACGCCTGCAGGATTTTGTCAGCACGATCGGTCAGGGCTTTCATCACGGGCGCGCCAGCATAGCGCTCTATGACGGGCAGGTGTCGCAGGCGAACCTGCTGGCAACGATCGTGCCGGAGGAGGCCAGCAACGACGGGCAGATCAAGCGCCAGATGGCATTCGCTGACCGCAACTGGACGCTGGTTGTTACGTCAAACGAACAGGACGGGCTGACCCTGGCTTCGGTAGTGGTACTGATCGGCGGCAGCATTGTCAGCCTGCTGCTGCTGGCGCTGACATCGCTGTTCATCCGCCGTGCGGCGGATGACCGGCTGATTCTGGAATCGTTCGCCACCCAGGAAGCGATCCGCAGATCATTGACCCGCGAATTGAACCACCGGGTCAAGAACACGCTGGCCAATGTGCTGTCGATCGTTGCCCTGACCCGCCGCCGGTCCGGCAGCCTTGATGCATTTGCCGATAGTCTGACCGGGCGCATCAGGGCGCTGTCCGCCACGCACGATCTGCTGTCCGAACGTGACTGGAAGGATGCCCCGGTCCGCGACGTGGTGAAGTCCGAACTTGCGCCCTACCTTGATCCCGATGACAGCCATGCCGAAATTGACGGGCCAGACGCGATGCTGGCCCCCAGGGATGCACTGTCGCTTGGGCTTGCCTTGCACGAATTGGCAACCAACGCAGCAAAATACGGGGCACTTTCAACGGTGGAGGGCCGGGTGTCGGTCGCCTGGCACCTGATCTCTCCGGCAGCGTGCCAGATAAAGTGGCGTGAATGCGGCGGCCCACCGGTGCAGCCACCGCAGCACCGCGGCTTTGGCACTGATCTTATCGAAAAGATCGTCAGCCACGAATTGCAGTCACCGGTTGATCTGCGTTTCGATCCCTCCGGCGTAACCTGCGTGCTGACGGTGCCGGTGTGCGATGCCGCGCCCCCCGTTCCGGGCATGACGAGCGGATAGAACGACCGGTCGCCGTCTTATCCGATTTCCTGAGTTGATCCGAAAAACAGCGCCTGACCAATTGCGGCGCGCATTGCCTCTTCGCGAAACGGCTTGGTCACCAGATAAGTCGGTTCCGGGCGTTCGCCGGTCAACAAGCGTTCGGGATAGGCGGTAACGAACACGACCGGAACCTGGCCGATCCGCAGAATATCCTCAACCGCGTCAATCCCGCTGCTGTGGTCGGCAAGCTGGACGTCGGCCAGCACCAGCCCCGGACCGGTGCGGTCAAATGCATCAACTGCCTGGCTACGGGTTGCTGCCATCGCCACAACCCGGTGGCCAAGGTCTCGGACCAATGCTTCCAGTTGCATGGCGATAAGCGGCTCATCCTCGATGATCAGAACCTGAGTCGCTGTCTCCCGATCGATTTCGGCGATGGCCTGAGCAACCAGATCAATCACGCGGTCGGCGGATATTCCAAGGATTTCGCCCGCGTCGCGCTCGCTGAATTCCTCCAGCGTAACCAACAGCAACGCCTGGCGGTGTTCGGCCGAGATACGGTCAAGCCTGGCCTGAACCGCCGCCTCATGCCCGGTGGGCGCAGCCGCACCCTCGCCGGCCAGTTCCATTTGCCCGCGCGACCAGACCCGCGTGAAGGCCCGGTAAAGCGATACCCGGTCCCGGCCAAGTTCCTGCCGCAGCGCGCTGTCCGTCACCGCGGCTTCCAGCAGTTCCCGCACCCAGGCATCGCCGTGCCGCTGCGAACCGCACAGTGCCCGCGCATAGCGGCGCAGGGGTGGCAACATCGCGGCAAGGTTCTGTTGTATCGGCATTGTCGATCCTGCCCGAAGCGGAGCCTGCCCTGCTTCGCGTTGATTGCCCTGTGCAATGCAACACTACTGCACCGTAACAAACGGTCAATGCCAAGCGTGCGAATCTATTCGCGCCCGCCTGATATTTCGGCCTTGCGCCAAATAATCCTCGGCAAAGATGCCCCGCGCGCACGATCAACGCAAAAGGCGTGAAAATTTGTTGCGCGGTGCTGGAACCATCTGCCGTTCGCCCGTGTTGACCAGATAGCCTACAGACAGGAGCGGATCATGCCGGAAATGGCGCAGCGCGAGCAAACACAACGCCGATCTTCACCGTTCCGGCATGATGTGCTGCGCGACAGCGAATTTCGCGCCGAATTGACCCGCATCGCCCCCCATTTGCGGGCCTTTGCCCGGACGCTTACCGGATGCAGCGAGCGGGCTGACGATCTGGCCCAGGAAACCTTGCTGAAGGCGTGGTCCGCCCGGACCAGCTTTCATGCAGGCACCAATTTCAAGGCCTGGACCTTCACCATCCTGCGCAACCAGTTCTACAGCGAAGTGCGGCGCAGCCGCTTCGTTGGAGAATATGACGCGGACCTTGCCGAACGGACCTTGCAGACCAGCGGCAATCAGGAAGCCTCGGTCAATCTGGCGGATGTGCTGCGCGCATTTGCAACGCTGCCGGACACGCACAGCGATGCGCTGATCCTGGTGGCGGTGGGCGATATGTCTTATGAAGAAATCGCCAGCATCTGCGGTGTGGCGCTTGGCACGGTCAAAAGCCGGATTTGCCGCGCCCGCGCGATGTTGTCCGCGGCGATCGAAGGCGGGCAATTGCCGGATTCGCGGCATGATTTCGTGATCGAAGGCGATGCCGCCAATCTTCTGTTTGCTGAGCTCAACCGGGTTGCCAATGCCAGCCGGCCTCATCAGGCGCAGGCAGCCTGACCATGATGCAAGGCGCGAATCCGGTTGGCGGTGTGTTGATAGTTGAGGACGAACACCTGATCGCGCTCGATCTTGAAGGGATTGTCGCCGGCGCCGGGCATGAGGTTGTCGGCGTCGTGTCCGACCAGCTTGGCGCTGATCAGATCGGCCGCGGGCCTGAGGTTGCGCTGGTCGATCTCAACCTGCGCGACGGGCTGACCGGGCCGGCGATCGCGCGGAGTCTGGCCAGCCGATTCGGCACGGCGATCATTTTTGTCACCGCCAATCCCGATCAGATAGATCAGCCGCCGGCCACTGCACTCGGCTATATCCAGAAGCCGTTTCACGCCGCCGATATCCTGGGAGCGATCAGTATGGCCGTTGGCCACCCCAATTGCGCCAAGCCGTGCGGGCTTCATGCCTTGCATTGACACAAGCACCCTCTGACCTGATCGTGGCACCGACCGAGATGCATGGTGCCGGGTCAAAGACCGGTTGCATCACAAGGATAATTGGCATTGGTTGCAGCCGGCAATGCCGCCGATGGCGATGGAGAAATTTTGATCCGCAATGGACAGCAGCGACACTGGCCGATGGCTCGCCGGGTCGGCGTGGGCATTGTCGCGGCAGCGATGGCCAGTACGGCCAGCCACGCCCAGACAATCCCTCCACCAAGGCCCCCGCCAGTCAGGCCCAGCGAACAAGCCGGACCGGGAACGCCCGCCGTCATCCCATCGGCGCCGGCCAGCGCAAAGCTGCCAGCGATCGAACCGATCATCCCCGATACCGAATTCGATGCCGCGATCCCCAAGATTGCCCCGGCGGACGATCCCGAACTAAACCGCCCGCTGGAATCGATCGAAGCCTTCGAACGGAACATTGCCGCCGCGAAGGAGGCTGCCGCTCCGGAAGCTGCTCAGACCGGAGGTCAATCCCGTGCGCCGGACCTGCCCGGCACCGCGCCAATCATCGACGCGGAACTGGCCAAGCCGCTTCCCCCGCTTGACAGCTTCAATGTCACACCAACCGAATTCGTCGATGCGGAGGTCGATAACCGCACGGTTGAGGTTGGCTATGCGATGCAGGTCAACGGCCTGAGCGAGGCCGACGCCCTGAGCGGCGGCGGCATAGCGAGCCACTTCAACGATCTTTCGGCATTGCGCCAGGGCAAGGGCCACGCCGCAAACCTGGCGCAACTCAGCAGCCGGGTGAGCGAGGATGCGGCCCTGCTGAAAAAGCTGCTGGCTGCGGAAGGCTGGTTCGACGCGCAGGTGGCAACCCGCATTGATCGCACCGCCGGTCAGCCGCTGGCGGTGGTGCTGGATGCCGCGCCGGGCAAGCGCTTTGCCTATTCCGGCATCACGGTTGCCGCCGAACCGACCGTTCCGGCAGGATTGATCCGCGACACCCTGGCGCTGAAAGTGGGCCAGCCAGTAGTGACCGCAACTGTCCTTGCCGCAGAGGCCCGGACCGCGCTGACCCTGCCCGAAAATGGCTATCCCTTTGCCCGGATCGGCGCACGCGATATCCTGCTGGACCGCGACACCGGTGGCGCTGACTATACCTTGCCCGTCACCATCGGACCGCGCGGACGCTATGGCGAACTGGTCAGCCAGGGCAAACAGGCATTCGGCGCGGATCATCTGGCGGTGCTGGCGCGGTTCAAGCCGGGGCAAATCTATGACAGCCGCCAGGTGGATGATCTGCGTCAGGCGCTGATCGCTACCGGGCTGTTCCGGACGATCGCGGTTGAGCCGCAGCAAACCGGCGCGGCCGATCCCGACGGAACCGAAAAAGTGACGCTGATGGTGACACAGGACGCCGGGCCGCCGCGCGTTTTGGCCGCAACCGCCGGCTATGGCACCGGAGAGGGGCCGCGCGTTCAGGGAAGCTGGACCCACAGCAACCTGTTCCCGCCGGAGGGGGCGCTGATCATTACCGGGGTGGCCGGCACGCTGGAGCAAGGCGCCAGCGTCGCCATGCGCCGGTCCAACGCTGGCAGGCGCGACCGCACCTTTGAACTGATGGCCCAGTTGCTGCATTCGGACTATGATGCCTATTCCGCCTATACCGGCCGCCTTTCCGCACGGGTAAGTTACGATTCGACCCCGCTGTGGCAAAAACGCCTGAGCTATGCCTATGGCGTGCAATTGCTGGGAACGGACGAAAGCGTCTATGATGCGGCGCAGGCCCAGCGGGTGCGGCGGACCTATGCCATCGCCGGACTGACCGGGCAGGTCGGGATGGACACCACCGACAGCCTGCTTGACCCAACCCGTGGTTTCCGCCTGACCGTTCTGGCCGAACCCGAAGGATCGGTGCGCGGCAAATTCTCACCCTATGCCAGGTTGCGGATCGATGGATCGACCTACCTAAACGTGGGCGGCGATTTCGTGCTGGCGGCACGGGCGCGGCTTGGGACGATCCAGGGCGCGGCATTGAACGATCTGGCGCCGTCACGCCGGTTCTATGCCGGCGGCGGCGGATCGGTGCGTGGCTTTGCCTATCAACAGCTTGGCCCGCGCGATCCCAACAATGACCCCACCGGCGGCCGCAGCCTGAACGAAGCCTCGCTTGAAGCGCGCTATCGCTTTGGCGACTATGGGCTGGTGGCCTTTGCCGATATTGGCCAGTCCTATCAAGGCACCATGCCGCGCTTTACTGATCTGCGCGCCGGGGTCGGCCTGGGCGTGCGTATCTACACCAGTTTCGGTCCGATGCGGGTTGATCTGGCGACCCCGCTGGCGCGCAAGGCCGATGAAAGCCGGATCAACGTCTATGTCTCGATCGGTCAGGCGTTCTGATGACGGCGGAAGCGGATCTTCCCCCGCCCGCCCCTTCCGCGCCGCCGTCCCGGGCCAGGCGGTTGGTGATTTGGGCCTTGGGCGGATTGCTGGCGCTGGGTCTGTGTCTGCTGCTGGCGATCCTGGCGATCAACACCGGGCCAGGCCGCGCGTTCATCGCCCGGCAGGTTTCCGGCATGACCTTTGCCAATGGCCTGCGCATCGGCATCGGCAGGATTGACGGATCGCTTTACGGCAAGGCCCGGTTGATCGATCTGCGCGCTTATGACGGCGACGGTGAATTCCTGCGCGCGCCGGCGATCGATCTTGACTGGCGCCCCTTCGCTTACCTGCGCAGCCATGTCGACGTGCGATCAGCGGCGGCGGACAGCGTGCTGCTGGAACGCGCCCCGCGCCTGAAGCCCAGCATCGCCAGCGGCCCATTGCTGCCCGACCTTGCCATCGATGTCGGGCGGCTGCACATCGCCCGGCTGATTGCCGATCCGGCGGTAACCGGCGCGCGGCGCGAATTGTCAGTGGACGGACAGGCCCGCATCGCCGGACGCCGCGCGCAGGTGACCGCGCGGGTCAATACGCTAGCCGCACCTGGCGGCACAGGTGGCGGGGACAGGCTCGACCTGACGCTGGATGCCGTGCCAGAGGCGAACCGCCTTGCCCTGAACCTGAAACTCGACGCGCCGAAGAATGGGGTGATCGCCGCGCTGGCCGGACTTGATCAGGCGCTGACTGCCAAAATCGACGGTTCGGGCGATTGGGAGCGCTGGAACGGCACCGCCGCTGCGGACCTTGGCGGAGAGCAATTGGCCCGGCTTGGCCTGACGGCGCGAAGCGGAACATTCGCGATCAATGGCACCGCTACGCCGGGCCTGCTCTATCCCGGCGTGCCCGCCGCCCTGCTGGGCCCGGTCACCCGGATCGCCCTGACCGCCGCGCTTGATCAGCGCCGTGCTGCGGTATCAGGCTCTGTGCGGTCAGATGTGCTGTCAGTGATCCCGGCGGGGGTGATCGATCTGGCCCGGAGCAGCTTTGACGGCCTGAAGCTGAACGTTGAAGTGCTGCGCCCCGCCGCGCTTGGCGCCGGCATCGACGGGCGGGCGCTGCGCGGCCAGTTCGCCCTGGACGGAGCCTTTGCCCAGCCGCAGGTGGATTACGCCCTGTCCGCCGCCGCGCTGACGATGAACGGTGTGACCGCCGAAGGGCTGACGGCCAAAGGGCAGGCCCGGGTCCGGCCCGGGCAGATCCTTGTTCCGATCGATGCCCGGGCCGCGCGGATCACCGGGCTGGACAGCGCCGCCGGTGGCCCCCTGGCGCAGGTGCGGCTCAGCGGCGATCTGGCCTTCAACGGACCGCGCATAATGTCAGACAATCTGCGCATCCATTCCGATCGGATAGATGCCAAGGCCATTGTTCTGGCCGATATGTCGCGCAGGCTTTATACCGGAGCGCTGGCGGGCAGGGTCAACGCCTATCGCATCGACAGCGTCGGGACTTTCGCCATCGAAACCGATGCCAGGCTGAAGCAGGCCGGCGGCGGCTTTGCCCTGACAGGAACGGTCAAGGCGCGGTCCACCCAGCTGTTCAACACCAGCGTCAAAGACTTTCTGGGCGGAAACGCAGCCGGTTCGGCGCAAGTCGCCTATGGTGCGGACGGCGTTGTGCGCTTTTCCCGGCTGCGCTTGTCTGCCCCGCTGCTGCGCATTGCCGATGGGCACGGCAGCTATGGCGCGGGCGGCCAGCTTGCGATCAGCGCCAGTGGCCATTCCACCCGCTATGGCCCGCTGGCGGTTGAGCTGACCGGAACCGCCGCCAATCCGCGTGCGGTGCTGGTGGCGAACAGCCCCGGTTTCGGCATGGGCCTGACCGGGCTGCGGGCGCAGGTGATTGGCAATGCCGGCGATTACCGCTTCGCCGCGACCGGCCAGACCGACTATGGCCCGCTGTCCGCAGAGGTCAGCATGGTCAGCGGCAAGGGACCGCTTACCCTGCAGATTACCCGCGGCGATCTGGCCGGGATCGGCATCAGCGGAACAATCCGGCAAAGTCCGGCTGGCCCCTTTGTCGGGCAGCTTGACGCCAATGGCCGCGGCCTGACCGGAATCGTCAAACTGGACGCGGAAGGGCGTCACCAGTTGGCGCTGATCAATGTCCGCGCCAGGGACACGGTGCTGCCGGGGCCGGCCAGCCTGGCAATCGGCAGCGCGATTATCGATGCACGGGTGGTCCTGTATGATCAGCCGTGGGTGGTGGCCGACGTCCAGCTTGCCCAGACCCGGCTGCGCAGCCTGACCCTCGTCGCGGCGCGGGCCAAGGTCGATTACCGCGATGGCCGCGGCCAGGCGCAGTTCCTGACCGAGGGAATCAGTGCGGCCCCGTTCCGCATTGCCGGCAATGCCCAGCTTGAGCCCGGCCTGTGGCGCGTCGCGCTGGACGGACGGGTGCGCGGGGTGCCGTTCCGCACCTCCAGCCCGGCGCGTATCGTCCCTTCGCGCAGCGGGTATGAATTGTTGCCCACCCGGATTGATTTTGGCCAGGGAAGTATGCGGCTGGCCGGCACATATGGGGCGGGGCTGAAGCTGCAAAGCCGGATCGACAAGCTGGACATGGCGCTGCTCAATGCGTTTTACCCGGGCTATGGCATCGGCGGACAGCTGACCGGCAGTCTGGATTTCGAACAGTCCAGCCCGTCCGCCTTCCCCCGCGCCGATGCCACATTATCGATCAACGGTTTTACCCGCACAACGGCGGTTTCGGTCAGCAAGCCGGTGGACGTGAATTTTGTTGGCCATCTGCTCGATACCGGCGGAGAAGGCCGCGCGGTGATCCGCCAACGCGGCGCGGTAATCGGCCGGATGAACGCATCGCTCGGGCCGCTGGGCGGCGGCGGGGGCGGCGATTGGGCGGCACGCCTTGGCTCTGCCCCGCTGGGCGGCGGCATCCGCTTCAACGGACCGGCGGAAACACTGTGGTCCTTCGCCGGTCTGGTTGACCAGAGCCTGTCGGGATCGATCGCGGTGGGGGTGGATTTTTCCGGACGGCTCGATCACCCGCAATTGAGCGGGATCGTCCGCGGCCAGAACATGGCCTATGACAACCAGACATACGGCACGCGCCTGACCAACATGATGCTGACCGGCAAATTCGTGGGGGACCGGCTCCAGATCGATCAGATGACCGCCACGGCGGGTCAGGGCAAGATCGCGGCGCAGGGCTATATCAGCCTGGCGGCGGCTGGCGGCTATCCCATGGATGTCACCGCCGATCTAGACAATGCCCGGCTGGCGCGCAGCGATGCCCTGTCATCATCGGCCACCGGACGGCTGCGTTTGACCAAGACCGCCGGGCAAACCGCCGTGCTGTCCGGCACGCTGCGGCTGCCCGAAACCCGTTATCAACTGGTCCGGCAAGGCAGCGCCGAAATTCCCGAGCTGGGGGGCGTACGTTTCAAGGCATCCGGCGCGCCGCAGCGCGTGACCGGCAATGAACCGGCACCGCCGCAAGGCAGCCTGCTTCAGGGGCTGCGGCTGGACATAGCCCTTACCGCGCCGCGGCAGTTCTTTGTCACCGGCATGGGACTGGACAGCGAATGGAGCGCCGATCTGCACGTTACCGGCACCAACACCGATCCGCGGTTGAACGGCACGGTCGATCTGGTGCGGGGCAACCTTGGCTTTGCCGGCCGCCAATTCCAGTTGCAGGAAGGGCGGCTGCTGTTCACCGGCGGGCCGATTGCCGATACCACGATCGCACTTAGCGCCACGGAGGATATTGATGATGTGGCGGTCACAGTCACCGCATCGGGCGGGGTCTTCAATCCGAAGATCGAATTCACCTCCAGCCCGGCCCTGCCATCGGACGAGATCGTTTCGCGCATCATGTTCGGCAATTCGGTCGGGCAGCTATCCCCGCTGCAGGGGCTGCAACTCGCCGCGTCGCTCAATGCCTTGCGCAGCACCGGCGGCGGGCTGAATCCCCTGGGCAAGCTACGCGCCGCCACCGGCATTTCGCGGCTGCGGATTCTTGCGCCGGATGAAACCACGGGCCGGGGCACCGCGATTGCCAGCGGCAGTTACATTACCAACAACGTCTATCTTGAACTGATTACCGACGCGCGCGGCTTTACCGCAACCCAGATCGAGATCAGCCTGAGCCGGACATTGTCGATCCTGAGCCAGGCCGGCGGATCGGGCGTGACCAATTTCAACCTGCGCTACAGGAAACGCTATTGATGCCGCTGCGCCTTGCCCCGCTGTTTCTGCTGCTGGCCGCCTGCCGGCAGGAACCCGATTTCGATGATCGCTACAAGGCGGCGCAGCAGCAGATCGATGCCCGGGGCGTGGCGATTGACAAGGAGATCGAAACGGGCGCGCCGGTGACGAGCGATGCTGCAACCGCGACGGCCGCCGCCCCCCTCAACGCGCGGCAGGAATCAGGCCAACACTGACCAGGCTTTCAACCGTTGCCAGAATGGCATCTTCCGGGGACCGGGGTGCCCAGCCCAACAGGCTTCGGGCCTTGTCTCCGCTGGCATCAAGGCGCACCCCCAACAGCGGCACTATCCCCTTCATCGTCGGATTGGTCAGCGCCAGCGTGCGGATAAGCACATTTGGCAGGACGCGGGTTGAAACCTTTGCGGCCGTAGTACCAAGCCGCGCCTTCAGCAGCTTTGCGATATCTGCCATCCACAGGCTATCACCCGATGTCGCCAGAAATCGCTCACCGTTACCGGCTGGATCAATCATGGCGCGCAAATGCAGGTCAGCGACATCGCGCACATCGACGATGCAGGTGTTGATTCGCGGATTGCCCGGCTGACCATCAAGCATATTTTTGATCATGCGAATCGAATGCGACAGATCAGTGCCAAGGGTGGGGCCAAGCACCATGGTCGGATTGACCGATGTGAGTTCCAGCCCCTGCCCTTCGCGGGCGATGAATTCCCACGATGCCCGCTCGGCCAGGGTCTTCGATTTCTGGTATGGCGCGATGTTTCCGCCAAGATCGCTCCAGTCGGTTTCGACAAACGGCCGGCCCAGCGATTTGTCATGCCCGGCGCCAATCGCGCCAAAGGCCGATGTCAGCACTACCCGCTTCACGCCTGCATCGCGCGCGGCGCGCAAGACGCGAAGATTGCCTTCAACCGCCGGCCTGATCCAGTCATCTTCAAGCACCTGACTGCCAGAGGGGGTCGGAGAGGCACCATGAAATGCATAGGTGCAACCCTGCGCCGCCTGCGCCCAGCCGTCATCCGACGACAGATCGGCAACAACAAATGACAGCCGGTCGCCAGCATCAACCCCGCCTGCCAGCAAATTGGCCCGCACCTCTGCTTCGCGCGTCATTGATCGCAAGGTGGTCCGCACATCATAACCCGCATTGAGCAGCGCAATCATGCAGTGCTGGGCAATGAAACCACTACCCCCGGTCACCAGAACCGTCGTCACGCCGTTTCTCCTTTGTCTCGTTTATATACGAGTGTATACTCGCAAGGAGAAAAAGTCTACAGGTATATAATGAATTCGTCGCAGGCCCCTTACGCAACCCGGTCGGCCAAGGCCGAAGCGACCAAGGCTGCCATTCTCGCTTCGGCGCGGCGCCAGTTCGCCGAATACGGTTATGAAGGCGCGGGCCTGCGCGGAATTGCTGAAGGTGCCGGAGTGACGGCCATGATGATCGGTCGTTATTTCGGATCGAAGGAGGGGCTGTTTGGCGATGTGGTTACCGATACCATGCGCGATCCGGTCATCCTGTCTCACGAAAATCTTGGTGCCGCTGATCTGGCAGGGGCCTTTGCAGCGGCGCTGGTCGGCCTGACGGACCGCGATGCCCGGCCGCTTGACGGATTCCTCATCCTGTTCCGCTCCACCTCCAGTCCGGTCGCCGCGCGTATTGCCCGCGAACGCATTGCCGCGATTCATCAGCACACGGCGGAAGCCCTGATCGAGGGTGAGCACCACGCCGAGCGTGCGGCGATCTTTCTGTCGATCGTTGCGGGGTTTCAGATGATGCGGCAAATGCTGCAACTCGGTCCGCTGGTTGAAGCAGAACCTGCCGTGCTGGTCGACTTGATGACACGGGTGTTCGCCGCTGTCTTGAAACGATAGCCGGCCCGATCCGCCCGCCGGACAAACATCAGGCAAAACAAAAAAGAGCGGAGCCTTTCAGCCCCGCCCCTTTTGCGCAATTGGTGGACCCGCGCTTACTTGGCGGTCTTCAGGTAAGCGATGATGTTGGCGCGTTCTTGCGGATCGCTGATCCCGGCGAAGGTCATCTTCGTGCCGGCGGCATAGGCCTTGGGATTGGTCAGCCAGGCATCCAGGCTGGCGTCATCCCACTTGCCGCCCTTGGCCTTCAGCGCATCGGAAAAGGCAAATCCGCCGCGCCCCTGGGCAACCGAATCGCCATAGACTCCGGCCAGGTTCGGACCGATGCCGTTGGCACCGCCCGGATTCGCGGTGTGGCAAGCCTTGCACTTGGCAAAGCTTTTCTCACCGGCCGCCGCATCGCCAACTACCGCAGCAGCGGCAGTGCCGCCGGCTGCACCAGCCGCACCGGCAGCAGGCGCGGCCGGAGCAGCGGGAAGCGGCAGGTTTGAACCCTGCGTGTTCAGCCAGGCCATCAGGTTGGCGCGCTCAACCGGGTCACTAAGGCCGGCAAAGCTCATCTTGGTACCCGGGGCAAAGCCCTTGGGATTGGTCAGCCATTCATTCAGGCTGGTGAAATCCCATTTGCCGCCCTTGCCCTTCAGGGCATCGGAAAAGGCAAATCCGCCGCGGCCCGCCGCAATCGAATCCCCCAGCACGCCATAAAGATTGGGGCCAATGCCGTTGGCACCGCCCTGGTTGGCGGTGTGGCAACTGGCGCACTTCTTGAACACAGCCTCGCCCTTCGCAGGGTCGGCGCTGGCCAGCAGGGTTTCGATGGGCACGGCCGCCGCACCGCCGCCCGCCGCAGCAGCCTCTTCCTTGGGCGCATGGACCTTGTCCGCACCGAAGTAACCGTTGGAAACGGCGCGCAGCCCGAAAATGACGATGCCCGCAGCCAGCGTCCATCCTGCAATGGTATTGAAGCGATCAGACTCAGACATGGAAGTGCCCCGTTGGGAAAACCCTGCAATTGGCCGTGGCTCTAGTGGCGGCTCATGACAAGTGCAAGGGGCATTGCGGCGCTGGCAATGGCAGCTTAGCCAGTGTTGCCGAGATTTTCCCTTTCATGACGGCGCAAGCCGCCGCAACCCCTTACCCGCAAGGAGCGTGAATGACCTGGAAGCCAGAGATCGCGGAACTCCGCCGCCGCCGCAAGCTGGCCGAACAGATGGGCGGGGTGGACAAGGTTGCCCGCCAGCATTCGCGCGGGAAACTGGACGCCCGGGCGCGGATCAAGGGTCTGGTCGATCCTGGCAGTTTTCGCGAAATCGGCAAGATCGCCGGCAAGGGCCATTATGACCAGAACGGGGATCTGATCGATCTGGCCCCGTCAAACCTGATTTTCGGGCGGGCCAGCATCGAAGGCCGCCCGGTGGTGGCCAGCGCTGATGATTTCACCGTCCGCGGCGGAGCGGCGGACGCGGCGATCAGGCGCAAGTTCGAACAGTGTGAAGCAATGCCTCACACGCTGAAAATCCCGCTGATCCGCATGATTGACGGCACCGGCGGCGGCGGATCGGTCAAGACGCTGGAAATGATCGGCGCAACCTATGTGCCCGCCGTTCCGGGGTGGAGCGACGTGGTCAGGAACCTTGAGACGGTGCCCGTGGTCGCCATGGCGCTGGGGCCAACGGCGGGACTGGGCGCCGCGCGGGTCGTCGCCAGCCACTATTCGCTGATGGTCAAGGGCCTGTCGCAGCTGTTCGCCGCCGGCCCCGCCGTGGTCGAGGCGATTGGCGAGCCTTCCGACAAGGAATCGCTGGGCGGATCAATCATTCACACCCGCAACGGAGTGGTTGACGAAGAGGTGGCGAGCGAGGCCGAGGCATTTGCCCGCGCCCGGCGTTTCCTGTCCTATCTGCCCGGCTGCGTGGGCGAGCCTGCGCCGCGCACGCAATGTGCCGATCCGGCAGACCGGCGCGAGGAAAAGCTGATCGGCATGGTCCCGCGAGAGGCCAAGCAGGTCTATTCAATGCGCAAGTTGCTGGACCTGGTGTTCGACGCGGGATCGGTCTTCGAAATGGGCAAGCAGTGGGGCCGCGCCGCGATTACCGCCTTTGCCCGGCTGGACGGCTGGCCGGTGGCGGTGCTGGCCAGCGACCCCAGCTTTCTGGGCGGATCGTGGGAAGCGCGCACCAGCGAAAAGGTTGAACGCTTCATCAAGCTGGCGGACCAGTTCCGCCTGCCGGTGGTTCATCTGGTGGACAATCCCGGCTTCATGATCGGGCGCGAGGCGGAAATGGCCGGAACGATCCGCTATGGCGTGCAGGCGATGAATGCGGTGTACAAGGCCAGCGTACCGCTGTGCTGCATGGTCATCCGCCGCGCCTATGGCATCGCCGGTTCCGCGATGAGCAACGCCGACGCCTTTCAGTACCGCTTCGCCTGGCCATCGGGCGACTGGGGCAGCCTGCCGATCGAGGGCGGGATAGAGGTGGCCTACAAGGCGGAGATCGAGGCGGCAGAAGACCCGCTTGCCCATCTTGCGGCGATTCGCGAGCGGCTGAACCGGGTGCGCAGCCCGTTCCGCACCGCCGAGATATTCGGGATCGAGGACATCATCGATCCGCGCGATACCCGGCCATTGCTGTGCGAATTTGCCGGACTGGCATGGCGCACCTTGCGCCATGAGTAGCGCGGCAGTCTATCCCGCCAGATAGGCCGCGAGCGATGCCTGCTGCGCATTGTCCAGCAGCAGTCCCAGCTTGGTGCGCCGCCACAGCACGTCATCTGCACTGACGGCCCATTCGGCGGCGCGCAGGTAATCAACCTCTGCCTGATAAAGTCCCGCACCAAAATGCCGCCCGCGCGGAGCGGAAAGCCAGCGCCGCGCCCGCGTGCCATAGGCGCGGGCCACACGGTCAACGGTGGCCCGGTCAAGATCGGGGTTCTCCGCCGCCAGCGCCGCCATCAGCGGCTCAAGCCCGTCGACCGGAAAATCGCCGCCGGGCAGAGGCCGGCTCGCGGTCCAGGCCGGGCCGGTCAGTGCGGGAAGGCGCGGGGTGAGCAGGTCCACCGCCTCTTGCGACAAGTGGCGGTACGTGGTGATCTTGCCGCCATAGACGCTGAGCAGCGGCGCACCTTCCTCCTCCGCCGACAGATCAAGCCGATAGCCGCGCGTCGCCGCTTCGGGCTTGCCCGATCCATCGTCTATCAGCGGGCGCACCCCGGCGTAGGACCACACCACGTCCGCCGGTGTCACCGCGCGGCGGAAATAGGCGCTGGCCCCTTCGCACAGATAGGCAATTTCCTCGGCCGATGCGGCGATCGGATCGTGTGGTTGCTGATCAGCATCGGTCGTGCCGATCAGGGTAAAGTCGCGGCGATAGGGGATGGCGAAGAATATCCGCCCGTCCGGCAGCTGGAAGAAATAGGCATAAGGATGATCAAACAGCCGGCGCACCACGATATGGCTGCCGCGCACCAGCCGCATGGCATGATCGGGCTTGTCACCGATCAGCCCTTCCACCTTCAGCACCGCCGGGCCAGCGGCGTTGACCAGCGCACGGGCGGCGAACTGCCCGGCGGGCGTTTCGATTCGCCACAATCCCGCCTCGCGCCGCGCGGCAGTGACGGGCGTTTGCGTCAGCACCGTGGCGCCGCGCTCCGCCGCGTCGAGCGCGCTCAGCACAACCAGCCGCGCGTCATCAACCGCGCCGTCTGAATATTCAAACCCCGTGCCGAACCCCGGCTTCAGCGGCGCACCCGCCGGGTGGTGGTGCAGGTTCACCGTCCGGGTGGCGGGCAGCAACTTTCGCCCGCCGATATGATCGTACAGGAACAGCCCCAGCCGCAGCAGCCAGCGCGGACGCAGGCCCCGCTGGTAAGGCAGGACGAAGCGCAGCGGGTGGATGATGTGCGGCGCGATCCGCCACAGCACCTCGCGCTCTTTCAGCGATTCGCGCACCAGCGCGAATTCATAGTGTTCCAGATAGCGCAGACCGCCGTGGATCAGCTTGGTCGATGCTGATGATGTGCCGCAGGCCAGATCGCCCGCCTCAAGCAGCAGCACCCTGGCTCCGCGTCCCGCCGCATCGCGGGCGATGCCAGCACCGTTCACCCCGCCGCCGATCACCGCCAGATCAAAGATATCTTCCATAAGCGGGATCAATGCAGCCCTGGTTCGGCAACCGGGCGCGGTGTTCCCGGCGGGTTGAGACGGCGGAACAACTGCCCATGCTCGCTGTAAAGCACCAGCACCAGCGCGCCCAATCCGCAGCCAAACATTGCCCAGGCCAGGGGGCGGGCGCTGCCGTCATAGGCCTGACCGACCACCGCCCCCAGCAGCGAGCCGATCACCATCCGCAAAAACGCCTGAAGCGATGCGGCAGCGCCGGCGGTGCGCGCAAAAGGTTGCAGCCCGATCGAGCTGAAGTTCGCCCCGGTAAAGCCGATCAGCGCAACATTCAGCGCCATCAGCGGGATGAACTGGTATAGCGTTTCATTCCCGTGGTAGGCTTGCCACACTTGCCCGGCCCCGGCGGCGATGAACAGCAGCAGCGCCGTCTGTGAAACCCGCCGCGCACCAAACCGCTCCACAATCCGCGCATTGGAAAAATTGGCCAGCGCCATGCCCCCGGCCATCAGCGCGAACAGCAGCGGGAAACGATCGCCAGCGCCAAAATGTTCGGCAATCAGCTGCTGCGCCGAATTGATGTAACCAAACAATGCCCCGGTCAGCAGCGCCCCGCCCAGGACATAGCCCATCGCGGCGCGGTTGATCGCCGCTTGCCACATGTTGGCGGCGATTGTGCGAACCTCTATCTTCTGGCGGAATTCGGGCCTTAGCGTTTCCGGTAAACGCTGCCAGGCCCAGAACCACACCGCCACGGCCATCAGGGCCATGCCGCCAAAGATCCAGCGCCAGCCCGCCACCGCCATCACCGCCTGGCCGTAACTGGGCGCGATCATCGGCACGATCATGAAAACCACCGCAATGGTCGACATGGTTCGCGCCATCCGGTCGCCAGAAAACCGGTCACGCAAAATCGCGCCGGGCAAAACCGCAAGCCCGGCAGAAAACAGTGCGTGCAGCACCCTGAGGACCAGCAGGGCCGTGAAATTGCGCACCAGCGCGCAGGCCAGGGCCAGAACCACATAGCCCGCAAACGAAACGAACAGCACGCGGCGGCGGCCATAGCGGTCTGCCAGCGCGCCCGGAATCAGCGATCCAAAACCCGCCGCAAACAGGAACACCCCCACCACCAGCTGGCGCCGGTTGGGATCGGTCACATCAAGATCCGCGGCGATCTGCCCCAGCGCCGGCAGCATGGCATCAATGCACAGCGCCTGCAGCGCCATGATCATCGCCATCAGCGCGACAAATTCACGCTCACCGATCACAGGTTTTTCAGCAGCTTTGATCTCGGAACCGCTCATCGTCACCCCCTTGGCCTTTCTTGCCCGCGCAGGCCAGCCTATTGTGCCGGCATGAGCGACTCTGCCGCGGGCAACGATCAGGATGACGGTTCGGGCCCCGGCCTGCGCAAAATCATCCATGTCGATATGGATGCGTTCTATGCCAGCGTTGAACAGCGTGACGATCCCAGCCTGCGCGGCAAACCGGTTGCGGTGGGCGGCGATGGCCCGCGCGGCGTGCTGTCCACCTGCAGCTATGAAGCGCGGCGGTTTGGCTGCCGATCGGCCATGCCCTCGGTTACGGCAAGGCGGCTCTGCCCTGATCTGATTTTCCGCCGTCCGCGCTTTGCCGTCTATACCGCGATATCGCGCCAGATCAGGGCGATCTTTCGTGACTATACCCCTCACGTCGAGCCGCTCAGTCTGGATGAAGCCTTCCTTGACGTGACCGAGGATATGAAGGGAATCGGTTCCGCCACCCGCATTGCCGAACTGATCCGCGCCCGCATCCGCGCCGAAACCGGGCTGACCGCCAGCGCCGGCGTATCCTACAACAAATTCCTGGCCAAACTGGCCAGCGATCAGAACAAGCCTGACGGGCTGTGCCTGATCCGCCCGGGTGAAGGCGCGGCCTTTGTCGCGGTGCTGCCTGTCCGCCGCTTCTTTGGCATCGGGCCGCGCGGCGCGGAAAAGATGGCGGCGCTGGGAATCGCAACCGGGGCTGATCTTGCCGCCTGTGACATCATCTTCCTGCGCACCCATTTCGGCAGTCAGGCGGATTATCTTTACCGCGCCGCGCGGGGGATTGATCTGCGCCGGGTCAAGGCTCATCGCCCGCGCAAGTCGCTTGGCGCGGAGCGGACTTTCGACAAGGACATATCTTCCGGATCAACGCTGCGCGAAGTGCTGGAACGGATCATCGCGATCACCTGGGACCGGATCGAGGCTGGCGGCACGCGCGGGCGCACGGTGACGCTGAAGCTGAAGCACGCGGACTTTTCCAACCTGACCCGCGCCCGGTCGCTGGCCCAGCCCGTCGCCGATCGCGCCCAGTTCGCCGCGATTGGCCATGCCCTGCTGGACGAGGTGCTGCCGCTGGCCCAGCCGGTCCGGCTGCTTGGCCTGATCCTGTCACAGCTTGATGGGGAAGAGGATGCTACACCTGCACCGGTGGGCGGAGACGCGCAGCTTTCGCTGCTGTGATCCACCCGGGCAAGCCGCGCGCAACGGTCAGCGCCATATCGCCGGGAAGAGCGGCAGGATCGAAAAACACCGCCTCAACAATCTCGCGCCCGTCGGGCCGGGGTGTTCCGACAATCCGGCCGCCGATCAGGTGAACCTGGTTGACCGTGCCGGACAGCGGTTCATCAAGCTGGTCAAACTGGCGCGGATCGTCCAGAGTGCAACCAACCTCTTCGCGCAGTTCACGCTGGGCCGCGGCCAGCGGATTCTCGCGCCGCCCAACACCGCCGCCGGGCAGCATCCAGCGCCCACTGCCATAGGAATGCCGCACCAGCAGCACCCAGCCCCGTTCATCAAGGGCCAGCACCCGGCATCCGGTCAGCCGCGGCTTGCGCAGCCGCCACCAGATCCGCCGCAGAAGGTGCGCCGCAATCAGCGCGCCGCGGTGCAGCGGCGGCGGGATCAGGCGAAGCATATCACCGGCTGACGCGCGCTGCGCAGCACCCGGGCGATCGGCAGATCATTTGCGCCCGCCAGCGCGGCATCAAATATCGCGCGCTTGTCCGCCCCGCGAATGACGAAGATCAGCGCATCGCTGTTGAGCAAGGCCGGGATCGTCATGCTCAGGCGCGGATAGGGTGCCTCTGGCGGCAGCGGATCGGGAACCAGGCGGCGGACCGCAGCCGGATCGTCAACCTGCGGATCGGTGTTGGGGAACAGCGAGGCAACGTGGCCATCGCCGCCCATTCCCAGCCAGGTCAGCGCAAAATGCGGCGGCTGCGCCCCTTCCGCAAGGGCCACAACCTTCGCGCCAAGCGGTTCAAGCGCGGCGCGAATACGGCCGACGTTGCTGGCCGGACTGTCTTCGGGAACGACGCGGTCATCCCCCGGCCACACGGCGATCCGCGCCCAGTCGATCGCGCTCTTTTCCAGCCGCGCCAGAATCGGAAACGGGGTCGATCCGCCCGGAATGGTGATGGTGATCATGCCGGCTTGCCGGGCAAGAGCCTGCTTCAGCCAGCTTTCGAGCCACAGGGCGATTGCCTCGTCATCGGCATCTGCCACGATTTTCACATCTGTCATGATACGGTTGATAGCACCGCCCGGCACCCGGCGGAACGGCTGCGCATTGCTATGCGGGTGGGGGTGGACATCATATCCGGCCAATCGCCCGCAGTCCCACAAACAGAGCAGCAGCCAGGATCACCGCACCGATCCACCTGCGCACACCGGCAAGGTTCAGTCTGGCCAGTTCCTCCGCCGACAGCCACGCGCCCAGGGCAGTGCCGATCGCCGCTGCGCCGCCGCCCAGCGCGGTTGGCCACGGCGCATTGGTAGCGACTGCCAGGCCGACAACCGCGAACCGTGCCGCATCGGTCAATTGCCCCGCCAGCAGGACCAGCGCAAAGGCACCCAGCGAGTGCGTCGGTTCGGCTGGAGTGGCCGTGCGCCGGGTGAAGATCATTTCCGCCCCGGCCAGCGCCAGCGCCAGCGCGGCAAATATCTCGCGCGCCGGGGCCGGCATCTGTGCAGCAATCAGCGGCGCGGCCCAGGCGGCCAGAGCAACCGTGCCCACTCCAGAGACGAGCGCCACCAGCAGCAGCCCCGGCCGCCGTCCCTGGCGCGTCACCATGGCGGTGAGCAGGTTCTGATCCCGCCCGCCAAAGCCAACCAGCGTGACGATCAGCAAACTGAAGAGCGCGGCAGCCATCCCCGGCGGGTTCCCGTCAGAGCCCGCGCCAGATCTTCAGCGGGACAGTATCCCTTGGCCCGAAGCCGCGTCTGTCACAGGCGCCTGGCATGAAGTCCTTGCCGTAACACAGGTGCATTTCGCGCAGCCAGCCGCCGTTGCTGGCCACGATGCCAATCGCCGCGCGGGGAAAACCCGGGTTGGCGGCCACGAATGCGCCGCGCAGATCGCCCATGGTCAATCCAGGGTGGCGCGACAGCTTGTCGGCATCGGGCATATGCAGCGAGTTCCACAGGATCGCGCTCGCCTTGAAATAGGCTTTGGGGTTTGGCGACATGCAACTGCCGTGCTTGGCCCATTCGTGTTCCAGCAGCCAGGGAACCGGGGTGATGCACATATTGGCGCGCATATCCTCTGCCGAGGGACGCGGATCAATCGCGCACCACTGCGGCGGTCGCCCTCCTTCCGGCGCTTCGGGCCACAGCCCGTGCAGCACGAAGCCGAACCGGCCATTGCGGCCATTGCACTGGAAATTGTCCGGATCATCCGTCCGGCCGCCACGGCAGAATTCCGGCGACCAGCTCACCGCCAGGGTATAACCGCCAATCGCCGTGCGCAGGGTGGGGCCATCGGGCTGGATCGGCGGGGGCAACTGGACACTGTCCGGCACGCGGCACTGGTACGCCTGGGCGAGCGCGGGCGCGGGCAGCAGAGCCAGCGCGGCGGCGATGAAGGCCGCGCGGCTCACAGCGGCGTGAAATCCAGCCCGATATCCGCCGCTGGTGCGCTCTGGGTCAGGCGCCCGACGGAAACATAGGTGACGCCGGTGGCGGCGATGGCGGCGATGGTGTCCAGCCTGACCCCGCCAGAGGCTTCGCATGGCGCCCGCCCGGCGATCAGCGCCACCGATGCGCGCAGGTCATCAAGGTTCATGTTATCCAGCAGGATGTGGCTGGCCCCGGCGGCCAGCGCGGGTTCGATCTGGCTAACCGCATCAACCTCGCAGATGATGTCCTGCACCCCTGCCACCCTGGCCCGGCGCACCGCCTCGCCCACACCGCCGGCGACAAGAACGTGGTTGTCCTTGATCATCGCCGCGTCCCACAGGCCCATGCGGTGGTTCTGCGCGCCGCCCATCCGCGTTGCGTATTTCTCAAGATGACGCAGGCCGGGGATGGTCTTGCGGGTATCGAGCAGCACGGCATTGCCCTGCATCGCATCGACATAGCTGCGGGCCATGGTGGCGATGCCGGAAAGGTGCTGAACCGTGTTGAGCGCGGCGCGTTCGGCGGTGAGCATGGCCCGGGCGTTGCCCGAAAGGTGCATCAGGTCGGTTCCGGCGGGCACCTGTGCGCCTTCATCAACCAGGATCGCCACCTCCATCGCGGGATCAAGCGCATGGAAGAACGCGGCAGCGATCGGCAAGCCGGCAACCGTGATCGCATCGCGGGTGTCCATCACGCCTGAAAACCGGGCATCAGCGGGGATGACGCTTTCGCTGGTTACATCGTGCCCGCCGCCGGGCAGGCCCACACCAAGATCTTCATCAAGCGTCGCGCGAACAAAGGCTTCAAGATCGAAGCCGGGAAGGGTGAAGCTGTTCATGATTTTCATTCCTTGCCATCAAGTTCCGCCCCGTGGCAAGCGGTCCCGATGCTGATCCGTCCTGTGACGCCCGCCGACGCCCCTGCGATATGGGCGATCCTTGAACCGGTGATTCGCGCCGGGGAAACCTATGCGCTTGACCGGAACATGAGCCGCGCAGCCGCGCTGGCCTATTGGCTGGGCGCGGACAAGACGCCCTTCGTTGCCGAGGAGAACGGCGAAGTGTTGGGCACCTATTATCTGCGAGCCAATCAGGCGGGCGGCGGCAGCCACGTCTGCAATTGCGGCTATATGACCGGCACTGCGGCCACCGGACGCGGCGTGGCGCGGCGGATGTGCGAACATTCGTTTGGGGAAGCGCGGGCACGCGGCTTTCACGCGATGCAGTTCAACTTCGTGGTTGCCAGCAACGCGCGCGCGGTTGCCCTGTGGCAATCACTGGGCTTCGCTGTGATCGGCCGAATACCCGCCGCTTTCGATCACCCGGCGCTTGGCCTGGTTGATGCGTTGGTGATGCACCGCGCGCTGTAAGGATCGCCTGCCCCGGATCAGTGAACGAAACGCGCCACCACGTCGCGGTAGGACCGGCTGACTTTCACCTGCGCACCCGAATCGAGTACCAGGAAGCATTCGCCGTTGGTGTGCGGCTTGACCTGGCGGACCTGGTTGAGATTGACGATGGTGGAGCGGTGAACCCGCTGGAACACGCGCGGATCAAGCCGGCGTTCCAGATCCTTCATCGTTTCGCGCAGGATCAGCGAATTATCGCCAGTGTAGATGCACATATAATCGCCCGCAGCCTCAATGTGCTCGATCGAATCGACATCGACGCGGAATATCTGGCCGCGATCCTTGATGTTGATCAGCTTTTCATAGCGGCCCGTGCTTTCGACATCTTCCGGCATGGCCTCGATCGCGTCGGGGGCGACTTCGGCAAGGACATTCTTCAGCTTTTCGGCTTCTTCCGCCGCGTGTTTTTCGGACAGGCGCACCCGCACCCGCTCCATCGTGTCGGCCAGCTTGTCCTCATCCACTGGTTTCATCAGATAGTTGACGGCATTGGCTTCAAACGCGCGGACCGCGTGTTCCTGATAGGCGGTGACGAAAACGATCAGCGGCGGTTCGATCTCCATCACGCCCTTGACCACTGAAAACCCGTCAAACCCGGGCATCTGGATATCAAGAAACACCAGATCAGGCTTTTCAGTCTTGATCTTGCGGATCGCCTCACGCCCGTTGGAGCAGGTATCGATGATCTCAACATCAGCGAATTTCTCAAGCCGGAGCATCAGGCCCTGGATTGCAAGTTTTTCATCATCAACGATGATCGTGCGGATTGTCATCCGGCAGTCCTTGTTCAGCCGGCCAGCGCCGGACGTTTGATGGCCGCAACGGCGGCAGCAGCCTCGCGGCGTTCGAACGGTATTTCTATAAGCACGGCAAACCCGCCTTCGGAAGGCTCCATCGTTTCAAAACGATGGTTCTCGCCATAGGCCTGGCCCAGCCGGTCACGGATGTTGGCCAGCCCTACGCCGGTGGATACAGGTTCGCCGCCGTCGAAAGTCACGCCGGCAAATCTGTTGTTCGCCGCGTTCGATTGCAATCCCGGGCCAGTGTCGGAGACGGTGATGCGAAGGTTCTGGCCGACGAGTTGCGTGGCGATGATGATTTCAGCCCCGGTTTCCTGCGGGCCGACCGCATATTTGATGGCATTTTCAACCAGGGGCTGCAGCAGCAGCGAGGGCAACAGGGCAGATTCGCTGACCGGATCGATACGGAAACTGGTGCGCAGCCGTTCTTCAAACCGCATCCGTTCGATTTCCAGATAGAGCTTCAGCGTCTCCACCTCTTGCGCCACGGTGACGCGGCCAGTCGGCTCGTTGACCAGGGTATAGCGCAGGAACGAGGAGAGCCGGCTGAGCATGGCATTGGCCGGCTCGGTCTGCTTGAGCAGCACCAGCGTCGAGATGGAATTGAGCGTGTTGAACAGGAAATGCGGATTGAGCTGATACCGCAGCATCGCCAGTTGTGCCTGCGTTGCCTGGTTTTCCAGCCGGATCATCTGGTCGGCCTGTTCCTCGATCTGCAGGAAGTAGTTGACCATGTAGTAAAGCGCGGTCCAGGCGCCCAGCAGCGTCAGGTCGATATAGAACAGGCCGATGAACCGCTGGGCAAAGCCAGTGCTGCTATCGCCGTAGTAAAGCCCGTTCACCCACGAATCGACAAAGGCATAAAGCACCACCGCCACCGCCAGAACCAGCGCGGTCACCCCCCAGGTAACGATCGGACGGCGGTTGATCAGATTGCGGTAGATGACCGAAAGGATCAGGGTGATCGAAAAGCCGGTGATCGTGGCGATCAGCACCAGCACCAGAAATGAAAGGGCAAGGCCGTTGGCCAGGCTGGACATCGCGCGCAGCAGCATGGCCCCGCCCCAACCAGCAGCCTGAAGCCGCCAGAATGCGCGATTCTTGTTGGCGAAGAACGGGATCGGGCGAAAGGGCAGCACGGCCATGACGCTACCCTAGCAGAACTGTATCGCCGCGCGAACCATTCACGATTTGCGCGCTTCGGCAACCGCCTTGGCCAGCGCCTCCTTGCCGACCGCGCCCTGCAGAACCTGATCGCCGATCACCCAGGCGGGCGTACCGTCAAACCCCAGCTTGCGGGCAAAGGCGATATTGGCCTCAAGCTCTGCGCGCACTTCTGGCCGCTGGGCCGCTTGGCGCGCGCGCGCCACGTCAAGCCCGGATGCCCGCGCTGCCGCCTCGATCGAGGCGGGATCGGTCCGCCCGGCGGCGAACATCGCCTTGTGAAAGGCCGGATACTTGCCCTGATCGGCCGCAGCCAGGCCCATGGCGGCAGCGGCCGGGCTGGTCTGGGCGATGATCGGCAAGTGACGGACCACCACTTTCAGATCAGGATTTTCGGCAATCAGTTCCGCCAGCGCCGCTTCGCTCTGGCGGCAGTAAGTGCAGGCGAAATCAGAAAATTCCACCAAAGTCACCTTGCCTGCGGGATTGCCCATCACCGCCCCGGGATAGGGCATCGCAACCTTGTCCGCGATCCCGGCAAGCTGGCGGGCGCTGTCCTTCTGGCGCAGCTTGTCAACTGCTTCGGGAAGAACTTCGGGATGTTCAAGGATGTAGTCATGGACCACCTTGCCCATCGCCGCTTTCTGCCCGGGGCTGAGATCGGCAAAGTCCACGCGATTGCGCTCAAGCATCCAGCCGCCCAGCGCACCCAGTCCGGCGATGCCGACTGCCGCCAAGGTTAAATAGAGCGTTGAGCGCGTATGCGGCTGAGTATCTGTCATGCTGGCGGCAACTACCTGCGTTTCTTGCCGCGTTCAATCGCCGCGCGGGCCTGCATCGCAATGTCCTGCGCGCGCAGCCAGTCGGGCGAGCCGGTCGGCAGGCCGGCTTCCGCCGCTTCCGCGCTTTGCAGCGCGGCCCCGTATTGCAATTCCATCACCTGCTGTTCCGCGCTGGCCAGCCGCGCGCGGGGCATATCGCCTTGCTGGCCATAGACCACGCCAAGCTGATACCAGGCAAAGGGGTTTTCCCGGTCACGCGAGACGGCGGTTTTCAGCACCTGCTCCGCCTCTGGCAGGTAGGCAGGGTTTTCGCTGGCGATCAGGGCGTGGCCAAAGGTGGTGGCGATCAGTGGCTGGTTGGATGACAGCTCACTCGCGCGGCGCAGCGGGGCAATGGCATCGAGCGGCTTTCCCGCTTCGAGCAGGATCTGGCCCTTCAGTTCAAGATAATATGGATCGTTGGGCTTCTGCGCCAGCAAAGCGTCTGTTTCCGCCATGGCCTTGTCCAGAAAGGCATCCTTGTGAAAGGCATAGGCCCGGGCATAGTGCCCCGGTTCGCTGGTGTCGCTTGCGGGATAGACCTGATAGGTGGACTTGGGTTCCGCCAGATAGCCGTACAGCTTGGCCTTTACCCGCAGGAACCGCGCCTGAAGCGCCGGATCGGCCGGCTTGGTCCAGGCCGGATCCTTTTCATAGGTGTCCTGCAACGTGGCGATGCGATCACCGGTCATCGGGTGGGTTGAATAAAACTCGCTGTCGGCATTGCGGGTATAGCCATGGCGCATCTCAAGCCCTTGAAGCTTCTTGAAGAAGTTGATCGAACCCCGCCCTGAAAGGCCCGCCTTGGAAAGATATTGCGCACCGGCGGCGTCGGCTGACGCCTCTTGCCCGCGGGTGAAGGACAAAAACTTGCCCAGCGCAACCTGCTGCCCGGCCATAACCACGCCCATCGCGGCATCGCCGGCCCCGGCCGCCGCCGCCGCCGCCCCAAGCAGCAGCGACAGGATGCTGATTCCGGTCGCAGCCTTGGCGCCGCCGTTGCTGATCGCGTGGCCGCCGGTGATATGGCCCAGCTCGTGCGCGATTACGCCCTGCACTTCCTCTGCGCTCGATGCCTCGTTGATCAGGCCCGAATGAATATAGACCGCCTGCCCCCCGGCGACGAAGGCATTGACCGAGGGATCGTTGATCAGAACGATATCGACATTCTTCGGATCAAGCTGCGCGGCGGCGACCAGCGGCCGCGCCATATCCTTCAGCAGTGCCTCTGTTTCGGCATCGCGCAGCACCGATTGGGCAGACGCCGGCTGGGCGGCAAGGGCAAGTGCCGCAATGATCGCAGTGCAACGTGCTGCCAGGCGAAAGAGTGCGCGCACGGGTGCCCCCTAGCCGCCTTTCGCCTGAACCGGCGCTGAAGCGCCGCCGTGCCGGGCAAGGAAGGCCAGCACCGGATCGACCACGCGCCGGTCGCGCAGGAACGGCTGAGCCAGCTTGATGATCGTATCACGGTGATCAGCGCCGGGGACGGTCACGGTTTCAACCTGGCCGCCTGCCGCGCTCAGCGCCGCGGCCAGTGACGCGGTGTTGCGCGGCTTGACCGTTTCATCCCTGTCTCCGGTCAGCAGCAGCATCGGCGGAGCATCGCCGCGCGCGAAACTCACCGGCTGGGTGATCGCCGCTGGCCGAACCTGGCCGAATGCGGCCTGCGCGGAAGGTGTGGTCAGCGGCAGAAAATCATAGGGGCCGGAAAGCCCGACCACCCCTTTGACAAAACCGTCCGCCACCCCCGCGCGGCCCAGCCATTGCCGTTCCAGCGCCACCATTACCACATTGTAGGCCCCGGCCGACTGACCCATCAGAAACACCCGGTCCGGATCGCCGCCATAGCTGGCAACATGATCGTGGACCCAGCCGACCGCGCTGGCGGTATCCTGCAACATATGGGGCCAGGCCCCGTCCGGGGTCAGCCGATAACCCGGCAAAACCACGACATAGCCAGCGCGGGCGAATGCCCGGCCCAGAAAATGATACTCTGCCGGGCTGCCCGAATCCCAGCCGCCACCGTGGACGAAAACGATGACCGGTCGCGGTCCGGCGGGTGATGCCGGCACCACGATGTCGACGCGTTGGGCGGGTAGCGGTCCATAGCTGCCGCCGCTCAGCGCCAGCCGCGTGCCGACGGTTCCGCCCACCAAACGGTCAAATCGATCGAGAATTGCAACCCCTTGCGTTGCCAGGGCATATCGCCACAGCCCGAACAGGCCCAGGCCGATGCAGGCCGCCACAATCGCAAACCGCACCATTCTGCCCGCCCGTGTTCTGTGTGCCCCCGCCACCATGCTCTGCTCCTAACGCGCAAAAGCAAAGGGCGCCATTCCCTTTGCAGGAATGACGCCCCCTCCCCCAACTCTCATGGAATTTCGGTTGTTGTCAGCCCAACAGCTTGCGCGCGGCGCGTTCCAGCATCGGCGCATCACCGGCCACCTCGCCCAGCACCACCACAGTGCCATCCGGCAGTCGCCGCGCCATCAGCAGGGTGAATTCGCCGCCATCTTCCGGCAGATCGCTCAGCGCAATCGGTTCAAGCTGGCGCAGCTTGCCAGCCAGCACTTCCTGCGGCGTTGCGCGGGCGGCATCATGCTTGCCGCTTTCCTCGCGCTTCAGCTTGCGCTCGGCATTGACCACGCCTTTGAGCCCGCCCGGGGCATCGGCCAGCAGCTGGCCCAATTGGCCGCGGGGGGTGCCCAGACGATGCCCGTGGCTCAGCGCCGTGGCATATTCGGTCAGCCGCGTCTTGTCATAGTCCGCCCCGAACACCAGCTTGACCACTGGGGTCATCGGGGCGCGTTCCTGAACGGTCAGGCCCGAATCGGCGACCAGCTCGGCAAAATCCTCCGGGGCCTGCGCCGCTGCCAGCGAAAAGTCATAGGCGCGGCCGATTGCGGCATAGAGCGCGGTGCGGGTCCGGTCCTCAGACCCGCGCGCGGCATCGGCCAGTTCACGGGCCGATGCGAGCCAGTCGGCAAGCTCCATATCAGCGGCATCCGCCACCGGAGCAAAGACCGAGGGCGATGCAAATTCATCCGAATCAAGAGCGGCAAAATCAATCGCGCGGGCGGGCGGCGGAACACCATCGTCTTCCCCATCCTGATCGTTCTCGGCGGCAACGATGCTCGCCCAGCCCCCGGCGGCGAACGCTGGCCGGGGCAGATCAGAGGAGGCGGCCGCATCGGTTTCGGCAAAGGCACCAAGATCGAGCACGTCATGGTCGGCCTGGTCGTCATCGCCCGTCGGTGCGTTTACCAGGCCGCTGATATCGGCCGGGCCGTCGGCCCAATCGGTCAACGGGTCATCGCGCCGCGCTTCGGGTGCGGGCTGGGCATCCAGCGCCTGATCGATTTCCAGCAGCAGGGCGTCAGTGGTTTTCTGGTCCGCCAGTTCCTTCCAGTTGATCACGCCGTAGATGAAATCGATCGTATCGTCGTCGCTTGAATAGGGAAGCAGGATCCCGCGATACAGGATCGTCATCTCGCGCTGGTTGACGAATTCCGCCTCAAACCCGATCGGTGCCTGGTTGGCCAGGATCTGCATATAGTGGTCTGTAATGCGCGACAGCAGCGACCGGCTGGGCACATCATCAAGCGATTCGATTTCACCATCGACGCCGCATTCGATCGCCAGCTTGTCGCCAAGATAGCGGATCGCCGGATTTTCAATGCCCTGGGTAAAATCCAGCAGGACGCTGAAGGGGCCGAAATCGGGCAGAGCCTCGGGTTCCAGATCCTCGATCGACGGAAAATTGCGATTGTCGAGCAGACTTGCCCAATGATTATAGGCACGTACCTGCATCCGCCGTTCATCCTGGCCGACCGGCCCCGGCGGCGGTTCGCGCACGGCCTCCTCATCGTCATGATCAACCGCGGGCCAGTCATCGCCCTCATCGCTGCGATCGATGAAATTGCCCCGAAACGTGTCCATGTGGTTTCCCCACCAAATCTTGCGATCACCTTCTGGCGCAACATGGTAAACTTACCGTTAAGTTGCGCGTAATCGTCATCAGCCGGACCGTGGCAATATCAAGACGGTTCGACGCGCCCTTCATCCCGTTCAGGCATTGGCGCAAACAGTGGCAGGAACAGGGCGGAAAACGCCATCAATCCGGCCGCCCCGGTCATTGCCGGGGTCAGTCCCACAATATCGGAAGCAAGCCCCATGGAATAAGCGCCCAGCGCCATTCCGCCAAAGGTTGCCGCCTGATAGATCGACAGGCACCGCCCGAGAATCGCTTCGGGAGAGCGCAGCTGCATTGCCACGTTCAGCGTGGTCAGCACCGCAACCCAGCCGCCGCCGGCGATCAACGCCCCGACGATCGCCGGAGCCAATGCAGGGGCGTGGCCGACCAGCAGTATCGCACTGGCAAAGGCCAGCGAAGCCGCCCGCACCACCGCCTCGCTGCCAAAGCGCCGTCGCAGCGGCGCAACCCACAGCGCGATGACAATCGAGCCGATCCCGAAAGCGCCCAGCACCAGGCCATAATCGATCTCGCTGCCGTGCAACTTATCCCTGACCAGCACCGGCATCACCGCCTGATAGCTGGCCGCGCAGAACCCAAAGGCAAAGCCGCGCGCCAGAATCCGCCGCAGCGGGCTGGAGCCGGCGCAAAACCGCAGGCCCTGCATGATTGAAGCCCCGATCGGTCGCCGCACACGCGGACGCGTTTCCGGGTGCCAGCGCAGCAGGACCACAATCAGCGCCACGAAGCTGAGCGAATTGAGCGCAAAGGCCACCGCCGGATTGGTCAGCGAAATCAACAGCCCGCCCAGCGCAGGGCCAACGCTGCGCGCCAGATTGAAAGCAATGGTGTTAAGCGAAATTGCCTGCGGCAGGTCCGCCGGGGCCACCTGCAACCGCACCGAGGCCTGCCAGGCCGGCGCGTTGAGCGCCGAGCCGCAGCCCATCGCCAGTGTGAAGGCCAGCAGCAGCCAGGGACCGATCGTTCCGGCAAAGGTGAACAGCGCCAGCAGCGCTGAGGTAACCAGCATTCCCGCCTGCGCCGCCAGCATGACCAGCCGGCGGTCATAGTTGTCGGCAATGGCCCCGGCCAGAACCCCCAGCAGCATCACCGGGATCGTCACCGATGCCTGAACCAGGGCGACCAACTGGTGCGACGTGGTCAGATCGGTCATCAGCCAGGCCGCCGCGACTGACTGGATCATCGATCCCAGGTTGGATGTCAGGTTGGCGATCCAGATCGCCCGGAACGCCGGATAGGCAAAGGGAGCGAACGGGTCGATTCGCGCCGGGCGCTGTGAAATCCGGTCGGATGGCGGGGCAGGCTCGCTCACGGTCCTGCAGCGTTAGGCCCGGCTTCGCGGGTCGGTCAACCGGTCCATCCGGCAAGATGCGGATCGATCAGGCCAAGCTGGCGGCGCAGCGCCGCACGGGCCAGCCGTTCAACCTCTGCCTTGCGGCGCGCAGCGGCCATGGCCACCGTTGGTGCGGGCCGCAGAATTTCGGCGTCATAGCCATCGGCAACGATCAGTCCGCAACGAGCGGGCAGAAATGCCTCGGTCTCCATGCAGGCACGATCGAGATGCGGGGCCAGCCCCCAATAGAACCTGTCGCAATGGTCAAGATAGTCGGTCCACTTCGCATCGCCAAGCAGATCGGCGCGGCTGACCTTGATCTCGACAATGATGACCTGCCCCTTTGCATCGATTCCCATCAGATCGGCGCGGCGATTGGAGCGAAGCGGCATTTCCGCCAGGCACCAGATGTCATTGCGGGCAAACAGCCGGCAAATCCCCCGCGCAACCCCGCGGGCAGTGGCCAGGTCCGCCGCAGCCGCGTCCACCGGCAGTTCGTCCGAATCGGCAACAGACAGAATCGGATCGGCCTCAGACATGACCCGGCAATAGGAACATAAAGTGAACCTTGCAAGCCTTGTCAGGCAAAGTCAGGCAAAGCGGCGCGGCCCGGGTTGTTGCGGCGGCGGAACCATGGCCAGCAATGCCGCGCGCGCTGCGTGGAATTCCTGCCACAGCGCCAGGGCAGCCGGCCCGGAATTGGCGCCGCGGGCGTGGACCGCCAGCAATGCGGCCAGGCCCGGCTCCATGATCGCGGCCAGATCATCGATGCCCTGTTCGCTCACCTCGCGCCGCCACCCTCCGGCATCGCGCATCACGGCCGGGAAATTGCGGATTTCGGGACGCAGCGATTCGGCGGCAAGGCCCGCCAGCATGGTCACTACCGCCAGGGCATCGTGCAGCGCGGACCACTTCATGCTGACCGCACTGGCCGAAGCCTGACCGAATTCGGCCCGCCCGGTGCCCGGCAAGGGGCCAGAGGGCAAAGCCCCGGGTGAAGGCGAAACAAAGTTGGTAAGAGCGTTCATGCCAGCGATTCGTAACCGATCCAGCTTGCCAAATCGCTAATTCACGCGGCCGGCGGATTGAGCGGAAAAGGGACTGGCGCATTTCCCCAGCCGCTGCTAACCGCCGCAGCCACGCACCCGTAGCTCAGCTGGATAGAGCGCTGCCCTCCGAAGGAAGGTGTCAAGGCAAGTCAGTATTGATTGGAGTATATTTTAACGCGTGTTTTCAGGATTTTATGGGGATAGCCAAATTGGCTTCACACCTCAAATATTTCCGCGTAAGCACCACGCAAGCAGATGCACCCGTAGCTCAGCTGGATAGAGTGTCGCCCTCCGAAGGCGAAGGCCACTGGTTCGAATCCAGTCGGGTGCGCCAGCTTCTCCATTTTTTTCCCATTCCACATGAATCTTGAGGGGAATGCGTTCCCCTGAGCTGGAGCCGTTACACCGTCTCCAGCTACCCCTTCGGCGGGGACACCCCCAGGCTGTGCCAAAACACCGCGCGCGATGGTGGATATAGGCGATAGGGGCGATGCGGTTGGCGGGTTCAGATCGGGATCACCGCCGCTGTTCCGAAGCGGTTGGCGGCGTGGAGGATGTTGAATGCGAGGATCGACAGGGCCGCTTCTGCTTTTACCGCTTTCAACCCTCTGGTCAGGAACCGCCCGCCACCCGACATTCGTTTGATCGTGCCGAACGGGTGTTCCACCGTGCATCGTCGGATGGTCATCAAGCCGGGATTGGCATGGATGTGATTTTCCATGCGGTCGAGTGCGCTCTGATCGATCAGGCGGTGGATCGTGCGCTGGGCACCGGGCGTACAGCGGGGCTTGAGGATGCAGGTTGTGCAGGCCGGGGTGCGATAGCGGATCGCGCGATTGCGGGTATGGATACCCGATGGCCGCAGGGTCTGGCCACCCGGGCATTGGATCGTATCGATGTCCTCGTCGTAGACGAACTGGACTGGTCGGGAATGTTCCGAGTTCATCGCTCTGGACTTGTAACGGTTTTGCGCC
>JAFEEX010000034.1 GCA_018240895.1 Pseudomonadota bacterium | reverse complement strand
GCGGTTGCCGTGGTCGATCCGCTCTACCTTGAGCAGATCAAGCGCTTCATGGACATAGGCGGGCGGTCCCTCTTCTCCCGCATGGGCCGTAACGTGCAGCCCCAGTGACCGCGCCCGCGCAAAGACCTGCGCAAACTTCGCGGGCGGGTGGCCCACTTCGGACGAATCGAGCCCAACGCCGTGGATTCGTTCCAGATGCGGCATGGCCAGATCCAGCGTCGCCTGGGCATCGTCCTCGCTCAGGTGGCGCAGGAAGCACATGATCAGGCGGTAACTGATGCCCAGTTCCGCCTCACCCTGTTGCAGGGCCCGTTCAATGCCGTTCAGTACCGTTTCAAACCCCACCCCGCGCTGGGTATGGCCCTGTGGATCAAAGAATATCTCCACATGGCAGACCGCGTCAACCGCCGCCCGTTCAAGATAGGCCCAGGTCAGGTCAAAGAAATCCTGCTCGGTCAGCAGCACCGCCATGCCCTGATAATAGATGTCCAGAAAGTCCTGCAGGTTGGAAAAATCATAGGCGGCCCGCACCTCCGCCGCCGACGCGAAGGGGATTTTCACCCCGTTGCGCGCGGCCAGGGCAAACAGCATCTCTGGCTCAAGCGATCCTTCGATATGCAGGTGCAGTTCCGCCTTGGGCAGGCGTGCGATCAGTTCGTTGCGGCGGGGATTCGGCATGGATTGACGCTGGACCGTGGCGCGGCGCGGGTCAACCGGCTGCGACACGGCTTGCGCCCCGTTCCAGTTCCGTTCTAACGCTGGGACGATGGCCGCGTTTCTGCCCCTTCCCGCGCTTCATGCCAGCCACGGCGGCTGCTGGCTGCGCGACGGGGCAGGAACCACGCGCGGCACTTCCAAGGGCGATGCGATCGTCGCCGCCGCCGATACGCCATTGCTGCTGCTCAATGCCCCGCTGGTGGCAACGCGGCTGGGCTATCCCGATCTGTCGGGGCTGGATCTGCTGGAATTGTTCGCCTTCGTTCATCCGGCGCGGTTCGTGGTGCCCACCCCCAAGGGATTGACTCATGCGCTGAAACTAGAAGAACCGGCCAGCGATGACGCGGTTCCAGCCCTGTTGCAACAGGCGGCCGAACGGCTGCTCTCCGCGTGTGAACAGCCCGACTGGGCAGAGCGTGAGGGCGCATGGACCGCCTTGCAAAACCTGACCCGCCAACGCTGGCCGTGGGCCGCGCTGCTGACCCCGCGCATCGCCCGGCCCGACAAGGCGGAGCGGTGGCTGTTCACCCGCCTGCCCGAATGGGAAGACGCACCAGAACGGCCGCAGCCGGCGCAGATAACGATCGGACCGGACGAGGTTGCGGCGCGGCTTGCCATGCTTACCGGCTCCGGCGCGGAAGAGCGCCCTGCCCAGCGCGCCTATGCCGAAGAGGCTGCGCTGACCTTCGCCCCGCGCCGGGCCGAGGGCCAGCCGCACCTGCTGATCGCCCAGGCCGGCACCGGGATTGGCAAGACGCTGGGATACCTTGCGCCGGCGGCGCTGTGGGCGCAGCTTTCTGGCGGAACCGTTTGGGTTTCCACTTATACCAAGGCGCTGCAACGCCAGCTTCGCCGCGAAAGCAGGCGCGCCTGGGGTGAGCGCCGCGCCGATGGATCGCGCCCGGTAGCGGTGCGCAAGGGGCGCGAAAACTATCTGTGCCTGCTCAATCTTGAAGACGCGCTGCAAGGCGGGTTTTCCGGTCGTGCGGCGGTGCTGGCGCAACTGGTTGCACGCTGGGCCGCTTACAGCCAGGACGGTGACATGATCGGCGGCGATCTGCCGGGCTGGCTTGGCACGCTGTTCCGCCGGCGCGGCGTGGCGGCGCTGACTGACCGGCGCGGCGAATGCGTCTATGCCGGCTGTCCGCATTACCGCAAATGCTTTATCGAGCGTGCCGCCCGCGCCTCTGCCCAGGCCGATCTGGTGATCGCCAATCACGCGCTGGTGATGGTCAATGCCGCGCGCGGGCGCGATGCGGCGCAGCGCCCCACCCGGATCGTGTTCGATGAAGGCCATCACGTGTTAGAGGCCGCGGATTCAACCTTCGCCGCCGCGCTGACTGGTGCCGAAACCATCGAATTGCGCCGCTGGGTTATCGGGCCAGAGCGCGGATCAAAGGGCCGCCGCCGGGGCCTGGCCGCGCGGCTGGCCGATGTTGCCAGCTATGACGAAGCCGGCGGCAAGGCAATCGCCGCCGCGCGCCATGCCGCAGAGGCGCTGCCCGGGGATGGCTGGCTGCAGCGGCTGGGGGAAAATGCCCCCTCCGGCCCGCTGGAGGAATTGCTCGCCGCCGTGCGCGGCTGCGTTTACGCCCGAGACGAAAGCGGCGGGCAAGAGGCGGGCTATGGGCTTGAGACCGAGGCCGCGCAGCTTGATGGCCCCTTCATCGAACGCGCAGGCGCTGCCCAGGCGGCGCTGGCGGAACTGCGAAGTCCGCTGATCCGTCTTGGCGTGCGGCTTGAAGCGCTGCTCGCCGAACCGCCCGACTGGCTCGACGGGGCGGGCCGCGCCCGGATTGAAGGCGCGCGCCACTCGCTCGCCTGGCGGATCGATCTGCTTGCTGCGTGGGAGGCGCTGCTCGCGCGGCTGGGCGGGCCGGCTGACCCCGAATTCGTTGACTGGCTGGCGGTGGAGCGCGCCGAAGCCCGCGAATATGACATCGGCATCCATCGCCGCTGGCTTGATCCGATGAAACCCTTTGCCCGTACCGTGCTGGAGCCGGCTCATGGGGTGATGATCACCTCGGCGACGCTCAAGGACGGGGCCGACACCGAATGGGACAGCGCGGTGGCCCGCAGCGGCGCGGGGGCGCTGAGGATCGTTCCGCGCTTGTCGAGCTTCGCCAGCCCCTTTGACTATGCCGCCCAGGCCGAGGTGCTGATCGTGACCGACGTTGCCAAGGGCGATGTCGCGGCGCTCGCCGGGGCCTATGGCCGCCTGATCGAGGCTTCGCAGGGCGGCGCGCTGGGGCTGTTCACCGCAATCCGGCGGCTGCGCGCGGTCCATGGCCGGATTGCCGATCGGCTGGCCCGCGGCGGTCTGCCGCTTTATGCCCAGCACGTTGATCCGATCGATACCGGCACGCTGGTTGATATTTTCCGCGATGATCCGCGCGCCTCTCTGCTTGGCACCGATGCGCTGCGCGACGGGGTTGACGTGCCCGGCCATTCGCTGCGGCTGGTGGTGATGGAACAGGTGCCCTGGCCCAAGCCATCGATCCTTCACCGCGCGCGGCGTCTGGCGGGCGGCGGATCAGCCTATGACGATGCCATCATCCGCGCCCGTCTGGCTCAGGCCTTTGGCCGGTTGATCCGCAGCCGCGAAGATCGCGGCCATTTCGTGGTTCTGTCATCGGCGTTTCCCAGCCGGCTGCTTACGGCCTTTCCGCCGGGAACGCCTGTCACGCGCCTGACACTCGACGAGGCTTTACATCGGGTCGCAACCGGTGCTTTTGGAGCGCCCGTCAACCGAGAGGCGTCCGCTTGAAAACCCTGGGCCTGTTCCGCCATGCCAAGTCCGATTGGCAAGACCCCCGCGCGCGCGATTTTGACCGCCCGCTCAATGATCGCGGGCGGCGCGGTGCGGCGCTTATGGGGCGGTACATCCGCGATTTCGGCATAAATTGGGATCACGTCATCGCATCGCCCGCGGTCCGCTGCACCGAAACGATCGAGATCGCTTCGGAAGCGGCGGGGCGGCCCATCGCCGTCAATTGGGACCGGCGGATCTATCTGGCCAGCGGGGTGACCCTGGCCGATCTGCTGCGCGAACAGAATGACCGTTTTCAGGCGATCCTGATGGTTGGCCACAATCCCGGGCTGGAAGATCTGATCTTCGATCTGGTGCCCGATGACGGATCAAGCCCGTTGCGCGACGTGGTGGAGGTAAAGTTCCCCACCGCCAGCCTTGCCGTGCTGGAACTGCCGATCGAAAGATGGGCCGATCTTGCGGACAACCATGCCCGCCTGGCTCACCTGATCCGCCCGCGCGATCTTGATCCGGCGCTGGGGCCGGAACTGGCCTGAGCGCGAAGTCTCAGGCCTGGTGAATCGCCTTGGTAACAAGGTAGCTTTCGATCCCCTCTGCCCCGCCTTCGCTGCCAAAGCCGGATTCCTTCACTCCGCCAAACGGCGCATCGGGCACGCTGATCGCGAAAGTGTTGATCCCCACCATTCCGCTTTCGATTCCATCGCCCAGCATATTGGCCTGGCGCAGGCTTTCGGTGAAGGCAAAGGCGGCAAGCCCATAAGGCAGGCGGTTGGCCTTGGCGATAGCATCTTCAAGCGTTGAAAACGGTGCGGTCACGGCCACCGGGCCGAACGGCTCATTGTTCATGATGTCGGCGCTGTCGGGCACGTCAGCCAGCAGGGTCGGCTGGAAGAAGAAGCCATCGCTGCCGCGGTGCCCCCCGGCCATGACCCGCGCCCCCTTGGCTGCGGCATCCTCAACCAGGGAAGCAATGGCATCGGGGCGGCGGCTGTTGGCGAGCGGCCCCATCTTGGTATCGGCGTCAAGGCCGTGGCCGGTTTTCACCCCGGCCGTCCGCGCGGCGAATCCTTCGACAAAGCGGTTGTAGATGCCTTCCTGAACATAGAACCGCGTCGGGCTGACGCAGACCTGTCCGGCGTTGCGGAATTTTTGCGGCACCACCATGTCCAGCGTCTTTTCCAGATCGCAATCGTCAAACACCAGCACCGGGGCATGGCCGCCCAGTTCCATGGTGATCCGCTTCACCCCGTCCGCAGCCAGCCTCATCAGGTGTTTGCCAACCGGGATCGAGCCGGTGAAGCTGACCTTGCGGATCACCGGGCTGGCGATCAGATGGCGGCTGACCGCATCAGGCACCCCGTGGACAAGCTGCGCCACGCCCGCAGGCAGGCCGGCATCGGTAAGGCAGCGCATCAGCGCGCCGGTGCAACCGGGCGTCTCTTCCGGCGGCTTGGCGATCACCGAACAGCCCACAGCCAGCGCCGGGGCCAGCTTCTTGGCCATCAGGTACACCGGGAAGTTCCACGGGCTGAAGGCCGCAACCGGGCCGACCGGCTGCTTGATCACCAGGCTGCGCTGGCCGGCGGGGCGGACCAGCACACGGCCATAGATCCGGCTCGCTTCCTCCGCCGCCCAGTCGAACAAGGCAGCGCTGCTTGCCACTTCTCCGCGCGCCTCGGCCAGCGGCTTGCCCTGTTCCTGGGTAAGCAGCCGCGCAATCGCGTCGGTGCGTTCGCGCAGCAGCGCGGCGGCCTTGTGCAGCACCGCAGCGCGTTGATCGACCGGGGTGGAGCGCCACAGGGCAAAACCCTTTTCCGCAGCGTCCAGCGCTTCGTCCAGATCGGCCGGGCTGGCCAGTGGCACCTCTGCAATCTTCTGCCCGCGCGCAGGATCAATCACGGGAAACAGATCGCGCCCCTCACCCAGTTTCCAGCTGCCGTTGATCAGCAAGGCCAGGTCGGCATCGTAACTTTGGGTCATATTGTGTCTCGCTCCTGCAATGGAGCGACCCTAGCGCCTTGCGCCGCGCTTTGCGAGGGGGGCCTTGGCGTTGACGCGGTCAGTTATCGTGCAGGGCACTGACCAGTGTGGTGCGCAGTGCGATCAGCCGGGCGCGCATGGCAAAGGTCATGGCCCCGGCAGGACCGACCGGTTCCGCAGCCCCCACAGTTTCCGCAAGCGGCGCATCGGGCAAGGCACCGGCCTTGCCCGATGCGCTCAACGCTTTTTTTGCGCCTTTAAGCGTATAGCCTTCGCGGTGGACCAGCCGATCGATCGTTTCAACCAGACGCACATCGGCGGGGCGATAATACCGCCGCCCGCCGCTGCGTTTCAGCGGCTTCAGCATCGGGAACTGTTCTTCCCAATAGCGCAGGACGTGCTGGCGAATGCCGAGTGCCTTCGCCACCTCACCAATGGTGCGTAGAGCTTCGGGATCCTTGCCGTCAGCGAAACCAGCGCCCGGCGCTGTATCGCTCGCGAAAGGATCCCCGGAACTCATCCCTTGGCGATCCTGTCCTTCAGCATCTGGCTGGCGCGAAAGGTCATCACCCGGCGTGGTGTGATCGGCACTTCAACCCCGGTTTTGGGGTTACGCCCGATCCGCTGCCCCTTGTCGCGCAGCAGAAAGGTGCCGAACCCGGATATCTTGACGTTTTCGCCCCCAGCCAGGGCATCACACATATGATCGAGAATAGATTCCACCATTGTGAGTGATTCGGAACGCGAAAGCCCCAGCTTCCGGTTCAAGGCTTCGGCCAGATCGGCCCGCGTCAGAGTATTCATGGAGCGCATCTGCCCCTTCCTGATTAAATGGCGCGACCTAGGCAGAGAATAGCGAATCGTTCAGCGAATGCAACAGAAGCGCAATAAAACTGTGGCTTAAGCCAGCAAGCTCAAACCCGGATAAGGCTGGCGCCCCAGGTGAAGCCGCCGCCCATCGCTTCCAGCACGATCATGTTGCCCGGTTTGATCCGGCCATCACGCACAGCCGTATCCAGCGCCAGCGGCACCGATGCGGCAGAGGTGTTGGCATGGCGATCAACCGTCACCACCACCCGTTCGGGCGGCAGACCCAGCTTTCTGGCGGTGGCGTCAAGAATGCGCTGGTTGGCCTGATGTGGCACCACCCAATCGATATCGCTGGAACAAAGCCCAACGTCTTCAAGCACTTCGCCCAAAACTTCGGCCAGGTTGACCACGGCATGGCGAAATACCTCGCGCCCCTTCATCCGCAGGTGCCCGGTGGTGGAAGTCGTCCCCGGGCCGCCGTCCACATAGAGCAGTTGGTTATGGGCACCATCGGCATGAAGCCGGTTGGCGAGGATGCCGGGGCCGTCATCGGCAACGTCCTGTGCATCCAGCACAATTGCCCCCGCGCCGTCACCAAACAGTACGCAGGTAGTGCGATCTTCCCAATCGAGAATCCGGCTGAAACATTCCGCCCCGATGACCAGCGCACGCTGGGCCATGCCTGATTTGAGCATCGAATCGGCAACGCTGACCGCATAGAGAAATCCGGAACAGACCGCCGCCACGTCAAAAGCGATGCAGCCGTTACAGCCCAAGGCGTCCTGAACCAGCGTTGCCGTGGCCGGAAAAGTTTGATTCGGCGTTGCCGTGGCCAGAACGATCAGCCCGATGCTGGACGGTTCGATTCCCGCGGCAGCAATGGCCGCGCGCGCCGCTGCAATGGCCAGGGTGCCGGTGTTTTCATCAGCTTCACAGATATAGCGGTTGCGAATGCCGGTGCGCTCAACAATCCACTCGTCGCTGGTATCAACCTTCTTCGCCAGTTCGGCGTTGCTCACCGCGCGGCGCGGCAGGGCCGAGCCTGTGCCGATCAAAACCGAACGACGTGTCATTCCGCGGCCTTTACGGTGCGCCGCAGATGGCTTCCGCCCAGCCGGTCAAGATCGGCGGCAATCCGTTCTGTCAGATTGTGTTCCAGCAGCCGCGCGGTAACCGCAACGGCATTGGCCACGCCCAGCGCGGTGGCCGATCCGTGGCTTTTCACCACCACTCCGTTCAGGCCAAGGAACACCGCCCCGTTGTGGTTGTTGGGATCAAGATGATGCTTGAGCAATTCAGTCGCCGGGCGGGAAACCAGAAAACCGAACTTCGAACGCAGGGATGAAGCGAAGCTGCGCCGCAGCAGATCGGCAACAAAGCGCGCCGTGCCCTCCACCGCTTTCAAGGCAATGTTGCCTGAAAATCCGTCAGTCACCACCACGTCAACTTCGCCGCGGTTGATCTTGTCCGCCTCGACAAACCCGTCGAACGACATCGACAGGCCGCTCGCCGCGTCTCTAAGCTGCGCGGCGGCCGTTTGCAGATCTTCAGTGCCCTTGGTTTCTTCGGTGCCGATGTTCAGCAGCCGCACCCGCGGCTTGTCGCGGCCCGTGGCGATCCGCGAATAGGCCGCCCCCATGATCGCGAACTGCACCAGGTTGCGCGCATCGCATTCGGTGTTGGCGCCCAGGTCCAGCATCACCAGATCGTTGTCACCCAGCGTCGGCAGCAGCGCCGAAAGCGCCGGCCGGTCAATTCCGGGCATAGTGCGCAGCGCGAGTTTGCTCATCGCCATCAGCGCGCCGGTATTGCCGGCAGAGACTGCGGCCCCGGCTGCGCCGGTTTTCACGGCATTGATTGCCATGCCCATCGACGTGGTCTTGGCGCGGCGTAATGCCTGGGTGGGCTTTTCATCCCCGGCGACAACGTCCGAGGAATGCAGGATTTCGGATGCGGAGCGCAGGTTGGGATGATCTTCAAGCGCGGCCTTGATCCGCTCTTCATCGCCAACCAGCAGGAATTTGAACCGGTCATGACGGCGGCGGGCCAGCGCCGCGCCTTCAACCATCACGCGCACGCCTTCATCGCCGCCCATCGCATCAACAGCGATACGCGGCAGGCTCATGTGCGCAATCTCCGGTATAAAGGGCTTAGAGCCCGACCGCCACGATCTCGCGCCCGTTGTAATGGCCGCAGGCGTTGCACAGGTTATGCGGACGCTTCAGCTCGCCGCAATTGGGGCATTCATGGAACGCCTCAACCTTCAGCGCGTCATGGCTGCGGCGCATCCCCCGGCGTGAGGGGCTGGTTTTTCTCTTGGGGACAGCCATTGCGGCACCTGTTCCTGAATTGTCTTAAGTCGATTACCAAGGCCGCACGGGCCAAGGGGCCGGTAGCCTGCGAAGGCGCGCCTATAACGGATTTGGCGCGCGTTGCAAGCTTCACCGTCCCCAAATTTTGCCCGTACCACCAACGGGGGAATAGCCGGATGTTGCTGACTACCACACTTTCGCTTGCCGCCGCTGCGGCCCTGATCAACTTCTGGCTGGCAATGCGCTGCGGCCAGGTGCGTCGCGGCGCCGGAATCAGCATCGGCACCGGCGGGAATGACCTGCTTGAGCGGCGGATGCGCGCCCAGCTCAACTTTGTGGAGAACACGCCCTGGGTGCTGTTCCTGATCGGCGGGATCGAACTGGCCGGCAGGGGCGGCGCGTGGCTGCCGATTGTTGGCGCGGTCTATATGCTGGGCCGGATCGCCCATGGCTTTGGCATGGATGGCACAACCTTTGCCGCCGGACGCATGATCGGCACCGCAATCACCATGCTGACTCAACTTGGGCTGGCGATTGCCGGCGTGCTGGTGGCCACCGGCCACCTGTAGGTTCAGCTCAGCGCATGGTCGCTGACGAAACCGTTAACCTGACGTTCCCGGCCGAAGGTGCTGGTTGGCCCATGGCCGGGAATGAAGGTTACGTCATTGCCCAGCGGCCACAACTTTCCGGTGATTGAATCGATCAGTTGCTGATGGTTGCCGCGCGGAAAATCGGTCCGCCCGATCGATCCTGCAAACAGCACGTCACCAACAATCGCCAGGTGCCCCTCCGGCGTATAGAACACAACGTGTCCGGGGGTGTGGCCGGGGCAATGGATCACCTGCAACGTCTGCTCGCCGACAGTCACGGCGTCTCCGTCCTTCAGCCAGCGGTCCGGCTCAAAGGTTTCGGCGTGCATTCCCCAACGCTTGCCGTCATCGTCAAGCTGGGCGATCCAGAACCGGTCATCCTCGTGCGGGCCTTCAATCGGCACGCCCAGTTCCTTCGCCAGAATCCCGGCCTGCCCACAATGGTCCAGGTGGCCGTGGGTGAGCAGCAGTTTCTCGATCGTCACCCCGGTCCTGGCAATGGCCGCCTTCAGCTTGTCAAGATCGCCGCCCGGATCGACCAGCGCCCCGCGCATCGTCCGGGTACACCAGATCAGCGAGCAGTTCTGCTCAAGCGGGGTCACGGGAATAATCCCGACGCGCAGCGGGGGTTCGGTTGCAGGCTGGTTCATGCGCCGTGATGTGGCGGGCGCAGCCCCGTTCGGCAACCGCCAATTTGCCTGATCGGCACGGCAGGCATGATTTTCAGCCAGGCAGGCGGGACCCGGTGAAACCGCCGCAGCACGGCCACGATCACAGGCCTCCAGCCAGGGCTGCACGCCAAACCCGCCAAAATTGACAGGGCATTTCAGCCCCCTATAGCCCCGCCGCATGGTCTTCCGCTATTTTCTGATCACCGCCAGCCTTGTCCCCTGCGCGGCACTGGCCGGCGAATTGCCGGAAGCGGACCAGAACCAGATCGTGGTCTATGGCCGCGCCATGGACGAGATTGGCGTCGCGACCAGCGGTTCAGAAGGAGTGGTTGGTTACGCCGATTTTGAAAACCGCCCGATCGGACGGGTGGGCGAACTGGCGGAAAACGTTCCGGGGCTTATCGCAACCCAGCATTCCGGTTCCGGCAAGGCCAACCAGTATTTCCTACGTGGTTTCAATCTCGACCATGGCACTGACATGGCGGGTTACGTTGATGGCGCGCCGATCAATATGCGCAGCCACGGGCACGGACAAGGCTACCTTGATCTCAACTTCCTGATCCCGGAAATGGTTGAAAGGATCGACTATACCAAGGGGCCATACCATGCTGCCGAGGGCGATTTCTCGTCAGCCGGAGCGATGCGCTTTACCACCAAGTCAAAGCTTGACCGGCCATTTGCCGAAGTGACCGGCGGGTCATTCGGCTATTGGCGCGGTCTTGCTGCGGGCAGCGCGACTGTGGGGGATGGCACGCTGCTCGGGGCGGTTGAAGGCGTGACTTCCAACGGCCCGTGGGTGCTTGATGAGCGGCAGCGCAAAATCAACGGCCTGCTGAAATATTCACAGGCCAATTGGTCGCTGGGCCTGGCCGGCTACACCAACAGCTGGGTTTCGACCGATCAGGTGCCGGAACGCGCAATTGCATCCGGCCAGATCCCCCGCAACGGGTACATCGATCCCAACCTGGGCGGCAGCGCCGGACGAATCGCGCTGACCTTCAACGCCAAATTCAGCGGCACATCGGTTTCGGCCTATGCCATTGGGTCGCGCCTGCAGCTGACATCGAACTTCACCTACTTTCTGGACGATCCGGTCAATGGTGACGAGTTCCGCCAGATCGATCGGCGCGGGGTGTTTGGCGGATCAATCCGTCACGAATGGAGGGGCGATCTGCTGACCTGGCAGATCGGTGCCGATGGCCGGTGGGACCGGATCGGCAAGATCGGGCTTTACCACACCGCGCGTGGAGTGATCACCGGCACGGTCCGCCAGGACCGGGTGGATGAATATAGCGGCGGGGTCTTTGGCCAGGCCGAAGCCCGGCTCACACCCAGTCTGCGGCTGGTCGCCGGGCTACGCGGTGACACGGTCGGCTATGATGTCCGCTCCGATCTTCCCGCCAATTCCGGCAGCGGATCAGCCGCAATCCTTTCGCCCAAGGTCGCGCTGGCCTGGAAGGTGGGCAGCGGGCTCGAACTCTATGCGAACTATGGGCAGGGTTATCACTCCAACGACGTGCGCGGCGCGGCGATCTCCATCGATCCCGGCACCGGCAGCCCGGTGGAAAAGGTGCCGGTCTTTGCCCGTTCGCACGGGGCAGAGCTTGGGGCCAGGATTGAGCGGAGCAATTTCAATTTTTCCGCCGTGGGCTTCTGGCTTGATCTCGATTCAGAGCTGGTCTTTGTCGGCGATGCCGGAACAACCGAACCCAACAATGCCTCGCGGCGCTTTGGCACGGAACTGGCGGCGTTCTGGAAACCGCTGCCCGGCGTGACGCTTGATGGCGCGGCTTCGTGGACCCATGCCCGGTTTCGCGGCGTGACCGCGGGCCAGAATTTCATTCCGGGCGCTACGCCGTTTGTGCTTGGCGGCGGGATCACCGCGCAGATCGCAAGCCAGATCACGGCAACGGCCCGCATTCGCCATTTCGCCAGCGCGCCATTGATCGAGGACGGTTCGCAGCGTTCGCAAGGCACCACGCTCGTCAATCTGGGTGCCTATCGGCAAATCGGGGCAGTCCGCATCGGCATCGACATACTCAACCTGCTGGATGCGCGCGATCCTGACATCAGCTATTGGTACGCCTCTCGCCTGGCTGGCGAACCTGCCGGCGGCATTGAGGACCGCCATATCCACCCGGTCGAGCCGCGCCAGATCAGGGTCACCTTGCGGTTTGGCCTTTGACGCCGCAATGCGGAAATGGCCGGCGATCGGGTGTGCCGCGCCCTCTTTTCACAAACGCCCGCTTTTCCACACCACCCGACCGATCACCTGCACCTCTTCAGGCGTCAGTTCGATCGGGCGATAGGCAGGGCTATCGCTGACCAGCACGACCTTGCCCGGCTGCGCGGTGTCAAGCCGCTTGACCAGCAGGGCGTCACCGGCGCGGACCACGTGGATGCCATCACGCAAGCCGCGCGGGGTGCGGTCGACCAGAATCTCGTCGCCGTCACGCAGGGTGCCTTCCATCGAATCGCCTTCAACCCGGATTGCCGAAAGCTGCGCCGGATCAAGGCCCTGTTCACGCAGCCAGCGGCTGGAAAAGCGGAAGGCGCCGATCGCAGCTTCCTCCCCGGCCAGCGCCCCCGGTCCGGCCGAAGCGCCCAGCGCGAGCCGCGGCACGTCAACCCAGTCGCCCCGCCGGATACCCGAGCCGGAAAAGGAATTATCCTCTGGCGCGCCCAGCTCGCTTTCCTCCACCCCAAAGAACCGGGCCAGGATACGGCGATCGTTCTCCTCCAGCTTGCGCGGGCTGCCGCGCCCGGTGAACTGTTGCAGATAGCTGGGATTTCGGCCCAACAATTCCGATAGTTTTGCCAAACTCACACCCTGCTGCCGCGCAAGCCGTTGCAGTGTGGCGCGAACCTTGATCTCGGCCGGAGCAAGCTTTTCCATGAAATCCTCCTACACGAAGGAATTTTCCTAGACAAGTAGGATTTCACCAAGGATGAAAGGATTATTCCTTGAACGAATCGTCCAGCCGAAAGGAGACACAAGCAATGCTGATAAACCGGATCGAGCGTTTCCTGCGCGAAACCGGAATGCCGTGGACCAAGTTCGGACGGCTGGCGACGCACGATCCGCGCTTCGTTCAGGATCTGCGCAATGGCCGCCTGCCCCGCCCCGAAACGGAACAACGTGTAGAACATTTCATGAACATTTATCGCGAGGACACCCATGCAGCTTGACCCCGCCGCCAACCAGACCATGCTTGCTGCAACCCGCCGGCAGGCCCGCACCCGCGCCTGGATGCCACTGCTGTCCGCCCTGCTTGAACTTGGCGAAAACCAGGGCGAACTGCTGAGTCATGCTGAGCGCAATTGGGCCAGCGTGACCTTTTCAGGCAGCCGCCACAACGTCCGCCTTGCCTTCACCGGGGAACAGGCTGTGGAGGCGGGCGAGCGCCTGATCGATGCCTTGCCCGAACACGAGTTCACCATCCCTCGCCATCTGGTTGCCGACGCGGCTATCGTTTCGGTGGTTCACACCGCCCTGCCCCAGCCACGTCTCGAACTGGAGGTGGACCTGCTGCTGCTCGATGAAATCTAAGGGGTGGGCGCATCCCGAAAGGCATCAAGCATCGGCGGGCGGTGCAGGCACGCGGCGAAATCGAACGGGCGGGTGGTGAGCGGCGGCACCCGGGCGGCGTCGGGATGGTGCGGGTTCATGCAGATCACATCCGCCTCGGGCAACACTTTTGAGCGGATCGCGGCGAGCAGCGAGCGGCGGCTGGCAAGCCAATCGCCGACCTGTGCGCGGATCATGTCTTCGTCAGGGTCAGCTATCCGTTCGGGCACGCAGTCAACCTCCGTCCAGCCGAGCACGAAATCGCCGGGAATGCCCACAAGATCGCGCGGCAGATAACGCAGCGCCACCAGCACCGCGAGGCCCGCCTCGCTCGCCAGGCTGACCACCGGATGACCCGGCGGCGCATACCGCGCGCCACGCAATTCCGCCCCCTTCCCATCAAGCGCCACATAGGGTGTGCGGGTTAGGCGCCAGAGTTTCATGATACACCTTTCGCTTCAGTCATTGGAAGTTTTCCAAAGCGTTCGAGCCTGTCGCCGACCAAAGCAACGATCGTTTCCACCACGATCTGCGGATCGCGCAGCACATCGCAAGCCGCGATGCGGACCGTATCGATCCGGTGCGCGGCCAGCCATGCGTCGCGACGCGCGTCCTTCTGCGGCGCATCGCCCATGCCGTGCGCCATGCCGTCAATCTCGATCGCCAGGTTTGCCCGGGCGCAGAAGAAGTCGAGGATGTAGTTGCCGGCAGGATGTTGCTTGCGGAAGCGGATGCCGGAAGGGGAACCGCGCAGATGTTGCCACAAAAGCACTTCCGGCAATGACATTTCCCGGCGCAATCGTTTCGCCCGCTGGACAGTTCGAGCAGGCTTTAGCGGTCTGGCCACGCAGCCCCTCCGTCAGCGCTTCGCGCTGCCACCTCCCCATCGCAAGTCGATGGGGAGAAGCGCAACTGATCCTCCCCATCGACTTGCGATGGGGAGGTGGCAGGCCGGAGGCCTGACGGAGGGGTTCTATTCGCCAAGCTTCCAGTCCCACCCCAGCGGATCGCCGTCCATCACCTCGACGCCCTGTGCGGCAAGCTCGTCGCGCAGACGGTCGGACGTGGCGAAGTCCCTCGCCGATCGAGCTTCCTTGCGCTGTGCGAGGATGGACTTGATTTTGGGTTCGGTGATAGTGGCAGCCATTGGAGGGATGCGGAGGTCTGTGCGGTTGAGGGCAAGCAGCGCACCTGATGCCGCCAACTTCATTGGATTTCTTGTCAGATGTTGCAACAGCCCAAGCCCAAGAATTTGATCGACATGATCAAATCCTTTGAACACGGCCACTGGTCGCAATTCAACATCAAACATAAACCCGTTTGCGAGCGCCAAAAGCTTAGGCGTGTTTAGATCGTCAGATATTGCTTCCTCGACTTCGCGTTCGAATCGTTCCAGCTTGCTACGATCACGGGCACTTAGATCATTTGGTGTGTTGTGGCGCGACAGGCGTTCAAGTTGACCAACCCAGCGCTTTAAGAAGGTTAAGCTGGCCCCCAGCCCTTCCCAACTGAACTCCAGCTCTGACCGGTAATGCGCCTGCAGGCACAGCATCCGGTAGGCCAGCGGATGATACCCTTTATCGACCAGCAGTTGCAGGCGGAGAAACTCGCCGCTCGACTTGCTCATCTTGCCAGCGCGTTCGACCAGGAAATTGTTGTGCATCCAGATCCGCGCGCCGCTGTTTTCGGCCAGATCAAGGCCGTTGGTGCAGCAATAGGCCTGGTTCTGGGCAATCTCGTTGGGATGGTGAATCTCGCGGTGGTCAATCCCGCCGGTATGAATGTCGAAGGGAAAGCCGAGCAGCGCTTCGCCCATCACCGAGCATTCGAGGTGCCAGCCCGGCGCGCCCCGGCCCCAGGGCGAGTCCCATTCCATCTGGCGCGTTTCGCCCGGCGGCGTCTTGCGCCAGATCGCGAAGTCGGCAGCGTTGCGCTTGCCTTCTACCGTTTCGATCCGGCCTTCGCCGTCATCGGTGTGGGCACGGGCGAGACGGCCATAGTCGGCCACGGTCGTCACATCGAAATAGAGCCCGCTGTCGAGTTCGTAGCAATGTTTGACCGCGATCCTCTTGCCCCATTCGATCATGGCCTCGACATATTCGGTCGCGCGCGGATGCTTTTTCGGTTCAACGTTCAACCGGGCAAGGTCACGCTCAAAATCTTCCTGATAGAATTTGGCGATGTCCCAGGCACTGCGTCCTTCGCGTGCCGCCATCCTCTCCATCTTGTCCTCGCCCGCGTCCGCATCGGAAGTCAGGTGGCCGACATCGGTGATGTTGATCACGTGCGTCAGCTCATAACCCTTGAACCGCAGCGTCCGCCCAAGCGTATCGGCAAAAACATAAGCGCGCATATTGCCGATATGCTGGTAATTATAAACCGTCGGCCCGCAGGTATAGACCCGCGCCTTGCCCGGGCGAATGGGCTGGAAGGTTTCAAGCTGGCGGGTCAGGCTGTTGAACAGGCGCAAGTCAGTCATGGCGCGAGGCCATAAGTCGGCGCGCGGCCTTCGACAAGCTCAGGGTGAGCTTGTCGAAGGCCGTGCGCGGTGCTTGCCCCTTAAAACCCCTCCCAGCGCACCGCATTGTCCAGCGGCTCACGCGGCACCGGGAAGCGGTTGACCGCAGCATCCCTGTCCCCCCAGCCGATCGAACAACCGCAGAAGAAGATGTGATCATCGGGGATCTTCACCACCTCGCGGATCTGTTTCTGGTAAACCGCCCAGGCCTCTTGCGCGCAGCTATCCAGCCCCTCCTCGCGCAGCAACAACAGCACCGTCTGCAACCACATCCCGATGTCGCTCCACTGCGGCAAGCCCATATAGCGCGGGGTGTGGACCAGCATCAGCACCGGGGCTCCAAAGCCGCTGAAGTTACGGCGGAACTGCTCCATCCGTCCGGCCTTGTCCTCTCGCGGGATGTCCAGCGCTGCATACATCGCCTCGCCCACGGCCAAGCGGCTGGCGGCGTAGCGCCCCTCAAGCTCCGCCGGATAGATCGGGTATTCTGCCGAATAGGCGGCAAGCCCTTGCGGGATGGTTTCCTCAACCAGGGCGAACAGCCGCTGCAACGGCTCGCCCGCCAGCATCACCGCATTCCACGGCTGGGTATTGCCGCCAGACGGCGCGTTTTGTGCCCGCTCCATCACGCCGCGCAGGATCGCCGGATCGACCGGGCGATCAAGAAAGGCGCGAATGGAACGGCGGCTGGCGACTGCTTCAGAGACGTTCAACGCAAGCTACTCCTCAAACATGTCGCGCAGCACACCAAGTGCCGCGCTTGTTGCCGTCGTGTCCAGCCTGCCCAACCGCTTCAACAGGCGCAGTTTCGATACGGTTCGAATTTGGTCGCCAAGCAGGAAGCCGGGAACATTACGGTAGGCAATGGCCGCGCGAAAACGCGCGGGCTTGCTGCCACTGGTCAGCGGTACAACGATTACCGTGCCCAGATGCCGGTTCATGGCATCCGGACTGATGATCACGCATGGCCGCGTTTTGCGAATTTCATTCCCTTCTGTGGGATCAAGGCGGATGAGCCACACTTCGCCCCGCTTCGGCGCTGTCACGACTTATCCGCAATCAACCACTCGGGCGGAATCGGGCTATCGTCATCAAGCCGGTCATCGAACTCAAGCCAATCGGCCTCTTCCTGAGTCGGCTGTCCGGCACCAATCCGCCTGGCGTCTTCTTCCCAGCCTTCGCGGATCCTGCGCCGCTCCGGGTGAGCGATCAATTCGCCGTTTTCCACCCGCAATTCAACCTTGGCACCGCTTTCCAGACCGAGCTGGTCCAGGATGACCTTGGGCACGATCAGCCCGGTTGAATTGCCCATCTTGCGCAGGGTGGACTGCAGCTGGATCTTGTCGATCGGGGCGTTCATTCCTAGAAGTTAGCACAATGTAAGCACGCAGGCAATGCGCGCCTACCTGCCTTCCCCCTCAAACAGCCCGGCCAATTGCTCGATCATCGTCCCGCCAAGCTGCTCCACGTCCATGATCGTCACCGCGCGGCGATAGTACCGGGTTACGTCGTGGCCAATGCCGATCGCCACCAGTTGCACCGGCGATTGCTTTTCTATCCAGTCGATCACCCGGCGCAGGTGCAGCTCAAGATAGCCGGCGCTGTTCACGCTCAACGTGCTGTCATCCACCGGCGCGCCGTCAGAAATCACCATCAGCACGCGGCGATCCTCGGGCCGGGCGAGCAGGCGGGTGTGCGCCCACAGCAGCGCCTCTCCATCGATGTTCTCTTTGAGCAGCCCTTCGCGCATCATCAGCCCCAGGTTCTTGCGGGCGTGGCGATAAGGCTCATCAGCCTTCTTGTAGACGATATGGCGCAGATCGTTGAGACGGCCAGGCTGGGCCGGTTTGCCGCCAGCCAGCCACGCCTCCCGGCTTTGGCCGCCCTTCCACGCGCGGGTGGTGAAGCCAAGGATCTCGGTCTTCACCCCGCAGCGTTCCAGCGTGCGCGCCAGCACATCGGCGCTGATCGCCGCGATCGAGATTGGCCGGCCGCGCATTGATCCCGAATTGTCGATCAGCAGGGTAACGATCGTGTCCTTGAATTCGACGTCGCGCTCAATCTTGTAGGACAGCGAGTGGCCGGGCGAAATCACCACCCGGGCAAGCCGCGCGGCATCCAGCAGGCCCTCTTCCTGATCGAAATCCCACGACCGGTTCTGCTGGGCCATCAGGCGGCGCTGCAGCCGGTTGGCAAGCTTGGTCACCACACCCTGCAAGCCCTTGAGCTGCGCATCGAGATAGGCGCGCAGGCGGGTCAGTTCATCCTCATCGCACAGTTCGGGCGCGGCGATCACTTCATCGAAAGCCTGGGTGTAGGCCTTGTAGTCGAAGTTGGCGGGAATATCGGTCCACGGGCGGTTGGGACGAACGGGGAGCATCCCCTCCTCGCTTTCATCCCCTTCTTCCGCTTCGCCGGTCTGGTCATCGGTCTGACGCTCGGCCTCGCTCTCGCCCTCCTCCTCGCCGTCGCTGGGTTCGGCGGCGGCTTCGGCAGGGTTCTGGTTTTCTGCGCCCTCGCTGTCGTCGGGCTGCTCCTCGCCGTCGTCCTCGCCTTCCTCGTCCTCAGCGTCTTCGGTGTCGGGTTCAAGCTGATCGGCGCGGGTCAGTTCAAGATGCTGAAGCATATCGAGCGAGAGACGCTGGAAAGCCTGCTGATCATCAAGGCTGAGCGCAAGCGCGTCAAAATCGGCCCCGGCGCGCTCCTCTATCCAGCCGCGCACCATCTCTACCCCGGCCTGAGCCGCTGCCGGCACCGGCTGGCCGGTCAGGTGTTCGCGCAGGATCAAGCCCAGCGCGGTGGGCAGCGGCACCTCGTCAGGGCGGCTCGCCCGCGCGATCGGATCGCCCTGGGTGCGGACCACTTGCGCCGCATCAAGGTTGCCGCGCATCCCCGGATAGGCGCGCGCGCCCAGCGCTTCATAGCGTACCGCCTCAACCGTGTCGAAGGCGGCGCGTGCGGTCGGCTCGGCCGGGGCGAGCCGGCCGTGCAGCGCCTCGTCATGGTGGCGCAGACGCAGCGCGAAACTGTCAGCAAAGCCGCGCGCCTCCATCGCCTGATCACGCGGCAGGGCGCGCCCCGGCATGGGCAGGCGCAGGTTCTTGCCGTTCTGCACCGGGTTGTCAGCAGTCCACGCCACCTCAACCTCAGGCTCGTGCGCGACTGCGCGGGCCGTGCCGGCGAGGACGGATTTGAACCGGTCTAGGGGGGATTCGTCGGACATGGTCAGATCGGGCTAGGGCAGCGCGTGTGCTTCGACAAGCTCAGGCTGAGCGGGGGCAGTGCGTGAAACCCTTTCCAACACCCGCTCATGGTGAGCTTGTCGAAACACGCGCGCTGCCCAAACCAACCCCTTCAGATCGACTGTCCGGTCTTGGCCCAGTCCGCCAGGAACCCTTCGATGCCCTTGTCAGTCAGAACGTGCTTGAACAGGCCCCAGATTACTGATGGCGGCGCGGTCATCACATCGGCGCCGATCTCCGCAGCCCGCAGCACGTGGATGCCGTGGCGTACCGACGCGACCAGTATCTGGGTCTGATAGTCATAGTTGTCATAGATCAGGCGGATCGCCTCGATCAGTTCCATCCCGTCCCAGCCGTTGTCATCGTGCCGGCCGACAAACGGCGAAACGAAAGTCGCCCCGGCCTTGGCGGCGAGCAGCGCCTGATTGGCGCTGAAGCACAGCGTGACGTTGACCATCGTGCCCTCGCCCGTCAGCGCCTTGCAGGTCTTCAGGCCATCGGGCGTCAGCGGCACCTTGATGCAGACATTGTCGGCAATCTTGCGCAGCACTTCAGCCTGTTTCATCATTGTGGGGTGATCCAGCGCGATCACCTCGGCGCTGACCGGACCATCGACCACCGCGCAGATTTCCTTCACCACCTCATGAAAATCGCGGCCCGATTTCATGATCAGGCTGGGGTTGGTGGTGACGCCGTCAAGCAGGCCGGTGGCGGCCAGTTCCTTGATGTCGGCAATTTCGGCGGTATCGGCAAAGAACTTCACGGGGGGCTGCTCCTGAATTCGAGTCAGATTGCGCTATAGACATGATTGCACTGCGGGACCAAGCCTGGGACCGGAGCCCGGCTGGAACCGGCAGGCGTCACAGAATCTTGAGCGCGCCAATCAGCAGGGGATCCTGAGTCGTTTCGGGATGAGCGCGAATCGCGCTTTCCTCCGCGCCGATCTGATACCAGATCGCGTTGTCGGCCCGGTTGGCGATCGATTGGGCAACCCCGCCCGCATCGACCCCGGTCAGCGCCGAAACTGCCTTGCCCAGAATCGGATCACTGCTCGTCCGGATCGCATCGGACAGGCCGGGGATCATGGCGTTGATCAGCGCCGGCCCCATCTGGCCGCGCAGCCATGATGTTGCCGCAGTCGGCCCGCCCTGCAGAATGTTGGTCGCGTCCGTGATGGAAATCGATTTTACCGTATCCAGCACCACCGGCGCAGCCTTCTCCGCGCCCTTTTCGGCGATGATGTTCAACTGATGCTGCAACTGTCCGCGAAAAGCGTCTGACAACATCAAGGTTTTCATCAATCCGGTACTGTTGGTAAACAGCGCTGGCAGTTCTATCCGCGCTACCGTGCTGTCCCAGAACCCGCCCGGCGCAGCCAGTTTGGCAAAGGCGTTTTGCGATGACAGCGTCAGCAGCTTGCGTAGCGCATCAGTTGCCGACAATGCCCCAAGCGATGTGCAGCCGGACAGCGCCAGCGCCCCGCCAACCGACGCACCGATCAGAAAGCCGCGGCGGGCGAATGTCATTTCATGGCCTGATTGCATGGGTTCCCCTGCTCCTTTGTGCGCAATGTCGATCGCAGGGGTGACGCCGGCCTGTTCTCAGCCCCATATAGGCGCCGGTTATGACCCGCGTTCGACTCCTCGTCTTCAATCCCGCTCTCAGCGTCCTTGATTATCGCCTTCCTGCTGGAATGGCGACACAATTCGGTTCTGTAGTAATGGCCCCGCTTGGTCCGCGCCAGGTGCTGGGGATCGTCTGGGAACCGCAGCGCCTGCCGGGCGATGAAGTTGCCGAAACCCGGCTGCGTCCGATCCTTGAGGTTTTGCCAGTGCCGCCGCTGGCAGAGCCGCTGCGCCGCCTGATCGAATGGACCGCTGAATATTACTGCGCGCCGATGAATGCGGTGGCGCGGATGGCGCTGGGATCAATGGCGGCGCTGCGCGGCGGGGGCACGGCCACCGAATACCGCCTGACCGGGCACGAGCCCGCCCGCCTCACCCCGCAGCGCGCCGCCGCGCTTGACGCGCTGCACGGCGAACAGGCCAGCATCCGCGAACTGGCGGAACTGGCCAGCGTATCGGACGGTGTGCTGCGCGGCATGGTCAGCGCCGGAATGCTTGAAGCGGTAACGGTCGATCTTGATCGCCCCTACCCCCGCGCCCGGCCCGATCACGCCGCGCCCGATCTGTCGCCCGATCAGGCCGTGGCGGCGGAGCGGTTCGTCGCGGCGGTACGCGAAAGCAAATTTGCGCCCTTCCTGCTCGACGGGGTGACCGGATCGGGCAAGACCGAATGCTATTTCGAAGCCGTGGCAGAGGCGATTCGCCATAAACGGCAGGTGCTGGTGCTGCTGCCAGAGATCGCGCTGACCGAAAACTTCCTGCGCCGGTTTGAGGCGCGCTTTGGCGTGCCGCCGGTGCTGTGGCATTCCAGCCTGAAGCAAAGCGAGCGCCGCCGCGCCTGGCGGGCGATCGTTTCGGGAGAAGCGCAGGTGGTGGTCGGCGCGCGCTCCGCGCTGTTCATGCCCTANNTTCAAGCAGGACGACGGGGTGCGCTATAACGCTCGTGACGTGGCGGTGATCCGTGCGCGGTTTGAAGCGATCCCGGTGATCCTGGCCAGCGCCACCCCCGCGCTTGAATCGCTGCAACTGGCCGAGGCCGGGGTCTATGCAAAGATTGACCTGCCCGCCCGGTTCGGCGGGGCGGAATTGCCCGCGATCGAGGTGCTTGACCTGCGCGAACAGGCCCCCGAACGCGGGCGCTGGCTCGCCCCGCGACTGGTGGCCGAACTGCGCGACCGGCTTGACCGGGGTGAGCAATCGCTGCTGTTCCTCAACCGCCGCGGTTACGCCCCGCTGACGCTGTGCCGCCATTGCGGCTATCGCTTTCAGTGTCCCAACTGCAGCGCCTGGCTGGTCGAACACCGCCTGTCGCGGCGGCTGGCTTGCCACCATTGCGGGCACGAGGTGCCGGTGCCGGAGCAGTGCCCGGAATGCCATACCGGCGATTGCCTGGTCGCCTGCGGTCCGGGCGTGGAGCGCATCGCTGACGAGGTGGCGGAGATCCTGCCCGGGGCGCGGCTGGCGCTGGTCACGTCGGACACGCTGAACAGCCCGGAAAAGATCGGGGCTTTCGTTGCCGCAGCCGAGGGCAAGGCGATCGACGTGATCATTGGCACCCAGCTTGTCACCAAGGGCTATCACTTTCCCGAACTGACGCTGGTGGGCGTGGTCGACGCTGATCTTGGCCTTGAAGGGGGGGATCTGCGCGCGGGCGAGCGGACCTATCAGCAAATCGCCCAGGTTGCGGGGCGCGCCGGGCGCGGGGAAAAGCCGGGCCTGGTCCTGATCCAGACGCGCCATCCCGAAGCCCCGGTGATCGCCGCCCTCGCCGCTGGAGACCGCGACGCGTTCTATGAAGCCGAAGCCGATGCGCGGCGCGAGGCGGGCGCACCACCGTTCGGACGCTGGGCCGCGATCATCGTCAGCAGCGAGGACGAGGCTGAAGCGCGCGATGCCGCCCGCGCGATCGGCGGCGCTGCGCCCAACCTGCCCGACGTGCTGGTGCTTGGCCCCGCCCCCGCCCCGCTCGCCCTGCTGCGCGGCCGTTATCGCTATCGCCTGCTGATCAACGCCCGCCGCAGCGCACAGGTGCAGGAGGTGATCCGCGAATGGCTCGGCGCGCTAAATTTCCCGCCGGGGGTGCGGGTGGGGGTGGACATCGATCCCTATTCGTTTGTCTGATCGGCCTTGCGCCTCACCCATATCGGCGGACGCACCCCGTCGCGGCGGATTGCGAGGGTCAGCAGCACGACCCCGGCCAGTGTAGCGACGACCATGGCCACCGCGCTCGCTTCCAGTCCGAAGTCGCCGCCGGTCAGCCATTGCGGACCGGACCGGGTGGTGATGAGCAGGCCTTCGGGCGCCGCGCCGCCCGAAACCGGGATGCTGAACACCCAGCCCTGGGTGAAATTCCACGCCGCATGAATCGCGATCGGGAACCACAGATGCCGCGTGACCAAATAGGCCGCGCAAAGCAGGATGCCTGCCTCAACCGAAATGGCGAAGGAACTGAACCAGGTAGCCCCGGGGTTGAAGATGTGACCCACGCCGAACAATATCGAGGTAATCGCCAGCGACGCCCAGGTTCCCAGCATCGTTTCGATCCGGCGGAACAGGATGCCGCGAAACAAAATCTCCTCGAAGGTGCCCGAGAGGATTCCCAGCGCCATCATCCCCCACAGGTTGCCCATGCCGCGCACCCCGTGAAACTGGATGCCGCCCAGCAACCAGACCACCCCGGTCATCGCCGAAAAGAGCAGGAAGCCGAACAGCAACCCGGCGCCAAGTTCGCGCCCTGCGCTGGCCAGTGGAAATTCGAAATCCGGAACGCCTTCGACATAGCGACAAAACAGCTTGTAAAGGCCAATCCCCAGCGCTGCGCCGACAAGGGCTACCAGCGCCTGCAGCGGCGTACCGTGCCACGGCATGGCCCGGCTTGCCGGCTGCGCGGACAAGACATAGGCGAGTGACAATACCGCAAAGCCCAGGATCATCGCGGTCAATGGATAGCGCAGGATTCGCAGAGGCAACGACCCATCGGCCGGCTTGATCTGGCTCACGCAATTCTCTCCGAAATCGGTTACTGTATTATTGTATTAATACAGTAACACAGAGCATTGTCAAGCCTCGTCATAGGGCGGCTTGCCCCCGCCCAGCACCGTCTTTGCCGCCGCGCCCAGCCAGTCCATCGCCGCTGCCCAGGGGCGGTGCCCATGGCTGATCCGCGCCGCGCCCAGTGCGGCCAGTTCCGCGCGATCACGGAACACGGGGTTCCAGATGATGTTGACCGGCAACGGTGACTTTTCACAGATCGCGGCCAGCGCGGCGCGATCGGTGGTGAAGGGAACGAACAGCCCGCCTGCCCCGGCATCGGCAAAGGCCCGCGCCCGTTCCAGCACCTGATCGACCAACGCGCCGTGGCTTTCGGCTGGCTGGCCGCGAAAGGTATCGGTCCGGGCATTGACGAATATCCCGCTGGCGGCTGCTGCAGCGATCCGCGCCGCCTGATCGGCGATGGGCACCAGCGCAGTTTCGCCAGGCATCCGGTCTTCCATGTTGATCCCGGCCGCGCCCGCAGCAAAGGCCCGCACCACCGATTGGCCTACCTCCGCCGGGGTCGCGCCATAGCCCGATTCCATGTCGAAAGTGACCGGCAGGTCAGTCACACGCAGCACGCCTTCCAGCACGTCAAGCGCGCGGTCCAGCGGAAAGCCCTCTCCATCCTTGAACCCTTGCGCCTCTGCCACACCATAGCTGCCGGTGGCGATCGCCTTGGCTCCCGCCTCGGCAACAACCTTGGCGCTGCCGCCGTCCCAGATGTTGAACAGCACCAGCGGATCGCCGGGAACGTGCAGCGCGCGGAACGCCTCAACCTTGCCTGCCGTAACCTTGTCAGTCATTTCGCTTCCTTTTCCAGCAGCTTGCGCTTGATTTCCAGACCATAGGCGTAACCGCCCAGATTGCCACCCGTGCGGATCACCCGGTGGCACGGAATCAACACCGCAACATTGTTCGCCCCGTTGGCGCTGCCCGCCGCGCGCACCGCCTTGGGCCGGCCGACGGCAGAGGCAAGCTGGGCATAGGTCCGCGTTTCGCCCGAAGGGATGCGCTGCAATTCACGCCACACGGCTTCTTGAAAGGCGGTGCCTTTCACGTCGAGCGGGATGTGCGCGAAGTCTCCGGGTGCCTCGACCGCCGCGACCACCTGGGCCAGCAAGCGCTCAAAATCAGCCCCGCTCTCGACCAGTTCGGCCTGGGGGAAGCGCGTTTCCAGCGCCTCACGCCCCTCGTTAAACGACAGGCGGCACACCCCTTTGGCCGTCGCCGCAACCAGCATCCGCCCCAGCGAGGTATCAACCACCGCCCAGTGGATCGTCGCGCCCCTGCCCCCGTTGGCCCAGGCCGATGGCGTCATTCCCAGTCTCCCCTGTGTTCCTTCGTAAAACCGTGATGGCGCGGAATAGCCCGCCGCATAGATCGCCCCGGTCACGTTGCCCTCGCCGGTCAGCGCATCCGCGGCACGCTCGGCCATCAGCGCGCGGGCATAGGCTGCGGGGGACAGGCCGGTGTGGCGTTTGAACACCCGCTGGAAATGCGCCGGAGAATAGCCTTCCTCTCCGGCCAGATCGGCCAGCGCGAGCGGCTGGCCCGCCGCCTTGATCGCCGCGATCGCCGCCAGCACCGCGCGCTCATCACGGCTGACGTCATCGGGCGAACAGCGCAGACATGGCCGCAGCCCCTCAGCGCGCGCCGCGGCCCCATCGGCAAAGAAGCGCACGTTCTCCCGCCGGGGATGCCGCGCAGCGCAGGACGGACGGCAATAGATCCCGGTGGTCAGAACCCCGGTAACGAAACGCCCATCGCTCGCACGGTCGCGAGCAAGAACGGCGGTCCAGGCTTCATCGGCGTCGATCATGGTTTGCATCATGGCAAGTCTCCTTGTGAGAGCAAGTGATGCCGCATTACAAAGCGCCGCGCGTCCCGCACCTTGCGCTCAAAGCAGATCAAGCATCCGTTCCGCCAGGGTCCAGGCATCACCCGGCCAGCGCGCGGAGAGATAGCGCAGGTCTTGCACCACGAAACCGGCGTGGGGAGCCTTGGCATTGGCATAGCGCGGAACCAGCGGCCCCCGCTCGAACCGCCCTTTGGCACCGATCAGGCGGGTAACCTCGGCCTCCACCGTTTCTGGATAGGTCCGGTAATGGCCCGGCAGCGCCCGGCGGGTCAGGCCCACTGCAATGTCTTCCTGCATCGCGGTCAGCGCCGTGGTGCGCCGTCCTTCCAGCACCCCGCTGCGCGCCAGAGGCAATATGCCGTGGCACACCGCGCTGACCGGCTGGCTGGCAGCGAAAGCCTCACGCGCCAACCGCATCACCTCTGCACTTTCGCAATAGGCCTTCATGCCCGGCGCGTGGCCGCCGGGAAAGTGCAGCGCGGTAAAGTCCCCGGCGCGCGCCGCCGCCCAAGTGATCGGGCGGCGATATTCCGGATCGGCGATCATCGCGGCATAGGCCGCGCGCGCCTCGGCCCGGGCGCGGAGTGATTTGGCCAAAACGGGCAAACCCTCACCCGTCAGGGTCACCGGATCACAACTGCCCGGCTGACCGGTTTCGGTGGCGAAGCACACCTGATGTCCGGCCTTGGTCCAGACAGTCCACGGGAAGGCGACCTCGGTCGGGTCGAAATCGGTCTGCGGCAGGACGATGAGAATGCGCGCCATGTCAGCCCCCAAGCGCGCGGAACAGCATCAGGGTCCGCTCCTTGGCCAGTTCGGCGCTCTCAGGATGATAGTCCTTGCGCCGGTCCGAGTTGAAGCCATGCCCGGCCTCGTAAACGAAGTGCTGCGCGGTGGGATGCGCCTTGGCGATCAGCGCTTCGACCGGCTCGATCGGCACCATCGAATCGAAGCGGCCGAAATGGGTGATCGTTGCGCAGCGCGGCGCATCGTCGGCAAAGCGGGTGGCGATATGGCCGCCGTAATAGCAGCTCGCCGCGTCCAGATCGCCTGAAAGCTGCGCCATCCGCCAGGCGACCGAACCACCGAAGCAATAGCCCAGGATGAACACCGGCCCTCCCCGCTCCTTCATCCAGGCAATGCAGCGCGCCGTATCGTCAAGGCCCTGATCCCAGTCATGCTCCTTGCGCGCAATCTCCACCGCACGTTCCCAGTCCGCGCCGGAATAGCCCAGCTCGCAGCCCGGCTGCTGCCGGTCAAACAGGCCGGGGCTGAGCACCTCATAACCATCGGCGGCATATTCGTCACACAGTTCGCGAATGTGATCGGTAACCCCGAATATCTCCTGCACCAGGATCAGCCCGCCCCGCCGCTCGCCCTGGGGCATGGCGTGATAGCACGGCATGGCGTGGCCATCGCTCATTGTCAGGTGGATCGTTTCGCCCATCACTCGTCTTTCGCTGCGTCTGGATTGGCGAATGGTCTAACCCCACCTTGCATCGCAGCACAATCATGCTATGCGCGCCCCCGTCCCAAGGGTGGTGGTGCAGTCATGCGCCGGGTCCGCCCTGTCAACGCACCCGATGCAAGGAACCTGAGCGCGTGGAGATTTCCGGCGGCATTACGGCCAGTCTGCAAGGGCGATACGCCTCTGCACTCTATGATCTGGCAAGCGAGCAGAAAGCCGTCACCGCGGTCGAATCCGATCTCGACAAGCTTGGTCAGGCGATTCTCGGTTCGGCTGATCTCTCGGCGCTGATTCGCAATCCACAGATCGGGCGCGATGCCGCGGCCAAGGCGATAGATGGTGTGGCCGGCGTACTCGGCCTTTCAGCGCTGACGAAGAATTTCCTTGGCGTGCTGGCCGCCAACCGCCGTCTGGCCGCGCTGCCCGATGTGATCCGCGCCTTTGGCACCATCGCCGCCGCCGCCCGCGGCGAAGCGAGCGCCGAAGTAACCAGCGCCCACCCGCTGAGCGCCGCCCAGCTCGAACAGCTTGGGGAAAAGCTCAAGGCGCGCCAGGGCAAGGACGTAAAGATTACCGCAAAGGTCGATCCCGAGCTTCTCGGCGGCCTTGTCGTCAGGATTGGCTCGACCCAGATCGACAGCTCTATCCGCACCCGTTTGAATACACTCGCGCAGGCAATGAAGGGCTGAAAGCCCCTGTGCCCGTCAAGAAGTCGATGAAAGGCTGAACATGGATATCCGCGCCGCTGAAATCTCGAAGGTCATCAAGGACCAGATCGCCAGCTTCGGCACAGAGGCTCAGGTCTCTGAAGTCGGTTCGGTGCTGTCGGTGGGTGACGGTATCGCCCGCATTCACGGACTGGATAACGTCCAGGCCGGCGAAATGGTCGAATTCGCCAACGGCGTACAGGGCATGGCGCTCAACCTTGAAGCCGATAATGTCGGCGTCGTGATCTTCGGCTCGGACGCCGAAATCCGCGAAGGCGATGTGGTAAAGCGCACCGGCACCATCGTTGACGTTCCCGTCGGCAAGGGACTGCTGGGCCGCGTGGTTGACGCGCTGGGCAACCCGATTGACGGCAAGGGTCCGATCAAGGACGCCAAGCGCCAGCGGGTTGAGGTCAAGGCCCCCGGCATCATCCCGCGCCAGTCGGTCAATGAACCGGTCCAGACCGGGCTGAAGGCGATCGACGCGCTTGTCCCCGTTGGCCGCGGCCAGCGCGAGCTGATCATCGGCGACCCCCAGACCGGCAAGACCGCCGTCGCGGTCGATGCGATCATCAACCAGAAAGGCCAGAACATGTTCTGCGTCTACGTCGCCATCGCCCAGAAGGCCCCGCCCCTCGCGCCCGTGGTGCGCACGCTG
>JAFEEX010000033.1:398-8387 GCA_018240895.1 Pseudomonadota bacterium | reverse complement strand
TTCCTTGGCGCTGTCGGGAATGATGATGCCGCCGGCGGTCTTTTCATCGGCCTCTACGCGGCGAACGAGCACGCGGTCGTGCAACGGACGAAATGCCATGGGGGTAAGCCCTCTCTCTGATAACGGGTTCAACAAAGATGATTGGCACTCCCCGCATGAGAGTGCCAGCGGGGCGCATATGGGTACACGATTTGGTGGCGTCAAGGAGTTGCGGCCGGGAATTTTGTTTCGCTTGGCAAGCCGAATATTCGGCCCCCTCTCGAACGGCGACCTGCCTCGCCCGAGAGCGGCGAAAGCGATCGCTTTCGAAGCCTCAAACATATGCAGCACACCAACGCCAGCCCGCCTGACTCGCGTCGGAGAACGCCACCCAACTGCTCCCGTGAAGGAGCTGATGGGTGGCGCAATCATGCCTCCATTAAGCGACGTTCAGCCTGCGCTGCAACGCGCCCTCGCCACCGGTCGCCGACGCAGCGCGCCGCCGATCAGACCAAAGCCTGCAAGCACAAGTGCCCAGGTAGCAGGTTCAGGCACCGCAGCGCCGAGTTGCACATTGCGAACGGATTGGGAAAAGGGCGAATCCGATCCGCCGATACCATTTGATCCAGCAATACCAATGTAAAGTGCATCAATATTGATTGAATTTAGGGAACTTGGCCCAAAAGTAACCCAATTAAATCCGCCATAAGGATTGGTATTTAAGGCAGTAAAACTTGCCGATCCGACAAAATTTCCATTTAACAATCCATAAACACCTATTGTTTGAAAAGTTGTTGGCGGCCCCATCAATGGCTCTCCCAACACAGGTAAAAAATCCAATCCCTGAAATGTAAATAAACCCGATCCGACTTTAACTATAGCCAGAGTTACGCCGCCACCGCCAACACCAGTAATTTGATTATATCCGTCCCAAAGTCCCCCGGTGTATGACACCCCCCCCGAAAGCACCCGCAGTAAGCCCTCCACTGAGTCCCTTGTAGTCAAACCCAGACTCCGTACACGTAGCCCCGGTCTCCACTCCGCTGCAAAGTGTGTTAAATGTAATCGTGCTCGCGCTTGCCCCGCTAGCAACACACGTTGCAAATCCCAAGATGCTCATCCGCAGCATCATCTTGTTCAATCTTCCCATAACAAATCTCCACGCCTCAACATCGCCACGAGACGACGGTTGCTTAGGACCCGGAAGCGACCCAGGGCCGGGCTTGTCGATTTTGGAATATTTTCCGAACTGTTTATTATTAATGCAAAGAAGGGAATGCAGGCAAGTGAATTGTTTGATTCCAGGCCTATGACCGCGAAACCAACCCCAGCCGCTCGCGGTTGCGCCAACGCCAGCCCAGCAGGATCGAAACCACCACCAGCCCCACCGCCAACCCGATCCATATCCCCAGCCCGGCAAGCGGGGCGAGAAAGCCGAGAACGACCGAGGTGCAAAAGCCCGCGATCCAATATCCCCCCAGCGCGATCAGCATCGGCACCCGGGTATCCTGCAGGCCGCGCAAGGCTCCGGCCAGCACGGCCTGCATTCCGTCAAACAGCTGGAACGCGGCTGCAACCATCAGGAACTGCACCGCATAGCCAACCATCGCCGCGTTTTGCGGCGCAGCCGGATCGACATAGAGCCGCAAGACCAGCTGCGGCGCAAACAGCATCAGCGCGGCCGGCAGCGCCATATAGCGCAGCGCCAGCACCAATGCGGCGCGGCCCGCCAGAGCAATGGCCGCGCGGTCCCCCGCGCCGTAAAAGTACCCGACCCGGATGGTCACGGCCTGGCCGATCCCGAAAGGAATCTGAAAGGCCAGCGCCGCCACCTGCAAGGCCACGGTGTGGCCGGCAAGTTCCGCCTGGCCGATCAGCCCCATCAGGAACGCCGCGCTGGAAAACAGCCCGCCTTCCGCCAGAATGATCAGCGCAATCGGCATACCGATCCGCAGCAGTTCTTGCAGGCGCGCCCATTCCGGCCGCCACCAGCGCCCGAACACGTGATAGCGGCGCATCCGCCTGTCAGAGGCGATCGCCACCACATAGGCCGCCAGCATCGCGCAGGCGGTCAGCACGCTGGAAATCGCCGATCCATCCAGCCCGAGCGCCGGCGCGCCAAGATTCCCGAACACGAAGGCATAGTTGCCCAGCGCATTGACCACGATCGCCAGCACGGTGATCAGCGTTGCAAAGACCGGACGCCCCAGCGTGGAAACGAAATTGCGCAGCACGCTGGCCAGGACATTGGGGATCATTGCCCACAACAGGATGGTCAGGAACTGCCCGGCCTGGCGTGACACTTCGGCATTCTGGCCAGCCAGCCGCAGAATCGCCTCCCCCCGGGCGCACACCACCATGCCCGCCGCGCCGCAGCCGATGGCCAGCCACAGCGCCATGCGCAGGCTGCGCCGCACCTCGCGCACGGCGTGGGCGCGCCGCCCCAGTTCGGCAGCGATCAGCGGGGCGCAGGCTCCGGTCAGCCCGGAAAAGCACCACATCATCAGCCCGAACAGCGTGGTCGCCAGCGAAGCGGCGGCCAGCGTGGTTTCCCCCAGCCGCGCCACGAAAATCACATCGATCGCATAGACCAGCATCTGCAGCAGGTTGGCAGCCGCCAGCGGCACCGCGAGATGCAGCGTTGCGCGCAATTCCGTGCGCCAGGGTGAAAGGGCCTGAGCGTCAGACATAAAGCCGGCCCGGATAGGTGCGGACTGTTACCGAATAAAGGCAATTCGGCGCGCGCACGGCACTTCTCGTCGCCACCGTGCGAATAATGCAACGCTCCCCCGCAATTGTCACTTTCAACGCAATCCCGATTTTGCTTAATGGATAATCGTTCGGCGTCGCAGAAACGGGATGCTGTAAAGGAGGGGCCTGGCGATATGACATTCCGGATTGCCCTTGTTGCAATTCTGGCCATGACTGCTGCGGCCTGCGGATCGCCCAAGGACGATGCGGCTGGTGGATCGCCAAGTCCCTCTGCCCCTGACAATTCCGCTGCCGCTACGGCAGCCTCCGCCACTGCGGCTGGCGCAGCACCCGCCGCCTTCGCCCAGTGTGCCGCGTGCCATTCAACCCAACCGGGCGTGATGGGCGTCGGACCGAGTCTGGCCGGTGTTTATGGCACCAGGTCGGGCGAAATCGCCGGCTATGCCTTCAGCGACGCGATGAAGAACGCCAAGCTGACCTGGGATGACAAGACGCTTGATGCCTATCTGACCAGCCCGATGAAACTGGTGCCCGGCACCAAGATGACCTTCGCTGGAATGTCCGATCCAGCCGCGCGCAAGGACGTGATCGCATACCTGAAGACACTGAAGTAAGCCATAACTTCAGGTCCTTCGGGTCGCATCGGAAGGGGTCGGGGCGAAAGTTCCGGCCCTTTCTTCTTGGGATGTTGTTGCGAGGGGCGGGATGAGCGATCGGGCGGGGCCGATCAAGGGCTGCGGCAATATTCGCATTGGCGATGTTGGATGCGGGAAGCTGACACAACTTGCATATCCTGCTCTCTCTCCTTTCAGGGGAGAGATATGCAGGCTTGCGGGCCTGCCCGCTAGCCGGAGTTGAGCGGGGCAGACCCGCCTCCCCCTCTCCCAACCCTCTCCCCTGAAGGGGAGAGGGCTTCGACCGCCCCCTCACCATTCCAGTCAAACCAACCAGACTGAAGTCACCCGCACAGCCGCCCAAACGAAAAGGGCGGCCCTTGCGGACCGCCCTTTCCTGAAATCCGTGAAGGATCGCGCCGAAATTACTTGATTTCGACGGTGCCGCCAGCGGCTTCGATCTTCTTCTTGATTTCTTCGGCGTCGGCCTTGTTGGTGNNTCGACCAGCGCCTTGGCTTCGGTCAGGCCCAGCGCGGTGATCGCGCGGACTTCCTTGATGACGGCAATCTTGTTGCCGCCGTCACCGGTCAGGATCACGTCGAATTCGGTCTTTTCCTCGGCCGCTTCGGCAGCAGCGCCGCCGCCCGCGGGGGCAGCAACGGCAACGGCAGCAGCAGCGCTTACGCCCCAGGCTTCTTCAAGCGCCTTGGCAAGGTCGGCGGCTTCGAGAACGGTCAGCTTCGAAAGTTCTTCAACAAGCTTGGCAATATCAGCCATGATGGTTCACTCCTAATTGGTGGCCAAAGCGGGCGGCGCCCATGCTTTGGTAAATCGTGTGGAAACGTCTTAAGCAGCATCCTTGGCGGCATAGGCACCAAAGACCCGCGCCAGCTTCGCCGCCGGAGCGGTGGTGAGCTGGGCGACCTTGGTGGCCGGTGCCTGGACCAGGCCGATGAGCTTGGCGCGCAGTTCATCAAGCGACGGCATCGAGGCGAGCGCCTTGATCCCTTCCGCGTTCAGAACCTGCGCCCCCATCGATCCGCCGACGATTTCGAGCTTGTCGTTCGTCTTGGCGAATTCGACGACCGCCTTCGCGGCGGCAACCGGGTCCGCCGAAGTGGCGATCGCGGTCGGGCCGGTCAGGAACTCGCCGATGCCGGCGTAGTCGGTGTCCTGGATGGCAAGCTTGGCAAGACGGTTCTTCGCAACCTTGTAAGTCGCGCCCGCATCGCGCACCTTTCCGCGCAGAACGGTGGACTGGGCCACCGTCAGCCCGAGGTTGCGGGTGATCACCACCACGCCCGCCTCGGCGAAAGCTGCGTTGAGCGAAGCGACCGATTCGGCTTTCTGCGAACGATCCATGCCTTACTCCTTCAAAATGACCGTTCGGGCTTGCACCCGCACGGCCGGCTACGTTGTCCATGGCGCTGATGCGCCACGGGCGAGTCCGTGCGAAGGGGAAGGAGGACGTGTGAACCACGCCAATTGCGTCACTTGCCGGGCAAGTGGCCGCGAAAATCTCTGTCCCCGTCTAGGCTGCAAATTAAGAGGGAAACCCTCAGCAGCGGTCTCGGACGGATGACGGGCTTTGGTCGAATCCGCTGCCAGTCGGGGCGGGCTGATAGCAGGGGGCGGGACGAAGTCAAGGATTGGGTCCGTTTAATCGTGGTGCCCCCTCGGGATCGCAATCCACGAGGAAAATATAAATTGACAGCGACATTTTTATAAAATATATTTATATATTCGACGCAAGGTTTTTATATATGCCACTCTACAAAGTTCCCGATCTAACGCAGGAAGATCACGCGGTCGTAGAAATGATAAACGAGCTTCGTCAGAGGCTTAGGCACTACGTTCAGGCCAATCCGCAGCGATGGAGTGGAATGCTACGTCGGAGCACTATCGCTCGAGCGATTCAAGGATCAAACAGCATCGAAGGCTATCATGCCACAATGGATGACGCGATTGCCGCCGTGGATGATGAGGAGCCGATGGATGCAAACGAAAAGACTTGGCGTGAAATAATTGGATATCGAAACGCCATGACTTATATATTGCAGTTATCAGAAGACGGGCAATTCGAATACCACCCCCAATTGATCCGCAGCCTTCATTTTATGATGCTGCAGCATAGCTTGAAAAAGATGCCGGGGCGCTGGAGACCTGATGACGTCTACGTTGTCAATGAGGCTACCGATGAACGAGTGTATGAGGGGCCGGATGCCCTTCTAATTCCTCAACTTATTGACGAACTTGTGGCTTATTTGAACACGCCGACCGAGTGCCCTGTTGTTGTGAAAGCCGCGATGGCTCATCTCAATTTCACCATGATCCATCCACTCAAGGATGGAAACGGGCGCATGGCACGCGCATTGCAAACGCTTGTTCTCTCCAGAGATGGAATCATCAGTCCAGTCTTTTCCTCCATTGAAGAGTGGCTTGGTCGGAACACTCCTGCTTACTATGATATTCTGGCCCAAACGGGACAGGGTTCATGGCAGCCAGGAAATGATGCTCACGCGTGGATTCAATTCTGTTTACGCGCACACTTCCAGCAGGCACAAACAATTGTGAGACGAAACGAATGGTATGGGAAAATATATGGTGAAATTAGTCGAATATCTGCTTCAAACGGATTAAATGACAGAATGAATATTGCACTTATGGACGGCGCACTTGGATTTCGTGTGCGTGCGGGTCAATATCGTTCAGAAAATGATCTGTCCGATGTCGTAGCAAGCCGTGATCTGCGCAAACTTTGCGAAGTAGAGCTACTCATTCCGCACGGCGAACGCCGTGGACGATATTATACAGGTTCAAAGAGGCTGCAAGACATCGCACAGCGGACAAAAATCACCGGCCGTGCGGACGACCCATACGCGTTGATACGTGAACGGAACGAGATCGAATTATCTCCTCAGCTCCCCCTTTGACAATCCAACACCCCATACCTATATGCGCGCCCTGCCCAGCGCTTCGAGCAAGGGCGCCTCTTGCGCGGGGGGCGTCCACGGAAGGAAGCACCGGACATTTCATCTGACGCCAAAGGCTGCGGGCCGCTTCCGTGAAACGGAGGCTGTTGTCCTGCGGCCCTTTTGCCGTCTGATGGACGCCACAATCCCGCGCGTGGCACAGTTTTTCGCCGGATTTTCCCCTCCGGCCAGCAAGCGAAAGAGGCACGTTCTCCTCATGGCAACCAAGGCCCTTCCCACCACGCGCGCATCGGCCAAGCGCCGCATCCGCAAGATCTTCGGCGATATCCACGAAGTGGTGCAGATGCCGAACCTGATCGAGGTTCAGCGCGAATCGTATGAGCAGTTCCTGCGCTCTGACCCGGCCACCGGCTATGTCAGCGGGCTGGAAAAGACCCTGCGCTCGGTCTTCCCGATCCGCGATTTCGCGGGCACCAGCGAACTGGACTTCGTCCACTACGAACTGGAAGACCCCAAGTACGACACCACCGAGTGCCGCCAGCGCGGAATCACCTATGCCGCGCCGATGAAGGTCACGCTGCGCCTGATCGTGTTCGAGGTGGATGCCGAGACCGAGACCCGTTCAGTCCTGGATATCAAGGAGCAGGACGTTTACATGGGCGATATGCCGCTCATGACCGAGAACGGCACCTTCATCATCAACGGCACCGAACGCGTGATCGTCAGCCAGATGCACCGTTCGCCGGGCGTGCTGTTTGACCATGACCGCGGCAAGACCCATTCCAGCGGCAAATACCTGTTTGCCGCGCGGGTCATTCCCTATCGCGGGTCGTGGCTCGATTTCGAATTCGACGCCAAGGATATCGTCAACGTCCGGATTGACCGCAAGCGCAAGCTGCCGGTTACCGCGCTGCTGCACGCGCTGGGCCTTGATGACGAAGGCATCCTCAACTTCTTCTACCAGACCGTCACCTGGAAGCGCGGCGAAGGCGGCTGGCGCTTGCCCTATATCGCCGAGCAATGGCGCGGGCAGAAGCCGGCTTTCGACATCGTTGATGCCAAGTCCGGCGAAGTGATCTTCCCCGCCGGGGCCAAGATTTCCCCGCGCGCCGCCAACAAGGCGGAAAAGGACGGCCTGGCCGAACTGCTGATCCCGACCGAGGAAATCTTCGGCCGCTATTCCGCGCGTGACCTGATCGACGAAAGCACGGGCCGCATCTGGATTGAGGCCGGCGATGAAGTCAGCCCCGAAAACCTTGATGCGCTCGACAAGGCGGGGATCGACCAGATCGACCTGCTCGATATCGATCACGTCACCACCGGGCCGTGGATCCGCAACACGCTGAAGGCTGACAAGGCCGAAGACCGCGATCATGCGCTGGCTGACATCTACCGCGTGATGCGCCCGGGCGAGCCGCCGACGCGCGAAACCGCCGAAGCGCTGTTTGACGGCCTGTTCTTCGATCCCGACCGTTATGACCTGTCGGCCGTGGGCCGGGTCAAGCTCAACATGCGTCTGGGCCTTGATGCGGAAGACACCATCACCACGCTGCGGACCGAGGATATCCTGGCCGTGGTCAAGGAACTGGTGAACCTGAAGGACGGCAAGGGCGAAGTCGATGACATCGACAACCTGGGTAACCGCCGGGTCCGTTCGGTGGGCGAGCTGCTGGAAAACCAGTACCGCGTCGGCCTGCTGCGGATGGAACGCGCGGTCAAGGAACGGATGAGCAGCGTCGACGTGTCGACC
>JAFEEX010000033.1:190-335 GCA_018240895.1 Pseudomonadota bacterium | reverse complement strand
GACCAACCCGCTGTCGGAAGTGACTCACAAGCGCCGCGTTTCGGCACTTGGGCCGGGCGGCCTGACCCGTGAGCGCGCCGGTTTTGAAGTGCGCGACGTTCACCCGACGCACTATGGCCGGATCTGCCCGATCGAAACGCCGGAA
>JAFEEX010000033.1:0-121 GCA_018240895.1 Pseudomonadota bacterium | reverse complement strand
CTTCATCGAAACCCCGTACCGCCGGATCATTGACGGCAAGGTCACTGGTGAGGTGGTCTATCTTTCCGCAATGGAAGAAAGCAAGCACACCGTGGCCCAGGCTTCGGCCGAACTGAACGCC
>JAFEEX010000032.1:35843-62063 GCA_018240895.1 Pseudomonadota bacterium | reverse complement strand
CATTGGTGCTGACGGGGGACACCAAATCGTCTCGTAGGCTTTCCCGACTTTTTTCGGTCTCGTATTCAGCACAATGCCGTAGAGTATGGGATACCAGAGCCAACGAGACCATTCGATGACACGACGATCCGTAAGGAATTCTGCGAGATATCGGCGTATCGAAGCGGGATCGGTAGCATCTGGCGTGCCCAAATTTATCAGTAGCACACCGATTTTTCCGAATTTTACCGCCGGATGGTTGGAGGGTAAATTCTCAGTCAAGGTTCGATGATCCATTGCGTAAACGAGTTAGTGTCGGGATGGGCACAAGCCAGACCCACGAAAATTTTACGTTCTGCTCTAAATAATCCTGTTCGCCTTCAGGCGCTTCAATTCTTCGAGTGCCATCGAAAGAATAGTGTCCAGCTCAAATAGAAGCTCACGTTTAGGGTGGTTCAGAATGGCCTTGCGGATTTTTTCGATTTGCTTCTGAATGTCGTCCAATCCAGCCTCCTGCATGCTTATCTAGGTTTACGGGTGCGAGAGCCATGCGGATCACTGCCACGAGGGATTAGCCGACCTAGACGGTATCCGTGCCTTGACCTATTGCGGAAATGAGAAAGTGCGGGGCGACGAAGATGGCGCGTAGGAAAAGTTGATCATGGCCGATCTGCCTATACCGGTCATGGCGGGGCGCCGAGTTTACGACAACACGCCGACAACCGTCTTTGTGCTCGCCCACAACGCCAAAAGGGAATTGCTTGTAATCCGTCGTGCAAAGCAGCCTGGCTACGGGTTGCTCGGATTGCCAGGTGGCTATCAGATGCGTGGCGAGACCTGGCAAGAAGCAGGCGCACGCGAATTGCGGGAGGAGACCGGCTGTTGTCTCCAGCCATCTTTTCTAGATTTTGTGTCGATAAGAACCGACGAATATCAAAACAACTTGATCATCGCCCGTTCGCAAAGATCCGTCAGCGTCGAATGCGAAAGAGACAATGAAGCTTTAGCCGTATTTTTTTCGACCGATATAGGGAGCAGAAATGACTGGGCTCATGGCGATCTCTACCAAGCGGCCGTCACCTTTCTCTCGGAAAGAAGCGAATGCAGCTGACATCGGATTCGTCCGGTTCGTCTTGAGCCGGCCTGACTTGAACCGTACGGCCAATAAACATGCTGTCACGCGGATGATCGGCTTGGCGGTTGTAGTCAATCCAGGCATTTGAAAGCGTCGAGCGCGCGTCGACGGGCCAGGTCGTGCTCGACGATTCTTCCGGCGTAAGCTTCGACCTTACTCGGGAGCTGCCACGGCCGATGGATGACGGATGGAGGAACATCGGCAAGTTCCGGCAGCCATCGTTTGACGTAACGGCCATCGGGATCGAATTTCTCGCCTTGGAGAACCGGGTTGAAAACGCGGAAATAAGGAGCTGCATCCGCTCCGGAGCCGGCGACCCATTGCCAGCTCGCCGCGTTGTTGGCCGGATCGGCGTCCACAAGCGTGTCCCAGAACCACGTCTCGCCTTGGCGCCAGTCGATCAGCAGGTGCTTGACGAGGAACGAGGCAACCACCATGCGCACCCGGTTGTGCATCCACCCCGTCGTCCAAAGTTCGCGCATGCCGGCATCGACAATTGGATACCCCGTCTTGCCCAGCTGCCACGCTCGAAGTGCGTCGGCATCTGTCCGCCAAGGCATACCGTCGAACCTGGTTTGCAGGTTTTCGCTCGACATCTCGGGATTGTAATAAAGCAGGTGGTACGAAAACTCACGCCACCCCAATTCGGACTGGAATTTTTCGAGATTTCGCTGCAGCGCTGGATTGGTGGCGTGGGCGGCTGCCTCTGTGGCGTGCCATAGCTGCCGGGGCGAGATGTTGCCAAAGCGCAGATAGGGCGAGAGCCGGGATGTCGCCGAACTGTCAGGAAAATCCCTGAGATCGGCATAATCGTTCAAATGCTCTTCCAAAAAAAGTTCGAGCTGAGCCTGCGCGCCGGCTTCCCCGCGCCGCCAGTTCGAGCGCAATCCGCCGGCCCAATCAGGAGATGAGGGCTCGAGTGCCAGATCGGAAAGTTGAACACCCGTTGTTGACGTCTGCCCGCACGGACCATTGAACAGGTTTAGCCGCGAGGGAACGCCAAGCGGCTGGCCAGGCTCGCCGGCCTCATGTGCGGCGCGCCAGAATGCCGAGAAAACACGGAACGGGGTGCCGGACTTGGTCTTGATCGACCATGGCTCGTAAAGCAGGTGGCCATTGAAGCTTCTCGCTTCGATCCGCTGTGTTTTAAGGGCGGTTTTCACGGCCTCGTCGACGCGGCGCTCGGCTGCTCCATAGCGGCGGTTCCAGTAGACCGCCGCCGCATTGCTATCAGCCGCAAGCTGTGGGATGAGCGTTGATGCAGCCCCTCGGTGAACGTAAAGACGACCACCAAGGCCACGCAGGGCATCGTTCATTTCCTGCAAGGCGCCATGGAGCCACCATCGGGCCGCGCCACCGAGCGGGCGCAACCCCTTGGATTCCTCGTCATGCACGAAGATACAGATGATCTTGCGGCCAGAATTTGCTGCGGCGTTCAGCGCCGGGTTGTCGGACAATCGAAGGTCGTCGCGGAACCATATGATAATAGGGCGTTCGGACTCGTGGAAAGGCATTTTGGCGGCCATTGTCTGCTGTCACTAGCCGTTCAGGCGCCAGATTTCAAAGTTCAGCAACGACGCAAATGCGACCCACGCCGCGAGAGGTATCAAACAAGCAGCGGCGACCAGATCGAGCCTACGGAACCGATCTATCGTTGCCAGGATGAGCAGGAACTGCGGTACGATGTTCAGCAATCCGGCGAGCGGATTGTTCAGCCCAAAGAATAGCCATGACCATAGCGCATTCAGCGCCAGCTGCAGGAAGAAAAACGTCAGCGCGATATGGCGCTCTGCCGGCCTGTCAGAAACCTTCAGGATGCGCCAGGCAGCATAAGCCATCAATAGGTAAAGAGTTGTCCAGACCGGAGCGAAAATCCATTTCGGCGGGTTGAACGACGGCTTTACGAGGCCTGCGTACCATGAGGCGAGATTAGGATATGTCGCCCATTGACCCAGGAGCGACGCCGCAATCACGGGGATCAGGGCGACCGATGCTCTGATCCATACCGGCCGATTTATATTTCGATTTTCCATACGATTGTCCTGAACCAAGCGCTTGAAATTCGAACAAATGCGATACGCATTTCGTATCGAATTTTTCTCTTAGCGTTTGTTTACGCGGTGGAGGCGGGCTTGGATCAGTAAAGCTTGCCGTTGGTTTGTGAGCGGTGATGTCGCAGCCGCAACGAAGGAAGGAGCGTCCATGAATGAGGCCAGCCACGATCGGTCTGGAATTAGTCAAGAACGTATTTTAAGTGCTCGGGGCAGATACGTCAGGCGCAATGGGGAACGCGATCCGGGTGCGGTGGTTGCCATGACCTCTTCACATTCCGACTATGCAAGGTGAAACAGCACATGTCTGCCGCAATAACTCGGCAAAACGTGTCGGGTCACGCGGCGAAAGGAGAGAAAGATGAGCAGCCTCTGAACTTCTTTAAGCTGGGGGCTATGGCTTGTGGAAGGCATCTTGAACATCGTTTTCGGCGCACTGACGCTGCTGATGCCGGTGGCGTCGCCGTCTGCTACTGATGCTCGTCGCCGGCTGGGCATTTCCGGGACAGTCCTGCGCATTGTCGCTGCAATCCAACTCGGCAGGCCGAGCGAGGGCGAATGGCTTGCTGAGAATGAGCGGCGGCATGTATACCGCCGCCTTATGCACTCGTGGCTCGCACTCGCTCACCAGGAACCGCCGTACGCACTTCGCCAGACGAAATGGCAATCTTTTCGCATCCCCACCGCAACGTCCGCTCTATACGTGTGCCGTTCTCAACGGCGCGATGCTGCCGAAATTTAGCCACGATTTTATCAGGGATTCGGTGGATTATCGGCATTTCAATGCTCAAAAGAACTGCGCGCCCAAACGCTCGCGCAGCCACATGTAGCTAGCATCGCGGTCGGTCCGATCGTGCCAGACCATCTGATAGCCGAAGCCCTCGACCTCCAGGGGCGGCTCCATCGCGACCAGGCCGTGCGCCGCCGCCAGCTGACGCGACCCGCGTTCCGGCAGAGTCAGGATCAAATCCGTCTTGGACGCCAGCAGGGCCGCCGTCGCGAAATACGGCAGCACCACCGCCACCTTGCGCGTCACACCATGCGCCGAGAGGGCGGCATCCACGTCTCCGGTGACGCCGCCAAAGATCGACACCAGAATGTGTGGGTAGGCTATGAACTGCTCGAGCGACAGACGGTCGTCGTCGATCATCGACTGTAGCGGATGGCCCACCCGCATCAAGCTGACATAACTCTCTTCGAAAAGTAGTTTCGTCCGTAACCCATCGGGGACGCGGTCGTCGCTATAGAGCGCCAGATCGACCTCACCCGCAGTCAGGCGCCGGAATATTTCGGGCGAGAACGAGACGATCTCGATCCTGGCGTTGGGCGCCTCGCGCGCCACAACGGCGACTAGTTTGGGCAGAACCGCAATGGCGCCGTAGTCCGTCGTCGCCACGCGGAACACGCGATCGGTCGTCCGCGGGCTGAACTCAGGATGGTCGATCACCGCATCGATGTTGGCGAGCAGCGTCGCAACTGAGGCAGCCAAGGCTTCCGCGCGCGGCGTGGCGATGACACCGCGCGCGCCCTTCACGAACAATGGATCCTGGAACACGTCGCGAAGTCGTGCGATCGAGCGGCTGACCGCAGGCTGGCTCATGTTCAGGCGCTCAGCGGCGGCCGTGACGTTTCGCGTCTCCAGCACCGCCCGCAGGATTACGAGCAGGTTTAGGTCTAAATGACGTAATGACGATTTTGTCATACTAACTATTATTCCTATGCATTGGACGCATCATAGTTGGCGTCATATCCGCATGTCCATCAACGGTTCAACGACAGGCGACGCGACGTCGCCCGATCAAGGACAGGCGGATGCAGGTTGGAATGGGTGCCCGGCGCAGCCGGCGCAGCGTGGTCAAGTTTATGTCGGCGGCGCCGCTTGTCCTCGCCGGAATCGCGTCCGCGCGCGTGCGTGCACAAGGAGCAGGAGAGATGAAGACGATCGCCGATGTCGCGCTGGCTGCGGACGCTTATCGGACCGAGACGGTCAAGTTTTCCAGTCATGGCGTGTCGCTGGCCGGAACGCTGTTCGTCCCGATCGACACCACCACGCCTCCCCCGTGCGTCGTCATCCTGGGGCCGTTCGGGTACGTGAAGGAGATGTCGCCGATGGAATATGCGACGCGACTGGCCCGCGCCGGCTTCGCCGCGCTCATCTTCGACCCGCGCTTCAGCGGCGAGAGCGGCGGCACGCCGCGGCGGCTGGAAAGCCCGGCCGCCAAGATTGCCGATGTCGGCGCGGCGATCGAATTCCTGATGAAGCGATCCGACCTCGCCACCGACAAGCTCGCAGCGCTGGGAATCTGCCAGGGCTCGTCCGAGATGATCGCGGTCGCCGCCTCGGACCCGCGCGTGAAGGTGCTGGCGACGGTCTCCGGACAGTATCTCTACCGCGAGAACCTCGAAGGCTTTTTCGGCGGCGGCGGCCCGACGCTCGACGAACGCATCGCCCGCGGCCGGAAGGCCAAGGCCGCCTTCGAAGCATCCGGCGTTGTCGATTACACGGCGGTCGTCGATCCCACCGACAAGGCGGCGGGCCTGCCTTGGCCGCCGATCAACGCCTGGTATCAGCCGTGGACCACGCCGAAATGGGGCGAGCCGAGCCGGTGGGAAAACCGCTACGCAACAATGAGCGACGCCGAAGTCTGGAGCTTCGATGTAGATAAGCACGCCGCGCGCATCAAGGTGCCGACGCTGCTCATCCACGGCGAGCAATCGGACGGACAGGTCGCGGCGGTGACGCACGTGTTCGAGCGCATCCCCGCCGCCGACAAGCACATGGAGGTCATCGCGGGCGTGTTCCACACGCGCTTTTACGACGATCCCCTCGTGATCGAACCGGCGGCCGCTCGCGTCGCGGCGTGGTTCAAGTCGCACCTCAACTAACGGGAGCTCACCAATGCGGACATCGCTGATCATCGCCGGCCTTCTGGCCGCAGGCTTTTCTCTGCCTGCTTCGGCACAATCGCCCAGCCGATGCACCGCCATCGGCACGCCAGCCAAGAACATTGCGCTGGTCAAGGGGTTCTACCGAGCCTTCGCAACACATTCCAAGGACCAGCTCGACACCGTTCTCGCTGCCGACTGGGTCGACGTGCCGATGGCACCGGGTCAGGAACCGGGCCTCGCCGGCATGAAGGCGGCGATGGATGGCTATTATGCATCGTTCCCCGACTTCACTCCCACCAACGACGACTTCATCGCGTCGGGCGACAAGGTGGTGGTCCGCTCGACGATCACAGCGACACAGCGCGGAGCCTTCGCCGGCGTGCCCGCCTCCAACAAGAGGATTTCGGTCATTGCGATCGACATCCACCGGATCTGCAATGGGCGTATCGTTCAGACTTGGCATGTCGAGGACTGGCTGAGCGGCATGTTCCAGATGGGCGGGCTGCCTCCCAAATGAAGGCAGACAATCGACAACTAGGGTCCGATCCCTTCGGCGCGATCTACGACCAGACAGACCGACATCGGCGTCAGCACGGTTGCTGGGCCTATCCGTTCGGCGACGGGCGGGCGCTTGGGACGCTCGCCGCCGCCACCGGGGCGGCGCGTATCCTGGAGCTCGGCACGGCGCTGGGCTACACGTCCTGCTGGCTCGCTTATGGCAACCCGATGGCGCGCGTCGATACGATCGAGCGCGACCCGGAACACGTCCGGCTTGCGAGGCAGAATATCGCCGACGCGGGTTTGAGCGACCGCGTTACGGTCCACGCCGGATCATTCGACGAGGTGCTGGCGACGCTCGAACCAGGCTATGACTTGGCCTTTTTCGATGGATATGCGCCGACGCCCGGAGACCTCGACGCCCTGCGCGCACTGCTTCGCCCGCGCGGCGTCCTGATCGCGGCCAATCTCGATCTGGACCGTGGCCGCACGGTGCGCGCCGCCCTCGCCGACGAAGCACGCTGGCTGACCGCGCCGCTGCTCGAAGGCGGCCGGACCACGGTCAGCGTTGCGATCTGACAGATCGAAAAAGGAAACCGGAATGTTCGTAATCACCGGCGCCAGCGGACAGACCGGCACCGCCACCATGCTTCGCTTGCTTGAACTCGGCCAACCCGTGAGCCGTCGTGCGGCGGGAAGAGCAGGCCGCGTCGTGGCGCGCGCGCGGCGCGGACGCGGTTATCGCCGACATCGCCGACGCAACCGCGATGACCGCGGCGTTCGCCGGCGCTGCCGGTGCCTACATCATGAACCCGCCGGCCTACACGGGCGCGACATCCTGGCCCAAGCGCGCGCGGTGCACGGATCGCTGATCCGAGACGCCGAACAGGCGGGGGTCGGCCACGTCGTCGGCCTGTCATGGGTCGGGGCTCAACACGCAGAGGGCACCGGCAACATCCTCACGACGCACGACTTGGAAGTGCAACTGGCGCAATCTCGCGTTTCCTCGACACGCCTGCGCGCGGCAAACTTCATCGACTACTGGGCTTGGGCGATCGGTGAGACACGGACCAGCGGCGAACTGCCGTCAATGCTGCTGCCGACCGACCGGCGGATCCCGCTGGTCGCGGCGGCGGACATCGGGCGCATTGCCGCTGACCTCCTGATCGAAGGGGCCGAAGCGCCCGATCTCGTCGAGCTTCGCGGGCCGACTGACTATTCGCCCGACGACGCGGCTGCTGTCCTGTCGGAACTGTTCCACCGCCCCGTGTTAGCGAAGCCAGTCGCGGAAGACGAATGGCCGAATGTGTTCCGCGGCAGCGGGTTATCGGAATCCGCCGTCGACGCGTTCTGCGACATGTATTGCGGCTTCAACAATGGACTGGTCTCGTTCGAGTACAGCGGGATCACCAAGCGCGGCATTATCGACCTGCGCGACACCCTGGCGGCATTGATCTAGCGACCGCGATGGCAGCAAAGGCTCGCCGCAAACGGGCGATCATCGCGCTTAGCTCGGCGTGGAGCGCCGCGTCTCTGCTTCTCCGCCGTGGTTGTTCGCACTTTGTCGGAAACAGGCGTGCCGCTAACGCTCCAGGCTGACCAACAGCGACATAGTGAATATCCCAAAGATGGGCTAAGGGCGCTTTCTGTGCCGCAGCGTAGCGCTCACGGTAAGTATTTGGCGCACCCGACAGGATTCGAANNACCTGTGACCTCTGCCTTCGGAGCGCAGTTCTTCGGCCGAAGTCGTGTCGTTGCAGATCGGGAAAGGATGATGGGATCTCAGTTTGAGGAAGCTTGAGGATATGGTGCGGGCGGTCGGACTCGAACCGACATATCCGTGAAGATGGTGGATTTTGAATCCACTGCGTCTACCAGTTCCGCCACGCCCGCACATTGCCGCTGATTCTAGCCTAGGCTCTCAGCTCCTATGCTGCACCTAGCGCCTTTTCGGCGATTTCTCTACCCTTCACTCCTACCTTGCCAGACCCTTGAAAATACGACTTTTTCAACTCGTCGTAATTTTCTGTGGATTGATAGACAAAACACTTTTTGAGTCGTTCGCGTCTACCATTCCGCCACAGGGGCAACAGCCGTGCCGCTTAGCCGCCGATGCCCCGCTGTTCAAGCGGGGGAATCAGAATTACCGCTGCGGCCATCCAGCGCGTCAATTCTTGAGCGCGCCAACCAGCGCCTTGTGCAGGCGTGAATGCAGCGCATCGTTGCCGGCCAGGATCTGCGCATCGCAGATTGGCTGCGAAATGCCGCGCCAATCGGTAACGAACCCGCCCGCCTCTCGCACCAGCAGGCAGCCCGCCGCGCTGTCCCACGGGGACAGGCCGCTTTCCCAAAACCCTTCATAACGGCCAGCCGCAACCCAAGCGAGATCAAGCGAAGCGGCCCCGAAGCGGCGGATACCGGCGACCTGCGGCCCCAGCGCGGCATAGATTTTGGTCCATTCGCCCACGTCGCCGTGCCCGGCAAAAGGCGTGCCGGTGGCAATCAGGCTTTCATCAAGATGGCGGCGCGCCGAAACGCGCAGGCGGCGATCGTGCAGCCAGGCCCCCCGGCTCTTTTCCGCCCAATAGCTTTCGTCAGTGATCGGCTGATAGACCAGCCCCGCGGTCACTTCACCCCAGCCCGATCCGTCAAGTTTTGGCTCCTGCACCGCGATGGAGATCGCAAAGTGCGGAATGCCGTGCAGGAAATTGCTGGTGCCATCCAGCGGATCGACGATGAAGCGCGGCTTGCCCTGCGCCCCCTCAATCTCTCCGCCTTCTTCCATCAGGAAACCCCAGTCGGGCCGCGCGGTGCGCAGTTCGTCCCAGATCGTGCGCTCAGCGTGCTGATCAGCTTTCGAGACGAAATCGGCAGGCCCCTTGCGGCTGACCTGCAGATGTTCAACCTCACCAAAATCACGGCGCAGCCGGCCGCCCGCCTTGCGGGCGGCCTTTTCCATCACGCGCATCAAGCCTGAAATCACCGACATCGCGTTATCCCTCAGTCGGCCTTACGAACGTAGGTCCGCTCGTACACGTCAACCACGATCCGCGTTCCGCTTTCGATATGCGGCGGCACCATAACGCGCACCCCGTTATCAAGGATCGCCGGCTTGTAGCTTGAAGAGGCTGTCTGCCCCTTCACCACCGCGTCCGCTTCAACAATGGTGGCATCGACCTGTTCGGGAAGCTGGACCGAGATCGGGCGCTCGTCATACATTTCAAGCAGCACGGTCATCCCGTCCTGCAGAAAGGCATCGGCACCGCCCAGCAAATCTTTGGGCAGATTGATCTGTTCATAGGTTTCGACATCCATGAACACCAGATCATCACCCTCCGCATAGAGGAACTGGAAATCCTTGGTATCAAGCCGGACCTTTTCAACCGTATCGGCGCTGCGAAAGCGCACGTTGGTCTTGCGGCCATCGATCAGGTTCTTCATCTCAACCTGCATGAACGCGCCGCCCTTGCCGGGCTGGGTATGCTGGGTCTTGGCAACTTTCCAGATGCCCTTTTCGTATTCGAGGATGTTGCCTGGACGGATATCCACGCCGCTGATCTTGGCCATGATGCCTGCCTTCGAGGATGAGAAAGAGCCCGGCAGCACTGCCGGAAGGTTCGCGCCCTTAGCGCGGGGCGCGGCCCGCGGCAAGGTGGCGTTGCGGTTCAGCCGGTGCTAAGCGCCGCTGGTCCAGTGGAGCCCGCGATGAAGCGCCTGACCATTCTTGCCGCCGCGCTATGCGCCGGCCCGGCCGTTGCCGTGCCCGGCGGGCGAATCGATTCGCTGCCGGCGGGTGACTATGTCTGCGAGCTTCCCGGCGATGCCACCGGCGCAGCGGGAATCCGCCAGCCCGAGCAAAGCTTTTCGATCCACAACGCCAATTCCTATCGGTCTGCCGCCGGACGCGGGGCCTATCTGCTGACCGGCGATCATCTGACGATGACCAGCGGGCCCAAGCGGGGCCAGCACTTTCATCGCATTTCGGACAGATTCCTGCGCCTGATCGAACCTGATGGCCGCGACGGCCAGTTGCGCTGCGTGCGCCAGGTGGTCAACAATCGCTAAGGCAGCACATGGCCTGTCCTGCCCGTCGCTGCGGGATCGGGACAACCAGTCAGGCCGGTGATCAGCGCGCGCCAAACGGGTGCATCGATCTGCCACGGGCAGGCGCATCACCTTGGTTTTCAGAAGTTTCAGATGGTTTCACCGCGCCAATGCGTGTAATATGGAAGCACGCGTTTCCTTATCCCTGCGCAGTTGGCTAGCGCCCTTGCGATGACCACGCCGGGGAGATTGGATCGGACGGAACAGATGCCCGAAAACCTGAGGGAAGATCAGCAGGTTGCACCGGATATCAGGCCGGCCGATATGCTGACGTTGCTTGATGCGCTGCTGGCTTTCGGACCGATCAAATCGTCGAAACGACTGCAGGCCTTGTTACGCTATCTCGTTACGGAAGAAATCGCTGGCCGAGGCGAGCGGGTGAACACCTACGCCGTAGCCTTCGATGTCTATGGCCGGGACACCGATTTCGATCCCCGGATCGACAGCATTGTCAGAGTTGAGATGTATCGCCTGCGTCAATCCCTTGAGGCCTGGCGCGACAACCCCGACAACCCCGCCGAGTTCGCGCTGGTGCTGGAACCCCGAAAGTATCGGCCGTCGGTCATCGCGCGCCAGCATGAAATCGAAACTCCGGCTGCTGCACCGCCCTGGCACAAAAGACGGGTCTGGGTAATTGTGGCGGGATTGATCCTGCTTGGCAGCATAGCGGCCTCCACCATGCCGCTCTATCTTTCGGCGATGGCCGGTCGCTGTGGATCCCAGCGTCCGAAGGCTTTCCTGCCTTCCTCGATTGAGGGATCAATCGACACAGATACAAGCAAGCTGCTGATAAACCGTCTTGAGCGGTTCATGAATTACTACACCCTGGTCAACGCCGTTAAACGATCAGACAATAATTGTGACGGGGCACCCCGCTTCAAAATTTCGATCAGGGCGGATCAGGACAATACGGACCGGACCCAAAAACTGTTGCACGTCGATGCAACTGATCTGCAATCCGGAAAATCGATCTGGACCGAAACCTACCCACTGCGCCCTTCGATATCCGACCAGGAATCGAATATGCTCATGGCGAAAATTGCCTTTGCGCTGTCATATGACCGGGGCGCAATTCCAACGGCCGCAAGCCGCGCGACGTGGAAGGACCAGAAATCACAGAATGAATACAAATGCATTCTAAGCGTCAGTCAGCTTTACACGGCAATGTCGGAATCCGAGCGTTGGCTGGCCGCGCGAAAGTGCCTGATCGATATTTTCCGAACCTCCACGCAGGCCGACATTTCCGGCTATCTCGGGTCAGTGGAGCTTGAGCCCCGGTTTGAACCGCGGCTGCGCGCCTTGCAAACCCATGACTATTATGACGAGGCGATCGCGCGCGGCCAGCAGCTTGATCCGCGCAATGCCGATGTACTCATCGCCGAACTGCGGCACAGCCGCACGGCGCCAACCATCAATCCGGTTGAAATCAATTCCGTCATGCGGACGCTGGAGGAGAACTATCCGTTCCATCCCGAAGCAGCCTATCAACTGGCTTACACCCAATCCACACTTTTGGCACAATATGATCTGGCACGAGAAAATGTAAAAATTTCCCAATACATTGCGCCTGGTGAATTCGATCCAAATCTTGCATATATGTGCATCCTTTTGAAGGATGGAAGAATTGATGATATAAAACCGCACATATCCGCCCTTAGCATGGACTACTACGTTCTTTCACGGTTACTTGTTTTGAATTACGCAGATCATGCCAATGATGATACGTTACGGCAATCCACCATCAGGGGAATTCAGGGATCCTTGTGTTCGACACGTCAGTGTCTGGAAAAAGAGCTGACGGGCGGCGCGTTCCACCCTGACATCTATCGGCCGCTGATGGCCGCGGTCGACCGACACTTTCCTGCGGCCGCTCCCACCGCTCGCGCTATCCCTTCAGCCAGGCCCTGAACGCCGCGCCAAGCAACAGGACCGCGGCGAAAGTCGCCCAGAACGCCAGATCGCGCCACGGCAGGCAGCCGACTGCATCGGGGTTTGAGCGGCGCATCCGGCGGCGATCCGCGCCCCAGGCAATCAGCGCGATCATCACCGCTACCACGCCCGGCACCAGCAAGTACCAGAACCAGTCCTCATCCATCAGTGCTTGCCAGTCCATCGCCGCTCGCTAGAGCATTGGCGTGCCTCCCGTCCAGCAGCGCCCTGCCCTTGCCCTGATCCTGCGCCTTGCCGCAGCCTTTGTGCTGGCAACGCTGATCATGCTGGTCAAATATACTGCGGGCACCGGGGTTGCCTTTGGCGAAATCCTGTTCTGGCGCGCGTCGCTGACCGTGCCGATCCTTGGCCTGTGGCTCGCCGCACAAGGCCAACTGGGGCGATTGCGCACGCAGCGGATGCCGGCCCATGTCCGCCGCGCGGTGATGGGGATGATCGGCATGGTCATGACCTTTGGCGCGCCGCTGCTGCTGCCGCTGGCCGAATCGACCACGCTCAGCTTCACCACCCCGATCTTCGCGGTGATCCTTTCCGCGCTGCTGCTGCACGAACGGGTCGGGCCGTGGCGTTGGGCGGCGGTGGTGGCGGGGTTCCTTGGCATCCTGATCATCGCCCGCCCCGGCCAGACGCATATGCCGCCGCTGGGAACCGCGGTTGGGCTGGGTGCGGCCTTCATGGTCGCGCTGATCTCGATCCAGATCCGCGACCTGTCACGCACTGACGAGCCGATTGCGATCGTGTTCTGGTTCTCCGCCATATCAAGCGCGGTCTATCTGCTTGGCCTGCCCTTCTTCCTCACCGCGCACAGTCCCTTTCAGTGGTTTTTGCTGATCGCCATCGGCGTTCTTGGCTGCGTCGCGCAATTGTTGCTCACCGCCTCGCTGCGGTTTGGCCAGGTCGCCAGCGTGATCGTGATGGATTATTCCTCGCTGGTCTGGGCGACGCTTTATGGCTGGCTGGTGTGGAACCAGTTGCCGCCGGCGGCAACGTGGCTGGGTGCGCCGCTGATCATTGGCGCGGGGGCGCTGATCGCATGGAGAGAACACCGGCTGGCGCGCGCGCAATCGCCGCTGTCCGCCGCAAACACCGAATAGGCGCGGGAACCACTCGCTTCATCCGATCACCGCGATGTCAGGCAGCGCAGCCCATTGCACACCAAGCGCGCAGGGGTAAATCCGGACAGGCATACAACGAAGGGTTCAGCCATGCTCCGCAAATTCGCCCTCATCCTTGGCGCGGTCGGGATCGCCCTGACGGCCACCGCCTGCAACACGGTCAAGGGCCTGGGCAAGGATATCCAGTCAGTCGGCCAGGCCGGCAGCGACGCGATTCACTAAGGGTCAGCGCGCGCCTGCGGCCCGTGCAACGGCGCGGGCGCGGCGTTCGCGCACCAGCAGCCAGAAAAACAGGCCGATTGGCCCGGCGATGAAGGTTGCGGCAAGGAATGGCACCTGGATCAGCCGGCCATAACCCTTGTTATCAGCATCGGCGGCAATCCACAGCCCAGTGAACAGGTCAAACGCCAGATAATGCGTCCAGCCGATCACCACGCCGCCATCGCTGGCGAAAATCGCCCGGACCTCCGGAATCGAACCGAACCCCGACTTCACCGCGCCCGCGCCGGCCGTGACCACCGGATCGACCGAGCCGCTGACCACCAGCGCGAAACACACGGTGTAAATCAGGCACAGCAGCGCCACCCCGGCGAACATGATCGCGCTGCGCACCAGTGCGATGCGGGGCAGGAGCAGCAGCGCCAACCATGCGACAATCGCAAGGCCATTGGTGAAAGTGAAAAGTGCAGGCCACATATGGCTATTCCCCGGCAAGCGGCGCTTCATGGTGCGGCACATCACGCGCGCGCAGCCACAGCGTCAGATTGGTGGCCAGGATCATCCCCAGGGCAAAACCCATCAGCGCATCGGTGACGATCAGCGCCTGCGGAGCGATGTGCCCTGTGGCATCCGCGCCGGGGTGCGGCACCAGCACGCGCTTGACCACCAGCAGGGCGATGATCAGCACGAAGGCCGCCGGGGTCTGGCGCATCTGCAACTCGCCGGTCTGCGGATCGCGCGACAAGTGCAGCAGGTGCGCCCGCCGCCAGCCGATCACCCCGCCCAGCGCAAACCCGCCTGCCACGGCCAGCAGGCCATAGGTGCTGACCGGCATCGTGAACACGCCAAGGCCAACCACCAGCGTCATCACCAGCGGCGCGATCCACAGCCGGCCCGGGCGCAAGGGCCGGGGCCGTGCAAGATTGCGCCAACGCAACGCCAGCACCACTCCGATCACCAGCAGCGGCAGCCAGGTCTGGACGGTGCCTGGGTTCATCGCTGGGCTATTCCCCGCGCCAGTTCAGCACCGGTTTGCGCGCGGCCTGAGTCTCGTCAAGCCGGCGGCGCGGGGCAAAGTGCGGCGCGGTCTTCAGGCTGGGGTCAGCGTTTCTGGCCCGTGCGGCCAGGCTGCGCATCGACGCGATGAAGCGGTCAAGCCCGGCCTTGCTTTCGGTCTCGGTCGGCTCGATCAGCATCGCGCCGTGAACCACCAGCGGGAAATAGACCGTCATCGGGTGGAACCCCTCATCGATCAGGCCCTTGGCCAGATCGAGGGTCGAGAAGCCTTCAGGGAAGTTTTCGTCGCTGAACAGCGCCTCGTGCATACACGGGCCGCTCGCACCGAAGGGAGCCTCAAGCACACCGTCAAGGCTGCGCAGCACATAGTTGGCGTTAAGCACCGCATCCTCCGCCACCTGACGCAGGCCGTCTGCGCCGTGGCTGAGTATATAGGTCAGCGCGCGGGTGAACATCCCCATCTGCCCGTGGAACGCCGCCATCCGCCCGAACGAGCGATCATGTCCCATGGCCCCGGCATCTTCCTCCTCAACCAGGTGGACCACACCGTCTGCCATACGCGCTGTAAACGGCAGCGGACCGAAGGGTGATAGCGCTTCGGACAGCACCACCGGCCCCGATCCGGGACCACCGCCGCCATGCGGGGTAGAGAAGGTCTTGTGCAGGTTGATATGCATCGCATCGACGCCAAGGTCGCCGGGGCGGACCTTGGCGACGATGGCATTGAAGTTCGCCCCGTCGCAATAGACATAGCCGCCCGCGGCGTGAACCGCGTCGCAAATCGCCTTCATCTCGCGCTCGAACAGGCCGCAGGTGTTGGGGTTGGTGATCATCACGCCCGCAACATCCGGCCCTAGCCGAGCCTTGAGCGCGCCCAGATCGACCCGGCCCTCCGGTGTGGCGGGGATGTTCTCGATCGCGAAACCGGCGAAAGCCGCCGTGGCGGGGTTGGTGCCATGCGCGCTTTCGGGCACCAGCATGACCTTGCGGTCCTCACCCCGCGCCTCCAGCGCGGCCTTGATGCACAGCACCCCGCACAACTCGCCGTGGGCACCCGCCTTGGGCGACATGGCAACGCCGTGCATCCCGGTCAGCGTGATCAGCCAGTGCGCCAGTTCGTTGATCACTTCATAGGCACCGCGAACGGTCTGCTGCGGTTGCAGCGGGTGAACATCGGCAAACCCCGCCATCCGCGCCACCTTTTCGTTCAGGCGCGGGTTGTGCTTCATGGTGCACGATCCCAGCGGGAACGGGCCGAGGTCGATCGCGTAATTCTGGCGCGACAGGCGGGTGTAGTGGCGAACCGTTTCAGGCTCGGTCAGGCCGGGCAGCGCGGCCTGTTCCTTGCGCCGAAACTTCGCCAATGCGGGCGAGACGGCGCGGGGCGAGGCATCAATGTCCACCCCGGTCGACCCGGGCTTGCCCAGTTCAAAGATCAGCGGTTCTTCCAGCATCAGGCCCTTGTCGCCGCTGGCGGTCAGGTGCGGCGCGTTCTCATGCGCGGGGTGCTGGGCCGGGCCCATTTCGGGGCGCCAGCCGGCGGCGTTGACGGCGCTCATGCCAGAACTCCTTGCAAGGCAGTGGCCAGGGCTTCGATATCTTCGCCCGTGGTGCATTCGGTTGCGGTGACCAGCAGGCCGTGGCTGAGCGCCGGATCATCCGGGTAAAGCCGCCCCAGCGACACCCCGCCCAGCACCTGCCGGTCAGCCAGCGCGCGGACCACCTCGCGGGCGTCCCTGGGCAGGATCACGGTGAATTCGTTGAAGAAGGCACCGTTCAGCACCTTGACCCCCGGCACGCGGGCCAGCCGCTCGGCCAGTTCCTGCGCGCCGGCGTGATTGACCAGCGCAAGTTGCTCCAGCCCTTCCCCGCCCAGCAAGGTCATGTGAATGCTGAAAGCCAGCGCGCAAAGCCCCGCGTTGGTGCAGATATTACTGGTCGCCTTCTCGCGCCGGATATGCTGTTCGCGGGTGGAAAGGGTCAGGACGAAACCGCGCTTGCCCTCGGCATCAACGGTCTCGCCGCACAGCCGCCCCGGCATCTGCCGCACGAACTTTTCCCGGCACCCGAACAGGCCCAGGTACGGCCCGCCGAATTGCAGCCCGACGCCCAGCGCCTGCCCTTCGCCCACGACGATATCCGCGCCAAGGTGCCCCGGAGCCTCAAGCAGACCCAGCGCGACCGGCTCGGTCACCACCGCAACCAGCAGCGCGCCCTGGGCATGAGCGGCCTCGGCAATCGCGGCCAGATCGGGGATGCGGCCGAGAATGTCGGGATACTGGACCACGACGCAACTCGTCTCGGAATCGATCGCACTCACCACCCCGGCGGTGTCGGGATCGGCTTCCAGCTTGGGGGCCTTGCAGTCGATCGTGTCGCCGGTAAATTTGGCCATGGTCCGAGCGGTGCTGACGTAGTGCGGATGCAGCCCGCGATCGATCACCGCCTTGCTGCGCTTGGTGATCCGCCCCGCCATCGCGATCGCTTCCCAGCACGCGGTCGAGCCATCGTACATCGAGGCATTGGCCACCTCGACCCCCAACAGCCGCGCTACCTGAGTCTGGAACTCGAACAGCACCTGCAAGGTGCCCTGGGCGATTTCCGGCTGATAGGGGGTGTAGGCAGTCAGGAACTCGCCACGCTGGATCAGGTGATCGACCGAGGCGGGAACGTGGTGGCGACAGGCCCCCGCCCCCAGAAAGAACGGCGCCTGCCCGGCGCTGAGGTTCTTGCCCGCCAGCGCGCTCATGTGGCGTTCCACCGCCATTTCGGTGGCGCGCAGTGGCAGGCCGGCGATGGGGCCGGCCAGCCGCGCCTCGGCGGGAACATCGGCAAACAGGTCATCGACCGAGGCCGCGCCGATCACGCCCAGCATTGCGCTGCGGTCAGCCGGGGTCAGGGGAAGGTAGCGCACGATATTCTCCAGCAATCCAGTCCACCAACCCCGCTCGGCATGAACGGGATTGGTGGAAATTCATATCTCACAGATTCAAAGTTCCGCCACGTAGGCCTTGTAGGCAGCCTCATCCATCAATCCGCCCAGCTCGCCCGGATCGGACAGCCTGATGCGGTAGAGCCAGCCGCCGCTTTCAGCCTGGGTGTTGACCAGTTCGGGCGCATCCTCCAGCGCGGCATTGGCTTCGGTCACTTCGCCGCCGACGGGCGCGTAAACGTCCGATGCTGCCTTGACGCTGTCGACCACGCTGGCGGCGTCGCCCTGCTTCACCCACTGACCGGCGGCAGGCAGATCAACATAGGTGATGTCGCCAAGCTGGCCTTGGGCGTAATCGGTGATGCCGACGGTGCCGACGTCATCTTCGACGTCAATCCATTCGTGGTCCTTGGTGAAATAGCGGGGCATGGCGTGGCTCCTCAACGATGATAGCGGTGGGGGACAAAGGGCATGGATACGACGCGGGCAGGCAAACGCTTGCCGCGCACGTCGATTTCAAGCGCGGTGCCGGGCGCGGCCTGGGCCACGTCCACATAGCCCATGGCGATCGGATGATTGAGGCTGGGCGAAAAACCGCCTGAAGTCAGCACCCCAACCTTCTGATTTCCAGTATAAACTTCCGCACCCTCGCGCGCGGCCTGACGGCCTTCAAGAGCAAGGCCGACCCGTCTGGTCGGCGCGCCATCGGTCAGCTCGGCCAGAATGCGCTGCGCTCCGGGAAAGCCGCCTTCGGCCTTGCGGCGCTTGTTGATAGCAAAGGTCAGGTCAGCGGAAACCGGGGTGGTTTCGGGTGAAAGGTCGTGCCCATACAGCGGCAGGCCCGCCTCCAGTCGCAGCGAATCGCGCGCGCCAAGGCCGATCGGCTTTACTTCAGGCTGCTGACAGATCAGGTCGGCGATCTGGGCGGCGTTTTCGGCGGGGATCGAAATTTCGAACCCGTCCTCACCGGTGTAGCCCGAGCGGCTGATCCAGGCGTCAATCCCGGCGATCTTGAACGTGCCGCCCTTCATGAAGGTCAGGTCCGTCAGCGCCACATCGCCCTCGGCAATCCGCGCCAGCGCATCGACCGCCTTGGGGCCTTGCAGCGCGAGCAGCGCGCTGTCCTCAAGGTGCGTCATCGTCACTTCGTCAGGCAGGTTTTCGCGCAGGTGAGCGATATCGTCCCACTTGGTCGCGCCGTTGACCACCAGATAGAACCCGGTGTTCCAGCGCGTGACCATCAGGTCATCAAGGATTCCGCCGTTGTCATCCAGCAGCAGCGAATAGCGCGGGGCATAGCTTTTGAGCGTGGAAAGGTCGATCGGCAGCACCGCCTCAAGCGCGGGTTCGACGCCCTCACCTGCGACATAGAGCTGGCCCATGTGCGACACGTCAAACAGCCCGGCGCTTTCGCGGGTCCACAGGTGCTCGGCGACAATGCCTTCGTACTGGACCGGCATCCAGTATCCGGCAAATTCGACCATGCGGCCGCCGCGAGCGCGGTGCCACTGGTCAAGCGGCAGGGTCATCGTCGCGATGGGTTCAGCGCCATCATCAGGGGATTCGATTTCGGACACGAGGGCATGACTCCGCACAGCTGGAACAACAGTCTGTGCCCCCTCTGTCACGGAAACCTGAGAGCTTTCCCCTGAAACACGTTCAAGGTTACCCCTTCGGCGGCCCCTTCCCCAAGGAAGGAACACTTTCCAGAGCGCCACTATCGACCCACGCGGTCCTTTGGCCTGAGAGATTCCGGGGCGGTTGCTCCTTCGGCGTCCGGTGAACGAATCACCAGCACTCTCCCGCGCGATCAGCGACTGGATTGGCGATGGCGCGGTGCCGGCAGAGAGTCAATCCGGCTTTGCCGTTCCTCCCCCGGGCGGGGGCAGATCAGTGGCCCCGTCGTGCGGCGCGCAGGATAGCGTCGTGTTCACAGACAAAGCGCCCCGCAGCCTTTTCCTTGCTCAAGCCAATAATCGCCCGCGCCACTGTGTCGGCCTTGACCGCGCGATACTTGCGCAGTTCGCCCAGCATCAACAGATCGGTCAGCGGCGCAGCGATCTGGGCCAGTCGCTCACCCAGCCGCCGCTCGCCGCGCGGGCCGCGCAGCAGGCCGGGGCGCAGGATGTCGAGCCGGGGAATGCCCACCTTGCCCAGCGCCTGCTCAACCTCGCCCTTGACCCTCAGGTAAAGGGGTCTGGCCGCCGCATCCGCGCCGATCGAGGAAATCACGATCATCTGACGCATATTGGCCGCCTTGGCCGCACGGGCCGCGGCCAGAACCAGGGTTTCATCAACCGCGCGAAATGCTGCCTCGTCCTTGCCCGCCTTGCGCCAGGTCGTGCCCAGCGCACAGACCAGAACCTCGGCATCGGCGGCGGCGATGGCATCTCCCCAGTGGTCCGGCTCGGCCACCAGAACCTCCATCCGCGCGCCGGGCGGCAAGGGCACTTCGCGCCGGGCAATGGCAATGATCCGCACATCGCTGCGGCCGACAGCGGCGCGGATCAGGCTTTGCCCGATAAGCCCGGTCGCCCCGACAAGGGCGATGCGGGTGGGTGGAACGCTACTCATCGGCCAGCTTCCCGCTCAGGCTGAGCGCGCCCTGGATCGGGTTTCGCCTAGACATTGCTCAACCCTTCAGGTGTCTTGCCATAAATCCGGGCATATTCGGAGATTGCAAACCTGTCCGTCATCCCGGCGATGTAATCGGCAATATGCCGGCTGGCCTGCGGTTCATCAGCGGGCAGGCAGCATTCCCAGCTTTCCGCCATCAGTTCGGGTTCCTGCGAATAGGCCGCAAACAGGCTGGCGGTAACCGCCTTGGCCCGGTCCGCCGTCTGCACCTGCTGCGGGTGATGGTAGAGCCGGTCATACATGAACCGTTTCAGCTTGCGTTCCTCCTCGGCAAGCCCGGCAGAGAAGGCAGCCGTGGCCTGCCCGGCCCCGCGCACCTCCGCCGGCGATCCCATTCCCCGCGCCCGCACCGCCGTTTCGCCAACACAATCGTTGACCATCAGCCCGATCTGGCTGCGCACCAGTTCCCGCAGTTTGCGATCATGCGGCGCACCCGGAAACCGCCGCTCGATCGCGCGCCACTGATCGGCGACGAAGGGCAGCGTCAGCAAATCATCCAGTGTCAGGAACCCCGCCCGCAGCCCATCATCAATATCATGGTTGTCATAGGCGATGTCATCAGCCAGCGCGGCGACCTGAGCTTCAAGCGAGGGCCAGGAGCTGAGCGACAGCGGATAGGCCGCATCCAGTTCGGCCAGCGCCCAGCTGGCCATGCCAACCGGGCCATTATGCTTGGCCAGCCCTTCCAGCAGCTCCCAGGTCAGATTGAGGCCGTCATGTTCTATATAAGGGCTTTCCAGCCGCATCAGCGTGCGCAGCGAATGGGCGTTGTGATCAAACCCGCCGCGCGTCAGCAGGGCGGCGTTCAGCGCCTCTTCCCCGGCGTGGCCAAACGGGGGATGGCCAATGTCGTGGGCCAGGCACAACGCCTCGGTCAGGTCTTCGTCAAGGCCCAGCGACCGGGCGATCACCCGGCCGATCTGCGCCACTTCCAGGCTGTGAGTCAGCCGGACGCGGTAATGATCGCCATCGGGCGCGATAAACACCTGGGTCTTGTGACGCAGCCGGCGGAACGAGATTGAATGGACGATCCGGTCACGGTCACGCTGGTAATCGCTGCGCGGGGCGCGGGCCAGCGATCCTTCGACCGGAAATTCGCGCCCGCGGCTTTTCGCCGGGTCCGAAGCGTAAGGCGCGATCGCCCTCACCCCTCGCCCATGATCCAGTCCGCCGCCGCCTCGGCATGGATGCGGGTGCAGTCATAGATGGGCAGGACATTGGCATCGACATCAACCACCATTTCCAGCTCGGTACAGCCCAGCGCCACGGCCTGCGCGCCGTCCTGTTGCAGGTTGGTGATGATGGTCTTCAACTCGCGCTCGGCCTGGCGACTTGCCTTGCCGCGCAACACTTCATCATAGATGATCCGGTCCAGCGTATCGACAAAGCTCATTTCCGGCGGCAGCAGCTCAATATCGCGGGCGATCAATTTCTGCCGGTAAAAGCTTTCCAGCATGACGTTGCGGGTGCCGATCAGCCCGGCCTTCTTCACCCCCGCCGCCGCCATCCGGTCCGCCACGCATTCGGCGATATGGATCACCGGAACCGATACTGCCGCCGCCACCTGATCATAGACCTTGTGCATGGAATTGGCACCGATCAGCAACGCGGTTGCGCCGGCCTTTTCCAGCCGCTTGGCCGAATCGCCCAGTTCCTTGGCCGCGCGCGCCCATTCATCGGCGGTGGAAAGCCGGGCCAGCGGTGCGAAGTCCAGGCTTTCGATCACCAGCGGCGCGCTGGATGGATAGCCGGCGCGCGCCTGCACCAGCTTGTTGATATGGTCATAATAGGTGCGGGTCGACAGCCAGCTCATGCCGCCGATCAGGCCAAATTTGCGCAAAGAGAAACTCCCCGGGACAACCCCTGTTTGAAGCGTCAATTACTTAAAGCAGGCCCCGGCGTCCACCCGCCGCGTCAGCGCATCCCCGCAATCCAGCCGCGAATGATGGCCTGCCCCGCCGGATCAAGGCTGGCGCGGCCCAGTTCGGGCATGGAAATGCCGCCTTCCAGACTGGCCATGCGATAGGCCAGAATCGAATGATCGGGATCGCCCGGCACTACATCGAACTGCAAATCGCCCGATCCGCGCCCGGCGGCGACCGGGCGTTTGCCCACCCCCAGCTTGACCGGGTCGGTTTCTTCCCAGGTCAGCGTCAATCCAGAATTGGACGCCGCGCCATCAGGGTTGTGGCAATGGGCGCAATTGGCATCAAGATAGCCGCGCGCGGCATCGGCAACGGGCACCGCAGCGCGGTCCTCCCACAAGGGAACCCGGCGGGCAACGGCGGGCACGGCATCCAGCTTGCCCGCGCGTTTGAAGGCGGCCAGCCATTCGGCGGAAAGGTTGCGCGCCTTGGGGCCGATCGGCACCACCTGCCCCGCAGCGCCATGGCATTCCTTGCACTGGTTCTTGTTGGGCACCGCATAGGAAATCGCCGCGCCAGCCGGCGTGGTCAGATCCACCCGCGCGCCGGCCAGCACCAGCCGCGCCTCGCTCTGATCGGCATTCCACAGATAGGGCAAGGCGATCCAGCCCCCGGCCCGGTGCAGCAGGACGCGCGTTTCGATCAGCCTGCCGCCAAAGCGGAACGATTTGATAAGCGCAGAACCAACCGGCAAGTCCAGCAGCCCCGCCCCGCGCGACCGTGCCTGCTTGCCGCCGGGAACATAGACAAACCGCTGCTTTTCCGCCCCGTCCGACCATAGCGGGGTCTGCAACCGATAGGGAGTTACCCCGGCGGCGGGGCGCTGCGCCTGGGCATCGCTGAAGAAGCCATAGGCGGACAGCACCGGGGCAAAGCCATCACCAACGATCGCGTCATCATTCGTCCGCGTTCCGCCGCCCGCTGCCGCCACGGCGGAAGCGGCGAACAGCAGGGCCGATGCAGCAAGCCACTTCACCGGACAATCCGCTCCTCAAGCCGGGCTGGCGCGCCGACATTGCCCGGCACAGCGATCATCGGCGGCGCGGTGAAGGACAGCAGCGCTGGCTTGGCCTGGTCCACCCCGGCCCCCTGCGCCGGCAAGTTGAGGTTCAGCACCTTTACATCCGCACTGGGCAGCAGCGCCTTCGGCCCGCCAAGCCCGTCCCAGATCACCGGCGGCAAGGTTCCGCCAAACGCCTTGGCAAGCTGCGCCCCGCCCGGAAAGCCGGGTGCATCGCCCCCGCCGACATAGGTGTTGTACCCCAGCGCGATGTTGCGCGGATAAGGGTTATAGCGCGCATCGGTGAAGGCCTTGGGATAGGCCACAACCATCACCTGCGCGGTGCCGTGGTTGGCCAGGGTATTGCCCAGCACCGTCACCCCGTCATTCGCCATCACCATAATCCCGGTGCCGCGCGGAACGCTGGCAACGATATTCCCCTTGGGTGCAAAATTGGGGGTATCGTTATCAATCACCATATTGCCTTCGATCAGAGTGTTGCCCCCGCCCATCACCGGCAGGTTGGGCAGATCGAACACCAGGATGCCCCCGGTGTTGCGGGTAACCAGATTGCCGGTCACCAGGGCATCGCGGCTGTTTTCAATCTCTATCCCCGCAACCGATTGCTCCACATAGTTATAGCGCACGGTGATCGCCACTGATTGGCCGACATAGATCCCCGCGTCAGACGCGCCGGAAACCTTGCAGCCATCGATCAGCACATTGCTGCTTGATACCGGATAGATGCCATAGGCGCCGTTGGTTTCCTTTGGCCCCCCGGTCCAGGTCACGCGGATGCGGTAATAGATCACATTGTTCGCACCCTTTGACTTGATCCCGTCGCCGTGAGTGTTTTCAACCGCGAAATCCCGCAAGGTCACGTCAGACGCCGTGACCAGCAGCCCCTCGCCCGCGCCCTTCTGCGCGCTGAAATCCAGAACGGTGGCATCCATCCCCGCCCCGCGCACCGTCACGCCGCCGGCATCAAGCGACAGCCCGTCACTCAAGGCGAAGCGCCCCGCGCCAAGCTGAACCACATCACCCGGCTGCGCCGTGATCAACGCTTCTTGCAAGCGGGACTGGGCGTTGTTCCCGGCGGGAACGTCAATCGTTTTGGCGTGGAGCGGGCCGGCCAGCGCAAGCGCGGAGGCGGCGACGATCAATGCGGTGGTCATCTTCATGCCGGGATGATGGACGGACCACGGGGCGAGTCAACAGGGAGAAAGTTGGTTCGCGCAGAGATCGCGGAGAAGAAAGGGGAGGCGCAGAGGTGTTGCGCGCGCAGCGCAGCCGCCCTCAATCCGCTTGCTTTCCGTTTGTCCCAAGGTTGCAGGGTTGAAACGGCTTCGCCGAATTATCCGACACCTCTGCGCCTCCCCTTTCTTCTCCGCGATCTCTGCGCGAACCCGAACTACTTCTTCTCCGCCGCCAGTCCGCTGGCACAAAGCGCCGCGCTGCTCGCGGTTACCGATACCGCTTCCGCATCACCAAGCTGGCGCACGGGGGCGATCAGTGTTGCGGATATTTCCATGGGAGGAGGATGAACCGCCCCCTGTGCAAATCAACCGGAAGAAGATGGGTTCACGCGGAGGCGCGGAGAAGGTCCAGCTTCTGGCGAAGCCGCCTCAACCTTCTATGCTTGTCCCGACGGGAAGCGGGCGGGCCGAAAGCGGCTGCGCCGCAGGCGCAACACCTCTGCGCCTCCCCTTTCTTCTTTGCGATCTCTGCGCGAACCCAAACTACTTCTTCTCCGCCGCCAGTCCGCTGGCACAAAGCGCCGCGCTGCTTGCGGTTACCGAAACCGCCTCTGCATCGCCAACCCGGCGCACGGCGGACACATAGTCCCACAGGCTGCGCTTCTCACCCTTCAACTGCTTCAGCTTCTGAAGCTGCCCCAGGCTCAGCCGATCGGTCATGCGGGTTGCCATGCAGGCCGAATTGGCCTCTGACAGGCCGGCCTCCATCATCGCGCTTTTCACCTGGCCATAGGCCAGTTTGCTGGGCGAACAGGCGGCAAGCATCAGCCCGGCAACCACTACTAATCTTGGAAACACACACTTCCCCGTTCGTGTCGAGCGAAGTCGAGACACGTTGCGCGCCCGTGTCTCGACTTCGCTCGACACGAACGGAGGTTGGTTTGAGCTTGCTGAGCGCCTAATGCGCCAGCCCCTTGTTGATATCCTCAACCATCTTCTTGGCGTCGGCCAGCAGCATGGTGGTCTGCGGCATATAGAACACATCGTTGTCGACGCCGGCATAGCCGACCCCGCCCATGCTCCGCTTGATGAAGAACACCTGCTTGGCCTTGTCTACATCAAACACCGGCATGCCGTAGATCGGCGATGACTTGTCGGTCTTGGCCGCCGGATTGACCACGTCATTCGCGCCGATGATGAAGGCGACGTCAGCGGTGGAGAATTCGGAATTGATATCCTCCAGCTCAAACACCTCGTCATAGGGGACGTTGGCCTCTGCCAGCAGCACGTTCATGTGCCCGGGCATCCGCCCCGCAACCGGGTGGATCGCGTATTTCACCTCAACGCCCTTGGCCTTCAGCAGGTCAGCCATTTCGCGCAGCGCGTGCTGCGCCTGCGAAACCGCCATGCCATAGCCGGGGATGATGATCACCTTCTCCGCCTCGCCCAGCATATAGGCCGCATCTTCCGCGCTGCCGCGCTTCCACGGACGCTGTTCGCGCGCCTCGCCGCCGCCCGCGCTGGCATCGGCGCCGAAGCCGCCGGCGATCACCGAGATGAAGCTGCGGTTCAT
>JAFEEX010000032.1:10021-35806 GCA_018240895.1 Pseudomonadota bacterium | reverse complement strand
CCGGTGATGATCATCGCGGTGTTGTGCAGCGTAAAGCCCATCGCCGCCGCCGCCCAGCCCGAATACGAGTTGAGCATCGACACCACCACCGGCATATCCGCCCCGCCGATCGGGATGATCAGCAGGAAACCGATCAGGAAGGCCAGCGCGGTCAGCAAGGCGATATCCACCAGCGACTGCGAATCGAAGAAGCCATAGGTGAAGAAAGCAATCGCCAGCAGCAGCAATCCGTTGATCCAGTGCCGCCCGGGCAGCAGAATCGGCGCGCCGCTCATCTTGCCTGCCAGTTTCAGGAAGGCGATGACCGAACCCGAAAACGTGATCGCGCCGATGGCAATGCCCAGCGCCATTTCAATGCGGCTGGCGGCGTGAATCTGTCCGGCCTCGGCAATCCCGAAGGCTTCGGGATTGAGATAGGCTGCCCAGCCAACCAGCACCGCCGCCAGCCCGACAAGGCTGTGAAACGCCGCGACAAGCTGCGGCATATCGGTCATCTTGATCTTGCGGGCAATGACCCAGCCAATCCCGCCGCCAATGGCGATGGCGGCTAGGATTTCGCCGAAAGACCCGAAGTCAGGAAGCGTTTGGAGACCATGTTCAATTGCGGCAGGTGTTCCCCCGAATGGGTTCTCCATGATCGGAAAATGCGTCACCAGCGTAGTCACGACCGCGATCGCCATGCCGATCATGCCAAAGCGGTTGCCCGCACGGCTGCTCGCCGGGCTCGATAGCCCGCGCAGCGCAAGGATGAACAGCACGCCCGAGGCGAGGTAGGCCAGCGCGGCCCACGAAGGCGTAGCGATGTGTTCCATCAGCCGCGATCTTTCTTCTTGTACATCGCCAGCATCCGCGCCGTCACCGCGAAGCCGCCAAAGATGTTGACCGAGGCCAGCACCACCCCAAGCAGCCCGAGCCACTTGGACGAGGCGCTACCCGCCGCCGCCGCCGCAATCAGCGCGCCGACGATGATCACCGATGAAATCGCGTTGGTCACCGCCATCAGCGGCGTGTGCAGCGCCGGGGTGACCGACCACACCACGTAATAGCCTACAAAACAGGCCATCACGAAGATCGAGAGGGTTGAGATAAAGTCCACTAATTTGCCTCCCCGGCACGGGGAGGGGGACCGTCCACAGGACGGTGGAGGGGGCCCTCCACGCGCGCCAGAATGGCGTTGGCAGTGCCAACGGCATCAGCGAGTACGCGCCGTGCTGAGACCCGGATCACCCTGAACCCGTTACTCTTGATAAATTCGAACCGACGTTGATCGTAAGCGTGCTGCTGGCCCATATCGTGCACCACGCCCTCAATCTCGACGACCAATCTGTGCGACAGGCAGCAGAAATCGACGATGTAGGGTCCGATGGGATGCTGCCGGCGGAATTTGATGCCGTTGGGGCGCTGGCGAAATCGTTGCCACAGCAACCGCTCAGGCACACTCATGTCGCGGCGCAACTGGCGGGCGCGATAAACCACTTGGCGCAGCATGGGGGGAGAGTCCCCTCCACCACGCTGCGCGTGGTCCCCCTCCCCGTGCCGGGGAGGCAAAGCACCCGCAACACTCACCCCAGCAGCCTCTCGTTCACAACCTTCCCGCCCTGGGTCAGCCGCACGGCATTGCCAATCTCGTCGTCCAGCACCGGCCGCGCCTGCTCCTTGTCCCAGAAGGCGGAGAGAAAGTTGTAGAGGTTGCGCGCGAACAGCGCCGAGGCATCGGCGGCAAGGTGCGTCGCGGTGTTGGAATAGCCGATGATCTTGACGCCGTGGCTGATCACCACTTCGTCGGGCTTGCTGCCCTCAACATTGCCGCCCTGGGCCACGGCCAGGTCAAATATCACGCTGCCCGGCTTCATTGTCGCGATCTGTGCATCGGTGATCAGTCTGGGTGCCGTTCTGCCCGGGATCAGCGCCGTGGTGATCACGATGTCCTGCTTGGCGATGTGGCTTGATACCAGTTCGGCCTGGGCCTTCTGATATTCCTCGGACATTTCGGTGGCATAGCCGCCAGCACCCTCGCCCTCTATCCCGACGACACTTTCAACGAACACCGGCTTGGCCCCGAGCGACTGGATCTGCTCTTTCGTGGCGGAGCGCACATCGGTTGCGGAAACCTGCGCGCCAAGCCGCCGCGCGGTGGCAATCGCCTGAAGCCCGGCAACACCAACCCCCATCACGAAACACTTGGCCGCGCTGACCGTTCCGGCCGCAGTCATCATCATCGGGAAGGCGCGGCCATAGTGGCTCGCCGCCTCGATCACCGCCTTGTATCCGGCCAGATTCGATTGGCTGGACAAAATATCCATCGATTGCGCGCGGGTAATGCGTGGCATGAATTCCATCGCCAGCGCTTCAAACCCGTCCTTGGCATAGGCATCGATTCGCCCGCGCTGGCCAAAGGGATCAAGTCCGGCGACGATCCACGCGCCCGCGCTCGCCCCTTTCAGCGCGGCGGGGTTCGGACCCTGTACCCCCAGCACGATATCAGCGCCCTTCACCGCATCCGCGGTAACGTCCGCCCCGGCAGCCGCATAGTCAGCATCGGCGATCGATGCACCCAGGCCGGCACCTGGCTCAACCGCCACAGATGCGCCCAAGGCTATGAATTTTTTGACTGTTTCAGGCGTTGCCGCAACGCGGCTTTCCCCGCTCGCGGTTTCCTTGATGACCGCGATACGCATCCCGCCGCGCCGCTCAGGCGATCAGGAAGATGACAAGCGCCGTAACCAGCACCGTTGCCAGCACACCCCACTTCATCATGCCGAGAAAGCCGGTGTAGGTGGAATTGTGCGCTTTCATGTCGTTGCCAGTGGCCATGTCCAGTCCCCGATGAAACCTGCCGCGTGCGGCGTTCAGGCTGCGTCTATCGGCTGACTCCCAATGGCTCAAGTGCCTAGTCATCCAAACGGGCCTAATTCGCAGCCTTAATCCGGTCTTTACTCTCTTTGGATATGCCGGGTTTTCGAGACCAAAGGGGCTTGTGGCAAGAAAATGGCGGATTTCGAGCAGCGAACGCTGATGCTGATCGATGATGAACCGGCGCAGAGCCGGCTTATCACAGCGCTCGCCGGGCGTGAAGGCTGGCGCACACTGGTCGTGCGCGATTCGGAAACCGCAATCGCCACACTGGGCACGCGCCAGGGAATGCAGCTTCACGCAATCGTGCTTGATCAATGGGTATCGGGTGACGAGGCCTGCGAACTGATCGCCGAACTCAAGGCCCGCCGCCCTGCCCTGCCCATCCTGATGCTCACCACCAGCACATCGCCGTTGCTGGCGGTGGAAGCGATGCGGGCCGGGGCGACGGACTATCTGATCAAGCCGGTCGCGCCCGATCGGCTGATGCAGGCCCTGCGGATGGCCACCACGCGTGAGGCACCGCGCGATGAATTGCAGCCGCTGACCGAAAAGATGCCCTCCACCCCCGATTTCGACGCGATGATCGGTGCCGCACCGACTTTTCGCGCCGCGCTGGCAGTGGCCGCCAAGGCCGCACGCGGCCACGCGACGATCCTGATCGAAGGTGAAAGCGGCACGGGCAAGGAAATGCTGGTTCGGGCGATGCAGGCCGCCAGTCCACGCGTAAAATTGCCGTTTCGCCTGCTGAACGTTGGCGGCATCCCCGCCAATTCGGTTGAATCCGCTCTGTTCGGTCATGAAAAAGGCGCGTTCCCGGGAGCTTTTGAACGCCATATCGGCGCGTTGCAGCACGCTGACGGCGGCACCCTGGCGCTTGATGAGATCGACCGCTTGCCGATCCAGGTCCAGCACCGCCTGCTCGAATCAATCCAGCGCGCAGACGTTCGCCCCATCGGTGCGCGCCATTCCTTCAAGGTTGATGTTCGTCTGATCGCCGCCAGCAACCTTCCGCTGCGCGATATGGTGGATGCCGGCCATTTCCTGCCGGAATTGCTGTCCGCATTGGCCGGCGTGGTGGTGCAGGTTCCCCCGCTGCGCGACCGCGCGGGCGATATCGCTGCCTTGTCGCGCCATTTCCTTGGCCGCATCGGTGAACAGCCGGGCCTGCGCCCGCTGGGCATCACTGACGGCGCCCTGGCGCTGCTCAGCGCTTATGACTGGCCGGGCAACGTTCGCCAGCTTCAGGCCGTGCTGTTCCGCGCCGCGGTGTTTTGCGATGGCGATGCGCTGACTGCAGACGATTTCCCACAGCTTTCGACCCTGCTTGGCAGCGACACCCCCAACCAGAATCCGGTTCAGGAGGGCGTCGGCGTGATGCTCTATACCGCTGACGGCAACCTGCGCCCGCTGGAAGAGATCGAGGCGGATGTGATCCGCCTTGCCATCGGCCACTATCGCGGACGGATGACCGAAGTGGCCCGCCGGCTCGGCATCGGTCGTTCCACCCTGTACCGCAAGCTTGGTGAGTTGGGGATTGGCGACGCCGCCTGATCGCGCTAGGCTGCGCCGCAGCAGATCGGGAGTTCCGCAATTGGTCCAGTGACACCGCCCCGGCGGATCGAATCACCCGCGCGGCGGCTTCGTCGCGACTGACCCATTGCATCCACAAGGAAATCCCATGCCCCGACTTGAGGGAAAACTGTGCGTCGTCACCGGCGGCGCTCGCGGCATTGGTCGCGCCATCTGCCAGGCCTTCGCTGATGAAGGTGCCGAAATCATCCTGACCGATATCGACCGCGAAGGCGGTGAGCGCGCCGCGGCTGAAATCGGCTGCACCTTCTTGCCGCTCGACGTGCGCGAGGAGGCCGATTGGGCCACGCTCGCCGCAGCGGTGCCGCTATGCGACGTTGTGGTCAACAACGCGGGGATCACCGGCTTTGAACACTCGTCCGGTCCGCATGACCCGGAACTGGCCAGCCTGGCCGATTGGCGCGCGGTTCACGCCACCAACCTTGATGGCACCTTCCTGGGCTGCCGCTATGCCATCGGCGCGATGAAGGCGCGCGGCGCGGGATCGATCATCAACATTTCCTCACGCTCGGGCATGGTCGGCATTCCCGGCGCGGCGGCCTATGCCAGTTCAAAGGCGGCGGTGCGCAACCACACAAAGTCGGTCGCGCTCTATTGTGCGCAAAATGGCTGGGCGATCCGCTGCAATTCGCTTCACCCTGCCGCGATCCTGACCGGGATGTGGGAACCGATGCTGGGCACGGGAACCGACCGGGCGGAGCGCATGGCCGCGCTGGTCGCCGACACACCGCTCAGGCGGTTTGGCACGGCGCAGGAGGTTGCGGCGCTGGCGCTGCTGCTCGCCTCGGACGAGGCGGGCTATATCACCGGCGCGGAACTGACCATCGATGGCGGCCTGCTGGCCGGATCGGCGGCGACGCCCTGATTCAATATCCGGTTGAAGCCTCCCTCCATGGCGGGGAAGGGCTTTTCTGCCTCGATCCAATCAGAACAACTCTAGTCAATCCGGGTAAGGATCAGGTCACGCGCGGCCTGGATTGAACCGCTTTCCTTCTGCAGCGTCAGCCGCTGTTTGTCGTTCAGGCGGTAAAGCTCGACCGCGCGGGTTACTTCCTCGCGGCTGACCTCGATCGAACGAAGCGCGCTCATCGCCAGGCGGATCGCGGATTCGAACACTTCGCGCACCACGCCGCTGACCGGGGCTGCGGCAAGCTCTATCACCGTCCGGCGGTCATAGGCCCGCACGAAGATGGAGGCTTGCGGAAAGGCTTCGTGCACCGCGGCGGCGATTGGCGCGGTAATCTGGTTGCCATCGATGCAGAACAGGATCAGCTCGGCCTCCGCCGCGCCGGCCTGGCGCAACAGGTCGATCCGTGTGCCGTCACCGAAATAGACCTTGGCGCCAAATTCACCGGCCACGTCGATCATTTCAATATCGGTATCGATCAGCGTAACCGGCACCTTGGCGGCGGTAAGGATTTGCGCAACGGTCTGGCCAAACCGGCCATAGCCGACGATGATCGCGTTCGATCCATCGGCATTGGGTCCATCGCGGGTTTCGCTCTGCGCATCGGGCGGTTCGCGAAAGCGCCGAGTGGCCATCATCAGGAACGGCGTTGTCACCATCGACAGGGTAACAATCGCGCCGAACAGGCTGGCGTCCTGATCCTTGATCAGCAGCGCATCGCGAGCCTGGGCGAACAGCACGAAGCCGAATTCGCCGCCCTGGCTGAGCAAAAGCCCCAGCGCCACCGCGCCGCGCCAGTCCATGCCGAACAGCCGGCCAATACCGGCAATCATCCCGGCCTTCACCGCGATCAGCACCAGCGCCATGCTGGCAACGAACAAGGGCCGCTCGGCAATTGCGCTAAGGTCCAGCAGCATCCCGACCGAAAGGAAAAACAGCCCAAGCAGGATCGAACGGAACGGCTCGACATCGGCTTCAAGCTCATGCCGATAAGGCGAATCGGCCAGCATCACGCCCGCAACGAAGGCGCCAAGCGCCGGGGAGACGCCCAGCGCCTGCATCACCGCGGCAGAAGCCAGCACCGTGAACAGCGCCGCCACCACAAACATCTCACGCTCGCCCAGCCCGCCGATCAGGCGAAACAACGGGCGGATCACAAACCGGCCTGCCGCGATCAGTCCGGCAACGGCGGCAAGGGTCAAGATCGCCAGCAGCCAGCCCGGCGGGCCTGCGGTGTGCGCCGGGTTGCGGCTCATCGCGGCGATGATGGTTATCAGCGGGACGATCGAAATGTCCTGGAACAGCAGGATCGCAAAGGCCCGCTCTCCAAACGGCGTGCGCAGCCGGCCCGATGATTGCAGCATCGGCAGAACCTGCGCGGTTGAGGACAGCGCCAGTGGCAGGCCCAGCGCCAGTGCCGCCTGCCAGGTATAGCCGGTCATCGCCGCAACCACGGCCGCAATCACCAGCCCGCAAGCGGCAACCTGAAGCAGGCCGATGGCAAAGATGTCGCGCCGCATCGCCCACAGCCGCGCCGGGTTGAGTTCAAGCCCGACGATGAACAGCAGCAGGGTGATGCCCAGTTCGGCAATCCCCAGCTTGCCCTCGGCATCGCCCACAAGGCCCAGCACTTGCGGGCCCACCACCGCCCCGGCCAGCAGATAGCCCAGCGTTGCCCCCAGGCCGAGACGGCGGAACAGCAGCACGAAAGCCAGCGCAAAGCCCAGCAGGATGCCCCCGTCGCGCAGCAGGGTATGGCCAGCCCCCTCCACCTTAGTCCACCAACTGGCTGAAATCGGTCAGCGCCGCATCGCGCAAACCCCGCCAGACCCGCAGCGCCTGAACCGTTTCGGGAACGTCATGAACCCGCAGCAACTGGACGCCCGCATCCATGCCCTTGACCGCCAGGGCCAGACTGCCGCCAAGCCGCTGGTGCGGCGGCGCCTCGTTCGACAGCGCGCCGATGGTGCGCTTGCGGCTCGCCCCCAGCAGCAGCGGCTGGCCAAGCGCGTGAAACAGCGGCAGGGCGTTGATCAGGGCCAGGTTGTCCGCCACCGACTTGCCAAAGCCGATGCCCGGGTCAAGGATGATCTTGTCGCGCGCAATCCCCGCCGTCACGGCGGCGTCGCGGCGGGCGGCCAGCCAATCGAACACGTCAAGCACCACATCGCCATAGCGCGCATCGCCGTGGAGATCGTCACCCCCGCCCGGGGCGTGCATCAGCACCACCGGCACGCCGGACCGCGCGGCAAATTCCGTGCTGCGCGGGTCGTAGCGCAGCGCCGACACATCGTTGATGATGTGCGCGCCCGCCGCCAGCGCCGCTTCCATCACCGCCGGTCGGCGGGTATCGATGCTGATCGCCGCTCCCGCCCCGGCAAGACGCTCGATCGCCGGGATCACGCGTTTCAGTTCATCCCCTTCCCACACCGCAGCTGCGCCCGGACGGGTGCTTTCCCCGCCGACATCGATCAGCGCGGCTCCCGCCTCCAGCATGGCGGAGGCATGGGCGTTCGCGGCATCGGGCTTGTCCAGAAACGCGCCGCCATCGCTCATGCTGTCAGGCGTCATGTTGAGGATGCCCATGACCTGCGGCTGGTCCAGCCGGATGGTCCGCTCACCGCATTGCAGCGGCGCGTGAACGCGCTGCAGGTTGTCGAACTGCTCACGCACCGGATCGGCAAGCCCCGGCAATGCAGCGCGCAGCTCCGGCAGTGCATAGCGGGTGCGGGCGGTGATCTTGCCGTCCTGCCGCTCGATCAGCGCGAAACGGCTGGCATAGACCAGCCCGCCGGCCAGACGCAGCGCCTCGCCGTCCTCACCTTGTGGGGAATCGGCGAAGGCGATGGGGCGAAGGTAGTGCGTTGCAGTCATTTCCTGTTCTCACGCGAAGACGCGAAGGCGCGAAGGTGAATTCCCAAGCCGAAGGCTTCGTTCATTAACTACTCGCCTTCCTTTGAGGGCGGCTTCGCCGCTAATGCAACATCTTCGCGCCTTAGCGTCTTCGCGTGATGCAAAATCAGTCCTCGGTCGCCAGCAGATAAAGCTGCCGGATCGCATCAAGCGGCTTCACCTCGCCATCATGCTCGATGTGCCAGAACGACCAGCCGTTGCAACTTGGCGCACCCTGAACCTTCGCGCCAAGCCCGTGGATCGAGCCGCTGTCCGCGCCTGCCACCAGTGACCCATCGGCCCGGACCGTGGCCCGCACCTTGCGCTTCTTGTCAAACACCACGCAGCCCGGCGCGATCCAGCCGGTTTCGACCAGGGTACCAAAGGCCACGCGGGGCGCGGCCTTGGGGCTTTGCATTGTGGTCACCGCGCTTTCGTCAAGCGGCAGGGCCAGTTCGATCCGTTCTAGCGCCGCCTCGCGGTAGTTGCCCTCACGCTCGCAGCCGATCCATTCGCGGCCCAGCCGTCTGGCCACCGCCCCGGTGGTGCCGGTGCCGAAGAAGGGATCAAGCACGACATCGCCCTTGTTGGTGGTCGCCAGCATCACCCGGTACAGCAGCGCCTCAGGCTTTTGCGTAGGGTGAACCTTGTGCCCGCCTTTCTTGAGCCGTTCCTGCCCGCTGCAGATGGGCAGCACCCAGTCCGAACGCATCTGCAATTCGTCATTGAGCGTTTTCATCGCCCGGTAGTTGAAGGTGTATTTCGCCTTTTCCCCCATCGAACACCAGATCAGCGTTTCGTGCGCGTTGGTGAAGCGGGTGCCCTTGAAATTGGGCATCGGGTTGGCCTTGCGCCAGACGATGTCGTTGAGGATCCAGAACCCCATGTCCTGCAGCATCGCCCCAAGCCGGAAGATATTGTGATAGCTGCCGATCACCCACAGCGATCCGTTGGGCTTCAGCACCCGGCGCGCCTCGGTCAGCCATTCGCGGCTGAACTTGTCATAGGCGGCAAAGCTGTCGAACTGGTCCCAGTGATCGGTCACCGCATCAACGTGGCTGCCATCAGGGCGGCTAAGGTCGCCGCCAAGCTGAAGGTTGTAGGGCGGATCGGCGAAAATCATGTCAACGCTGGCGTCTGGAATGGTCCGCATTGCCGCAACGCAATCGCCGTCAAGGATGCGGCCCAGCGGCAGATCGCCGCGCGCAACCTCTTTCAGGGCGCGCATCCGCGCCTTCGTATCAACCAGCATTTCGCCCATGTTCTGTCGTCACCCCCCCTATGCGAACCCTCAGGGTGAGTTATCCACAGGCCGCAGTCAAGCCGCGACTCCGCAGAAATCCTAGCGATTCATGGTTAGAGAAAGGTTAGCACCGCGAGAACGGAACGAGTCCGGCACAGGATGTTGAGTCCCGGGATTCGATCGGGACTCTAGATATAGGGGTGTGGCCGCGAAGACTCGGCTGCGAAAAAGTTTCGCGGTCAGATCAGCACCAGCTGCGCGACCGGGGCGAAGCTGCGGCGGTGCAGCGGTGTGGGGCCATGGAGGCGCAGCGCCTCAAGATGCTGCGCAGTGCCATAACCGGCATTGCGTTCCCAGCCATAGTGCGGGTGTTTCAACGCGTGATCACGCATCACCCGGTCGCGATGTTCCTTGGCGAGGATCGAGGCGGCGGAGATGCACGGCTCCAATCCGTCACCACCAACGATCGGCCGAGCCGCCCAGCGCCAGCCGGGATTGCGGCCCTGCGGAGTCATATTGCCGTCGATCAGCACCTCGTCCGGCTCAATGCCCAGCGCGTTGACCAGATCGGCCACCGCCATGGTCATCGCCAGCATGGTCGCGGCGAAGATATTGATTCGGTCAATCTCGCCGGCCTCAACCACGCCGAGCGCCCAGTGGCAGCTTTGCTTGATCTGCGGCTCCAGCAGGGCGCGGCGTTTGGCCGAGAGTTTCTTGGAATCGTCAAGCCCTACCGGAACATCGCGCCCCAGCACGCAGGCCGCTGCGACCACCGGCCCCGCCAGCGGCCCGCGCCCGGCCTCGTCGACGCCGATCACCAGCGGCACGGGCTTGGCAAGCATCAGGGAATCGCCGAAGATCGCCATATGGTCCGATCACTCCTCATCGCCCTATCCCCCCTCACCCTGCTCGCGGCAAGCTGCGCGCAAAGCACGGCCGGGGATAGTGCGCCGGCCAGCGCCGAACAGCTTGATGTCTTCCAGGTTACGCCGATCGTCACGCTGGACGAGCCCTGGGCGATGACGCTGCTGCCCGATGGCAAAACCGCGCTGGCTACCGAAAAGGCCGGGCGCATCTGGCTGATTTCGCTGGCCGATGGCAGCAAGCGCGCGGCCAGCGGCACACCCAAGGTCGATTACGGCGGGCAAGGCGGCCTTGGCGACGTGCAGCTTGCCCCGGACTTCGCCACATCGGGCCGGGTCTATCTGACCTGGGCCGAGGCTGGACCCGCCGACACCCGCGGCGCAGCTCTGGGTCTTGCCACGCTGATCCAAAGCCCGACGCCGCGCCTTGACCAGCTCAAGGTAATCTGGCGGCAGAGCCCAAAGGTCACCGGGCGCGGCCACTATTCGCACCGCATCACGTTTTCGCCCGATGGCAAGTTCCTGTTCCTCTCTTCGGGTGAACGGCAGAAGTTCACGCCTGCGCAGGATCTCTCGAACAACCTGGGCAAGGTGCTGCGGCTGAACCTTGATGGCACCCCCGCGCCGGGCAATCCCTTTGCCAGCAAGGGCGGCATCAGCGCGCAGATCTGGTCCTATGGCCACCGCAATGTGCTGGGCCTCAAATTCGACGCGCTGGGGCACCTGTGGGATCTGGAGCATGGCCCGGCAGGCGGCGACGAGCTTAATCTGGTTGAACCGGGCAAGAACTATGGCTGGCCGCTGGTTTCGGACGGCGACAATTATGACGGCACCCCGATCCCGCGCAACCAGACCCGGCCCGATCTGGCCGGGCCGGCGATAAGCTGGAACCCGGTGATCGCGCCGGGCGATTTCATCTTCTATTCGGGCAGGATGTGGCCGGAATGGAAGGGGCAGGCGTTGATCGCCGCGCTGGGCGCGCAGGGGCTGGTGCGGGTGCGGATTGACGGAGACAAGGCCAGCGAGCAGGCCCGCTATCCACTAGGCAACCGGTTCCGCGAGATCGTTGAGGCACCCGACGGCGCGCTGCTGGTGCTGGAGGATGGACCGGGCGGCAGGCTGCTCATGCTCTCACGCAAGTAGCTTCCAGAAATATCTGAAAAATATCTTTTCCTGTAACATCAGATGTTCCGGGTGCGGCGACATGGCTGACATAAAACAGACCGTCACCCCGGGCCAAGCCCGGGGTGACGAGTTTGGGGAGATTGGGCGTTCGCCCTCCCGAACTTCCGCGCCGTTCGCCCGGCGCACCCACGCGCCGCTTGGGAATTTGCATCGACAATCGCCGGCGCTGTCCCTATCGGCGCGCCTCGATGACCGAGGCCCTGACCCTGATCCCGCTCGACAACGTCGATCCCGCGCTGGTCGAAGCGCTGCTTGACCGTGCGTTCGAGCCGGAGCGCAAACAGCGTACCGCTTACAAGCTGCGCGATGGGGTGGACTGGCTGCCAGGACTGAGCTTCGCGGCGATTGATGGCGATGAACATCTGGTCGGCACGATCCAGTGCTGGCCGGTGGCGCTGACCGATCCCGCAGGCCGCGCGCACCCGTTGATCCTGGTCGGTCCGGTCGCCGTCCTGCCCCAGGCGCAAGGCGCCGGCTATGGCAAGGCGCTGATGACCGCTGCTCTGGCCGCGCTTGATCCGCGCGCGCCGCTGCCGCAGGTGATGATCGGCGATCCGGAATATTATGGCCGCTTCTGGGGATTCAGCGCAGAGCCAACCGGCAGCTGGCAGCTTCCCGGCCCGTGGGAGCCGCGCCGCTTGCTGGTCCGGTGTGATAATCCCGCCGTGTTGCCGCGTGAGGGTACGCTGGGGCCTTGGCGGCGCTAGACTGATCTGGCATCGCAGGTCCGTGCCTTACGAACCGCCACCCGAAATCGCCGGACTGTCGCTGGCAGAGGTTGCCCGGCTTGCCGCCGCGCGCAAGCTCCCCCCGGTCGAGCAATGGAACCCGCGGGCCAGCGGCGACAGCCTGATGACGATCAGGGCGGACGGACGCTGGTTCCACGACGGCGGCGAAATCAGGCGTCCGGCGATGGTCCGCGCCTTTGCCAGCCTGCTGCGCCGCGACGATGATGGCCAGCACTGGCTGGTCACCCCGGCGGAGAAGCAGGCAATCGCGGTGGAGGACGCCGCGCTGATCGCCATTGACGTAGTCCGCACCGGCGATGCGCTGGTGTTTCGCCTCAACACCGATGACACCGTGATTGCCGGGCCAGATCATCCATTGGTCGCGCGCGGAAACGCGAAAACGCCCGCGCTGTACCTTGGTGTGCGCCACGGGATCGAGGCGCGGATCAACCGCAGCACCTGGCTGCAACTGGTTGAATTGGCGGACGATGCGCTGACCGTTACCAGCCTGGGCGAACGCTTTCCACTGGTGCCGGCATGAGCGCGCTGGCCGAACGGCTCCGGCGCCTTCATGCAGAGGGTCACGATCATCCGGTCGACAGTCTCCACCAGGACCACCGCGATTTGCCCGAAGAACTGCGCCCCGCCGCAGTGCTGGCCGCGATAACCGAGCGTGAGCGGCCCGGCTTCCTGCTGATCCACCGTCCGTCTGATATGCGCGCGCACCCCGGGCAAGTGGCCTTTCCGGGCGGCAAGATCGACCCGGGCGAAAGTGCGATCGAGGCCGCGCTGCGCGAAGCTGACGAGGAACTGGGGATTGACCCCGCCCAGGTCACGGTGATCGGGACCAGCGATGTCTACCGCACCGGCACCGGTTATGCGATCACCCCGGTCATCGCCGTGGTTCCGCCCGATCTTGATCTGCGCCCCAATCCCACCGAAGTCGCCAAATGGTTCGAGGCCCCGGTCGATTTCGTCTTTGATCCCGCCAACCAGCATCGCCAATCGGCATTTTGGCAGGGGCAGGAAAGAAGCTACATCGAGATCATGTGGCACGAACACCGGATCTGGGGCGTGACGGCGGCGATTATTGCCAACCTGGCGAAACGGATCGCCTGGTGATCCTGCCCCCCGCCCCCTGGACCCGGCGTGAAGATCTTGCCGCGCTGGTCGCCGCGCTTGGCCCCGGCAATGCGCGCTATGTTGGCGGTGCGGTGCGCGACACGCTGCTGGGGCTTGAGGTCAAGGACATCGACCTGGCTACCCCGCTGCCCCCGCGCGAGGTGATGGCGCGGGTGCGCGATGCCGGGTTCCAGCCGATCCCCACCGGGATCGATCACGGCACGATCACCGCTGTCCTGCCCGAAGGCCCGATCGAGATCACCACCCTGCGCCATGACGTCAGCACCGATGGCCGCCGCGCGACGATAGCTTTCGCGCAGGACTGGCAAGACGATGCCGCGCGGCGCGATTTCACCATCAATGCGCTTTACGCCGATCCCCAAACGCACGCGGTGTTTGACTGGTTCGGCGGACGCGATGACCTGGCCGCGCGGCGGGTGCGCTTCATTGGCGAGGCCCGCCAGCGCATCCGCGAAGATCACCTGCGCATCCTGCGGTACTTCCGGTTCCAGGCCAGGTTCGGGTCGCAGCCCGCCGATCCCGAGGCGGAGCAGGCCTGCGCCGATCTGGCCCTCATGCTCAAGGGTCTGTCGCGCGAGCGCATCGGGATGGAGATGATGAACCTGCTTGGCCTGCCTGATCCGGCACCAACCGCGGCGCGAATGGCACAACTCGGAGTGCTGGCGGTGGTCTTGCCAGAGGCTGACCCGGCGGCGCTGGCAGCCCTGATCGCGCAGGAGAAACAGCAGGACGTAGCGCCCGACGCACTGCGCCGGCTGGCCGCGCTGCTTCCGCCCGACGTGCCGCTGGCGGAACAGGTGGCGAGCCGGTTTCGGTTGTCAGGCGCGCAGAAAAAACGGCTGGCACTGGCTGCGGGACGGGAAAAGCCCTCTCCCCTTCAGGGGAGAGGGTTGGGAGAGGGGACGGGCGCAGCGCGTGCTGACGCCGGGCTCCCCCCCTCCCCGACCCTCTCCCCTGAAGGGGAGAGGGAGACTGATCCGCGCGCCCTTGCCTATCGTCTTGGCCGTGAAAGCGCGCTGGACCGGTTGCTGCTGACAAGTGCCGCGATCAGTCCGCTGGAAAACTGGGAAATCCCCGCCTTCCCGCTGAAAGGCGGAGAAATCGTTGCCCGCGGGGTCAAGGCCGGGCCAGCGGTGGCGCGCATCCTTCAGGCGGTTGAGGCGCGCTGGATTGCCGAGGGCTTTCCCGGCCTCGAACGGGTGGAACAATTGCTGGACGCGGAACTGGCGGCGAGCGGGCGATGAACCTTTCGCAGATCCAGACATTCCTGTTCGCGCAGCCGCTGCTGGCGCTTGCGGCGCTGGCCGTCCTGCTGGCCTCCCTTGGCTGGATGCTGCAACACCGATCGCCCCCGATCGCCAGCGCCCTGCGCCTGGCGGGCTATGCCGGAATGGTCGGCGCGGCGCTGCTGACCGTGATCGAGGCGGCCTATCACGCCAGCCGCAGCGACATTGCCCTGGCGACCGGGCGGACCGGCAAGGTTGCGGTGGTGGGACGTGAAACCGTGATTCCCCTGGAACCGTCAGGCCACTATTGGGTCAAGGCCGGGCTGGACCGGACCGAGGCCCTGTTCCTGATCGATACCGGCGCGACCTACACCGCCATTTCCCCACAAACCGCGCGTGATGCCGGCATCATGGCTGATCCGGCGCAGATGCCCATTACCCTGACCACCGCCAACGGCCCGATCACCGCCCGCTTCGCCAAGGCGCAGGAACTGTCCTTCGGATCGATCACGGTGCGCGATCTGCCGGTGGTGATCGGGCCGGACACAGGCGATGATACCAACGTCATCGGCATGAACCTTCTGTCGAAACTGCAAAGCTGGCGAGTCGATCAGGGCAGACTGGTCCTCGTTCCGGCGTCCTGATCCCACCGCCCGTCGCAGCGCCTTACACCCCGCCCCCTTCGCGGCTCGCTTCGTCCCGACAGGCATTGCGGCGGGCATAATTGCAGCCGATGGTTCCGCCCGGCAACCCCAAGCCATCAAAGGAAACCTGTATTATGACACTGTTCAGGGCGGCTGCCATGGGCGCCGCGCTCAGCCTTTCTGCGAGCTTCGTTCCCGCTGTTCTTGCCCAGAACCAGGCAACCACCGCTGCGCCCGCCGCCAAGCTGGCGGTCGGCGCAATGGTCTATGGGCCGCAAGGCATCGAGGTTGGCAAGATCGAGAAGATCGACGGTGACACGGTGATAGTCGCCACCGGCAAGAATTCCGCCGCACTGGCACGCACGTCCTTCGCCAATGGCGAAAAGGGGCCGGTGATCGGCTTCACCAGGGATCAGCTCGACACCGCAGTTGGAGAGGCTCAGGCCAAGGCCGATGCAAAGGTCGATGCCGCGCTGGTCGCCGGCGCGGCGGTCCACAGCTCAGACGGCGTTGCGGTCGGCACGGTCAAGACCGTCAACGAGGATGGCACCGTGGTTCTGGAAGGCAAGGATCGCACCTTTGCCCTGAAGAAGGACACGTTCACCACTGACACCAACGGTCTGGCGCTGCACATCACGGCCAAACAGCTGGCCGATGCGCTGGCCCAGCCGCCTGCTGATCAACCGTCTGCTGATCCGACGCCTGCGGCTTCGCCAGCCAGCAACTGATCAAAACTTGTTGTCGCGCGGGAAACCGCTGGGCGGCAGCCGTCCGGCGGCACCCCGCGCGACCTTCCACAACCGCATATCGCTTTCCGTGCGGGTCCGTCCGCTGTCGCCGCCCATTCGCCATGACAGGCCTTCATCCAGCTTGAGCGTGATTGCATCGGCCAGCCCGCCATCGCGGTAGCGCTGCAGGGTCACCCCCTGCCCCTTGGCCAGCACCGGCAGTTCCTCAAGGCTGAACAGCACCAGCTTGCGGTTGTCGCCCACCACGGCAACGTGATCGTGTTCGGCCGGAATTTCGCGCACCACTGCCAGCTTGACCCCCGGTTTGGTGGTCATAACGCCGCGCCCCTTGCGGGTTTCGGCCAGCAATTCGTCCGCCTCTGCGGCAAAGCCCCGGCCCTGATTGCTGGCCAGCAGCAATTGCGCCTTGGGACGATAGACCAGCAGCGCGACAATCTGCGCCTCCGCATCGATATCGATCATGGTCCGGATCGGCTCGCCAAAGCCGCGTGCGGAGGGCAGCTTATCTGCCCCAAGCGTGTAGAAACGCCCGTTGTCACAGGCCACCAGCAGCTTGTCGGTCGTCTGGGCATGGAGGGCGAAGGCCGGCCCATCACCTTCCTTGAACTTGAACTCCCGGTCCAGCGGCTCGTGCCCGGATGCTCCCCTGATCCAGCCCTTGGCTGACAGGATCACCGTCACCGGTGCCTTTTCAATCATCGCATCCATGCTGAATTCAACCGTCGGCGCGGCCTCGGCAATGGTGGTGCGGCGGCGGCCAAGCGGGGTATCCTCGCCATAGTCCTTGCGCAGATTGGCCAGATCGCGCTTCAGCCGGGTGCGCTGGCGGGCGGGGCTTTCAAGCAGTTTTTCCAGCTCGTCCTTTTCGGCCAGCAGGTCATCGCGCTCGCGCCGCAGCTCCATTTCCTCCAGCTTGCGCAAGCTGCGCAGCCGCATATTGAGGATCGCCTCGGCCTGGCGATCAGTCAGCAGGAATTCCGCCATCATCACCGGCTTTGGCTCATCCTCGGTCCGGATAATCTCTATGATCCGGTCAAGGTTGAGGTAGGCGATGATATAGCCGTCAAGCAGTTCAAGCCGGCTGGCGATCTTTTCCAGCCGGTGACGCGTGCGGCGCAGCAGGATGTCGATCTGGGCGATCACCCATTCCTGCAGCAGCAGCTTCAGCCCCAGCACCCCCGGCGTGCGGGTGGCATCCAGCACGTTGAGGTTAAGGCTGAACCGGCTTTCAAGGTCTGTCAGCTTGAAAAGCGATTCCTTGAGCAGTTCGGGATCGACGTTGCGGCTTTTGGGAACGAACACCAGCCGGATCTGTTCGTCGCTTTCATCGCGCACGTCTTCCAGGATCGGCAGCTTCTTGTCGGCAATCGCCTGGGCAACCTGCTCGATCAGCTTGCCCTTGGGCAGCATATAGGGGATCTCGCTGATGACGAGCTGCCATTGCCCGCCGCTCAGCTTTTCGATTCCAGTCTCTTCCCAGGTGCCATCGGCGTTGCGCCCGGTCGAAAAACGCCCGCGCACCCGGAATGCGCCCTTGCCGGTTTCGTAAGCGGCAGAGATCGCCGCCGCACTGTCCACCACCACACCGCCGGTGGCAAAGTCCGGCCCCTTGAACACCTCCATCAACTGCGCGTGTTCGACATGGGGGTTGTCGATCAGCAGCAGGGTGGCGTCGATCACCTCGGCCACGTTGTGGCTGGGGATGGAGGTCGCCATGCCCACCGCAATCCCGGTCGCGCCGTTGGCCAGCAGGTTGGGGAACAGGCCGGGGAAGATTTCCGGCTCTTCCTCCTCACCGTTGTAGGTGGGATGGAAATCGACCGTGCCTTCATCCAGCCCGGCCATAAGCTGGATTGCGGTCTTGGTCAGCCGCGCCTCGGTATAGCGATAGGCCGCCGCGTTATCGCCATCGATATTGCCGAAGTTGCCCTGCCCGTCGACCAACGGATAACGCAGGCTGAAATCCTGGGCCAGGCGAACCATCGCATCATAGACGGAGGCATCGCCGTGGGGGTGGTATTTGCCGATCACGTCGCCAACGACGCGGGCCGATTTCTTGAAGGCCTGACTGGGATCAAGCTTCAATTGCCGCATCGCCCACAGCAGGCGGCGATGAACCGGCTTCAGCCCATCGCGCAGATCGGGCAGCGAACGCGCGGTGATCGTCGACAGGGCATAGACAAGATAGCGTTCGGACAGCGCCGAATCGAACGGCGCGTCAACGATCGCGTCAAAGGGATCAGGTTCGGTCACATCAGTAGTCATGCTGGCCTGCCCCTAGCAGGCGGGGATTCCCCAAGCCAAGGGTCAGCGGCGCTGCATATCGTGGCTTTCCCCCGGAATCCGCACTTCCAGCCCGTCCAGCGCCGGCGTCAGTTCAATCTGGCAGGCCAGACGGCTGGTCCGGGCCACCCCGGCGGCCAGATCAAGCATATCCTCTTCATCCTCGCTTGCGGGGGGCAGCGCATCAAACCAGTCACGCGCGACGATGACGTGGCAGGTGGAACAGGCCATCTGCCCCTCACACGTTCCCTCCAGCGGCATATCAGCGGCCTGGGCGACCTTCAGAAGCACATCGCCCGTCGCCGCCTGCGCTTCTACCCGCTGGCCATGCGGGGTGATGAAAACAACCTTGACCATTTACGCGCCCTGTTCCCGCGCCGCCGCATCGATGGCGCGGCAGGCTGCTATCAGATCGTCCCTAACCGTGTATCGGCCGAAACCCAAACGGATCGATGATTTTGCCTGGGCATCGCTCAATCCGATCGCGCGCAGGACATGGCTGGGCCGCCCCGAACCGCTGGCGCAGGCTGAACCGGCGGAAAACTGGATGGAGCGGCAGTCGCTCATCAACCGGGCAACGTCCAGGCCATCGAGCCGCAGGTTGAGATTGCCGTGCCAGCGCTGCGATTCGGAACCGTTCAATTCCCAGCGCGCCAGCACATCGCGCGCCGCGTGCCACAGCGCTTCGACATGGTCCGCATCCTCCTCCCGCTGCGCCACTGCCAGCGCCGCCGCTGCACCAAAGCCCGCACAAAGCGCCGGGCTGAGCGTACCGGAACGCAGCCCGCGACCTTCCTGCCCGCCGCCGTAAATCAGCGGGCGCAGCGAAACCCCGCCGCGCACCCACAGCGCGCCGATACCCTTGGGGCCGTAAAGCTTATGCGCCGACAGCGCGATCAGATCGGCTCCTTGCGGCGCGGCGATCTTGCCCGCGCCCTGCACCGCGTCGCACAGGAACAACGCCCCCGTTTCCCGCGCCCGCGCGGCCAGTGCATCGACCGGCTGGATCGTGCCGATCTCGTTATTGACCTGCACCACCGCGACAAGATCCGCCGGGGGCATCGCCGCTTCAGGATCAACCAGGCCCTTGGCATCAACCGGCAGGACGGCCGTTTCGCAGCAGGCCCGCGCGGTATCGAGCACGGCGGCGTGTTCGATTGCGGAAACCGCAGCGGTTCGCGCCCCGCTGCCCTGAATCGCCAGATTGAGCGCCTCGGTAGCTGAGCCGGTAAAGACTACCTGTCCACCCGGCGGCAACAAAGCCGCAACCTGTTCGCGCGCCACTTCCACCGCCGCCGCCGCGGCGCGGCCCAGACGATGCGGACTGTGCGGATTGCCAAACCCGTCCTCCGCAAGCCAGTGCTGCATTGCACCCCGCGCTTCAGCGGCAAGCGGCGTGGTTGCCTGATAATCAAGGTAGGTCACGATGCCGCCACTTCCCGCCACGCAGCGATGAAACGGGCGATATCGGTTTCGCTCGTCTCGCGCCCGAAGCTGACCCGGATGACTTCGCCGGGGTGGGCATAGCCCATTGCGGTCAGCACCGGGCTAGCCCTTAGCGAACCCGATGAACAGGCGCTCCCCGCCGAAACCGCAATGCCCATGCCGTCAAAGCGGATCAGCTGCGCCTGGGCCGATTTGCCCGGCATCCGGTAAGCCGCGATGCCAGGAATCCGCGCAGCATCAGGCGCGATCGATTCGCCGCCTGCCGCAATCAGCGCAGCGTCCAGCATTTCGCGCAGGCGGCAGGCCTGCTCCAGCCAATCCCGTCCGGCATCAAGCGCGGCAGCCATGGCCATTGCGCCGGGAAGATTTTCGGTCCCCGGGCGATAGCCGCGCTCTTGCCCGCCGCTGGGACGCAGCATGGCCCAGTCCCGCACCAGCAGCGCGCCGATCCCGATCGGCCCGCCAAATTTGTGCGCGGAAATGGCGATCAGGTCTGCATCGGGCAAATCGAGCTTGCCGGCCCCCTGCGCGCAATCGGCCAGCAGCAGGCCGCCCGCGCCGCGCACCGCGGTGGCCACCTCCTCCAGCGGCTGTATCACCCCGGTTTCGCTGTTGACCTGCTGCACTGCAACCAGTCCGGCCAGGGCGCAGGCGGCGGGATCAACCATGCCGCTGCGATCAACAGGAATCCGCGGCGCATCGCCCGCCAGACGCTGCACAGCGTCATGTTCCACCGCGCTGACGCCCGCCAGCGGCAGGGCGCAGCGGCTGACCGCGATCGCCAAGGCCTCACTGGCGCCGCTGGTGAACACCACTTCGCCCGGCCACGATAGCGCCGTCTTGATCCGCGCCCGCGCATCTTCCAGCGCGGCCCTTGCTCTGCGCCCCGCGCCGTGCGGGCTGCTGGGGTTGGCCCAGATCGCGAATCCCTGCTCCATCGCCGCACGCGCCGCAGGCAGCAGCGGCGTGGTTGCGGCATGATCAAGATAGATCGATGGGGTCATGCTGGGACGCTACACTCGGAAACATTGCTTTTCGGACCCGCGTTTCTATATAGCGCTCGCTTCCTCATCATAGCCCCAACCGAACCGGCACGCGATTTCGGCGAAGGCCGCGGCGGGGGCCTCTAGCCTGGACAGGTGCTAACGATGCCCGCAGTGATTTTCCCTGGTCCCGAAGGCCGCCTTGAAGGCCGCTTCCAGCCCGCCACGCGCCCGCGCGCGCCAGTCGCCATGATCCTCCACCCGCATCCGCAGGCGGGCGGGACCATGAATGACCGCATAACCCAGGCCCTTTACAAGACGTTCCAGGCACGCGGTTTCGCCACCCTGCGCTTCAACTTCCGCGGGGTTGGCCGCAGCCAGGGCAGTTTTGATAATGGAATTGGCGAGCTGAGCGATGCCGCCGCCGCGCTTGACTGGGTGCAGTCGATTCACCCCGAAGCCAGCACCACCTGGATCGCGGGCTATTCATTCGGCGCGCTGATCGGAATGCAGCTGCTGATGCGCCGGCCGGAAATTCGCGGTTTCATTTCCGTCGCGCCGCCCGCCAATATGTATGATTTCAGCTTCCTGGCCCCGTGTCCGGCATCGGGAATCATCGTCCAGGGCGCGGCCGATACGGTGGTGACACCGGGCGCTGTGCAAAAGCTGGTCGACAAGCTGCGCACGCAAAGGCACATCACCATTCATCACGAAGAAATCCCCCGCGCGAACCATTTCTTCGAAACCGAAATGGATGACATGATGCGCTCGGTCGACAACTACCTCGACTTTCGCCTGGCGCCGGACTGCCCGATCCGCTGATCGTTATTTAAGCGCGGCGGTGGCCGGCGCAGCGCCGGTTGAATCGGGAATGACCCAGATCGCGACGTTGCCGGCGATCACCGCCGCGAGCAGCAGCATCAGCGCGGCTTGCCGGCGCATTCCCCTGCGCCACCAGGCCAGCGCGCCAATCACCATGGCGAATGCGGCCAGCACAAGAATCGACAGGATCAGGTCGCTCATCAGGTGGTCCGCTACAAAGTCACGCCATGCCGCCCAGCGGCGGCCATGGCGGGGCACTGCCAGATTTCCGCAGCGCTGACAAATCCCGTTCTGTCCACGAATTGACACCATTCGCCGCACCGCGCAGGAAGCGGCAATGGAACAGACCCTTGCGTTCAGCCGCCGTCATGCCCTGTCCCTGCTGGGCACCGCCGCCGTTTCCACCCTGCTGGGGGGCTGCGCAACCACGGCCCCGCAATCCGCCGCCGCAGCCGGTTCCGCCGATGCCTATCTAGATGCGGTCGCGTGGAAATTCCTTGATCTCAATCCGGAAGGCGCGACATCGCTGGGGATCGATACCGGGGCGCACGCGGCGCTGCGCTCCCGCCTCGCCGACCGATCGCCCGCAGGTCAGGCCGCGCTGGCGGCAATGCTGCGCGATGCGCTGAAGGGCGTGGAACGGATAGATACCGCAGCGCTCTCGCCCGAAACCCGCACCAGTCTGGCCGTGGTGAACAGTGCCTTCAAAACCGCGCTGGACGGCTTTGCATTGCCTTATGGCGATGTGGCGGTGGGCGGCTGGCGCAACACGCCCTACGTGGTGATCCAGAATGTTGGCGCATACCTGGATACGCCGCGCTTTCTTGATGGCGATCATCCGGTTAAAACCGCTGAAGATGCAGAAGCCTATCTGGCGCGCCTGTCGGAAATGCCGGCCCAGCTTAACGGCGAACTGGCCCGACTGAAACAGGCCGGACGGATCGGCGCGATCGCCCCGTCATTCCTGCTCGACAAGGCGGTCCACCAGATGGAATTGACCGTGGCCGATGCCGCGCGCGGCGGCGACCTTGTCAGGTCGCTGGTGCGCAGGACAGGGAGCATTCCCGGTGACTGGGAACGGCGCGCGCAGGCGGCAGCCAGCGGCCCGGTTGCGGCGGCGCTGACCCGTCAGCTTGATGAACTGAAGGCGCAGCGCGCCAAGGCCAGCGACGCAGCCGGCATCTGGGCCAGGCCGCGCGGAGATGAATGGTATGCCTGGGGCCTGCGCGCCAGCACCACCACCACCCGCACCCCGGATGAGGTTCATGCCATGGGGCTGGATCAACTGGCGCAGCTTCATGGCCGGATGGACCCGATCCTGCGCAAGCTGGGCTATACCAGCGGCGCCGTGGGTGAGCGGATGACGGCCCTTGGCAAGGATCCGCGTTTTCAATTTCCCAACGATGACAAGGGCCGAGCCGAAATCATCGCACTGATGCAATCGAAGATCGATTTCATCCGCACCCGCCTGCCGCAGGCGTTTCGCACTCTGGTCCGCGGAAATCTGGAAATCCGGCGTTTGCCACCGGCAGAGGAACCGGGCGCGCCGGGTGCCTATGGCGGGGCCGGATCAATTGACGGAACGGTGCCGGGCAAGATCTGGATCAATCTGGGGTCGACCGATCTGCACAGCCGTTACAGCCTGCCGACCCTGGCCTTTCACGAAGGAATCCCCGGCCACGTCTGGCAGGGCGAATATGCCAACCGCCTGCCGCTGATCCGCACCCTGCTGGCGTTCAACGCCTATTCCGAAGGCTGGGCGCTTTATGCGGAAACCCTTGGCGATGAACTGGGCGCTTATGATGGCGATCCGGTGGGCCAGCTCGGCTATCTTCAATCGATCGCGTTCCGTGCCTGCCGGCTGGTGGTTGACACCGGGCTTCATGCCAAACGCTGGACCCGTGATCAGGCGGTGCAGTGGTTTTCCGCCACCAACGGATCAAGCGTGAGCGAGGTTGCACCGGAAGTTGACCGATACTGTTCATGGCCGGGCCAGGCCTGCGGTTACAAGGTGGGCCACAGCGAAATCCTGTCGCAGCGGAACCGGGCCAAGGCAGCACTTGGCGCAAGGTTTGATCTGCGCGATTTCGATGATGCGGTGGTTGGCGGCGGCAACGTGCCGCTGGACGTGCTGGCCCAAAATGTGGGGCGTTACATCGATTTAGCGCCGGGCAGCTAAACCGCTGCACAGACGCAAAAAACGCTGCTAGGAAAGCGCCACAGGGGAAAGCGGCAATCGCTTCGATTCGCCGCTCGTGAAGGAGTTTGCCCATGTCGATTTTCAGTGCAATCAAGGATGCCATTTTCGGCCACAAGGCCGCCGCCGCAGAAGCACCCGCCGAAGCAGCGCCGGCTGCCGATGCCCCCGCCGCCGCACCTGCCGCTCCGGCTCAGCCGGTTGACGTGGCGGCCGTTCTTTCGGCAATGCCCGGCGCGGACAACCTTAACTGGCAGTCATCGGTTGTCGATCTGATGAAGCTGGTCGGGATTGACGCCAGCTATGACAACCGCAAGTCGCTGGCTCACGAACTTGGCAATGCCGACTATGCCGGTTCGGCTGAAGACAACATCGCCTTGCAAAAGCAAGTGATGAAGGCCCTGGCCGACAACGGCGGACAGGTTCCGGCCGAACTGCTCGACTAAAGCCGCCTGCCAACCAGGCACACGAAAAAGGCCGCAACACCTCCAGGGTGTTGCGGCCTTTTCTTTGGTAACGGGCGCTTATTTCTTGCCGAGCATTCCGGCAATGTCGTTAAGCGGATTGCCGTCGCCATCGCGGTCAAGCATTGAGGCAACGCCGCCAATGCCGCCCAGACCGGCCAGGATGCCACCCAGACCGCCCGCAGGCGCGGCAGCAGCGGCATCACCCGCCGGCGCAGCCTGAGCCTGCCCGCCGCCGCCAATCGCACTGACCAGCGCGCCCAGCCCGCCAGCGCCGCCAATCTGGCTGACGATCTGAGTCAGCACGTCCGGTGAAATTCCGGTCTGCTGCGCGGATTGCTGAACCGTATCGCCGGGCAGCGGATGGTTTTGCGTCAGGGCGGTGATGGCAACTTGCGCCATTGACGGGTCAATACCCATCTTCGCGGCCACCGCGACCGCCGCCTGTTGCTCCAGCGTCTGCGTGATTCCGTCAAAAATACCCATGAAAATACCCCTTGAAGACAAGCAGGAGGGCACCTGCCCTTCCGTGCATGTGCCCTCTATCCCATTTTTTCGGTGAATGACGGATTGACGGAAGCGGCCCGGGGTCAGCTTTTGCCAAACAAACCCTTGGCCATGCCGATCACATCGTTAAGCGGATTGCCGTCACCATCGCGGTCAAGCATCCCCAGAATACCAGCGGCCTGCGGGCTGTTCTGCAGGGCCTGGGCATATTGCCCCAGTGAGCCTTCACCGCCGATCTGATCGACGATCTGGGACAGCGTGCCGGTGTCGATCCCGGTCTTGGCAGCGGCGCCTTCAACCGTGTCGCCCGCTTCGGTATGCGACTGGCCAAGCGCGGCAATGGCCTTTTCGGCAACATCTGTGGGAATGCCCAGCTTCGCTGCCATATTGCCAACATCTGCGTGTTCGCTGACCTGGCCAAGAATGCTGTCGAAAATACCCATCAATACGACTCCTTGATCGAAGAAGGCCGCACTATGCCCCTCCCCGATCCAGGGTGCAAAGTTAATTCGCAGCAATGTCCCGCAGCCGCGCAGGCTTGCGCAGTCAGGCCGCCTTTGGCGCAGCCTGGCGCACGCCTTCATCAACGTGTTCGGCAAATTGCGCGAAGTTGGCAATGAACTTGCCCACCAGCTCACGCGCGGTGGCGTCATAAGCAGCCGGATCGGCCCATGCCGCGCGCGGATCGAGCAAGTTGGCGTCAACCCCGTCAACCGCCACCGGCACCTCAAACCCGAAGTTGGGATCCTTGCGGAATTCGGCGTTGTTAAGGCTGCCGTCGAGCGCGGCGTTAAGCAGGGCACGGGTGGCCTTGATCGGCATCCGCTTGATTCCCGGCATGGTGGCCTTGCCGCCAGACCAGCCGGTGTTGACCAGCCAGCACTTGACCTGCCCCTTGGCGATCCGCTCTTTCAGCAGGTTGCCATAGACCGAAGGGTGGCGCGGCATGAACGGTGCGCCAAAGCAGGTGGAGAAGGTCGCTTCCGGCTCGGTAACGCCAATCTCGGTTCCGGCGACGCGCGCGGTATAGCCTGACAGGAAGTGGTACATCGCCTGA
>JAFEEX010000032.1:9788-9974 GCA_018240895.1 Pseudomonadota bacterium | reverse complement strand
TCCGCCGTCAGCATGATGATGTTGGCGGGCACCGGCCCCAGATTTTCCTTGCTGGCGTTGGGAATGAAATCAATCGGATAGGAACCGCGGCTGTTTTCAGCCAGCGTGTTGTCATCCAGATCGATCTCGCGCGTGACCGGATCGATCACCACGTTTTCCAGAACGGTGCCGAACCGCTTGGTCGTG
>JAFEEX010000032.1:0-9630 GCA_018240895.1 Pseudomonadota bacterium | reverse complement strand
GCCGATATTGGCGCTGCAATGCATTGGCATGATGCCCTTTACCGGCAACAGATAGTTGAGGATGCCAAACACCCCCTTCTTCATTTCCCCGGCATAGGCGGTGCCGCCAATCAGGATCATCCGTTCGCTGTAGTTGACCGCGACCACCGTTTCCCCGCGGCAGCCATGGCGCGCCGGATCAGCGCGGAAGCTGGGCAGGTCAATGATGGTATAATCGGGAACGAAACCATCCAGTTCGTGCGCTTGCGGGCGGACCAGCAGGGTGCGGATGAACAGGTTGTGCCAGGCCAGTTCGTTGATGACGCGAACGTTGACGCGGTTTTCAGCCTGCGAACCGCCGAACAGGTCTGCGACGTAGAGCGCATCCTTCTGCCCCAGCGCGGCAAGGAAATCCGCCTTCAGGTTGGCGAAATGCTCTGGCGACATCGCATTCGAATTGTCCCACCACACGGTGTTTTCGGTTTCGGCATCGCGAACGATATACTTGTCCTTGGCGCTGCGCCCGGTGTGCTTGCCGGTTTCGACCACGAAGGGTCCATCCTTGGCCAGAAGTCCTTCGCCGTTCCTGACGGCGTGTTCCACCAGCGGGGCCGTACCCAGATTGGCGTGGATCGCCGCGTTGGTAGAGATACCGTGCCTGGCGAGGGGGTAGGAAAGCGTACCGGTCAAGATCGACTCCGCAAGCAAGTGCCGCCCAACGGGAAAATCGCGGAGCAGCGTCACTGCATACCTATGCAGGGATTCGATCCGGCGCATAGTCCAGCATTGCGATTCCGTCAAATGCTCAACAAGGCAATCGCTTGTTCGCGGCAAAAGGGGCGTCCCGCACCGGGTCAGCGCGATTGTCAGTGCCCGATTATGCGGCTACCGCCGGGCGATAACTTCGCAGTTGATGTTCGCCATGGCCCAACCATCCCCTACCCCGACCAACGCGGCCATGGTTGACACCCGCCCAAAGGTGATCGCTCTGGTCGATGACGATCGCAACATCCTGACCACCGTATCGATCGCATTGCAGGCAGAAGGTTTTGCCACGCGCGTCTATTCCGATGGGGCGACCGCGCTGAAAGCCCTGCTGGAAAACCCGCCGGACCTGGCGGTGTTCGATATCAAGATGCCGCGGATGGACGGGCTGGAACTGCTGCAAAAGCTGCGTGAGACAAGCGCGCTGCCGGTGATATTCCTGACCAGCAAGGATGAAGAGCCGGACGAGGCGCTGGGCCTTGCGCTGGGCGCGGATGACTATATCGCCAAGCCGTTCAGTCAGCGCTTGCTGACCGCCCGAATCAGGGCGATCCTGCGGCGCAGCGAACTGGTGCGCGGCGGCGGTGACGATGCCGGCGAATCCTCCACCTCAAACGAAGCGATCCGGCGCGGCAGGCTGGAAATGGATTCGCTGCGCCACCAGGTCTTGTGGGATGGCCGGCCGGTTTCGCTGACCGTGACCGAATTCCTTATCCTGGAAGCCCTGGCCGCGCGCCCGGGCGTGATCAAAAGCCGCAACCAGTTGATGGACGCGGCTTACAGCGACGATGTGTTTGTCGATGATCGGACGATTGACAGCCACATCAAGCGGCTGCGGCGCAAGTTCCGCGGGGTGGACCCCCGCTTTGACGCGATCGAAACGCTTTACGGCGCTGGCTATTCCTTCACCGATGGCTGATCCCCTGCCGCGTGAAAACCGTTCGGTCCGTTCGGTCTGGACCCGCCGCACATCGCTGACCGTGCGTATCCTGGCGGTGAATATCATAGCCCTGGGCCTGTTGGCGGGCAGCCTGTTTTACCTGGATTCTTATCGCAAACAGCTGCTCGACGTGCGCTTCAAGCTCGCCCGGGCCGAAGCCGACATCACCGCTGACGGTCTGGCCGAAACCCCGATCGGCGGCCGCAAAGCACTGTTCGAGCGGGTCAGCAGCGAACAGCATTTGCGCCTGCGCCTGTATGATGATCAGGGCGCACTGATCCTTGACAGCGACAAGGTGGTCGGCCCGGCCTATACCTTCATCGACCCCGCCGGGGAGAAATTCCTGCCTCGCATGGCGCGCGAGATTGATCGCGGGATGAACTGGGTGCTGGGTACAACCCCGGTTCCGCCCTACCGCGAACCGGCCAGGGACAGGGTCGAAGTCTGGCCCGAACTGGCCGCCGCCCGCGCCACCGGGAAAACCTGGGTACTGCAACGCGCCGCCCCGGATGAAACCCCGATGATCAACGCCGCCGCGGCGGTTGGCGTGCGCGGCGAAATGCTGCTGACCACCCGCAATGCCCGCGACATCACCCAGGATGTTCGCGATGCGCGCGGAACGCTGGCGGTGGTGATCGCGATAACCCTGCTGATCTCGATCCAGCTTTCACTGTTTCTGGCCCGCACCATTGTTCAACCGCTGCGTGCGCTGGTCCGCGCGGCGGTGCGGGTGCGGCTGGGGCGCGACCGGCAAGTGGTGGTGCCGCGCCTGCCGGAACGCGGCGACGAGATCGGCCTGCTGGCCCGCGCGCTGTCTGACATGACATCAGCGCTGCGCAGCCGCATCGACGCGGTGGAAGCCTTTGCCGCCGACGTTGCGCACGAAATCAAGAATCCGCTGGCATCGCTGCGCAGCGCGGTTGAAACGCTGGGCAAGGTTGATGACCCCGCGCTGCGCCGGGAACTGACCCGGATCGCCGCCCATGATGTCCAGCGGATTGACCGGCTGGTGACGGAAATCGCCGAAGCCAGCCGGATCGATGCCGAACTCAGCCGGACGCAATTTGGCCCGGTCGATCTGGACGGCCTTGCCGGATCATTGGTCAGCGCGCGGGCGGAACGCGGGGTCGATCAGGGCCACGCGGTCAGGCTGCGGCAGCTTGGCCCCGGCCCCTTCGTCGTGCCCGGTGATCCGGCACGGCTGGAACGGGTGCTGGAAAACCTGATCGACAACGCGGTGTCGTTCTCCCCCCCCGGCGGCGTGATAGAGGTTACGCTGGAACGGCTGGGCGATCACGTCCGGCTTGGCGTCCGCGATGATGGCCCCGGCATTCCGCCCGATGCGCGCGAAGAAGTGTTTGAACGCTTCCATTCGCTGCGCCCCTCTGACGAGGATTTCGGCAGCCATTCCGGCCTGGGCCTGGCGATCGCCCGAACCATTGTCGAAGCGCATGACGGCACGCTGATCGCCGCTGACCGCGACGATGGCCGCCCCGGCGCCTGCCTGATCGCGGACCTGCCCACCGAGCAGGAGGATGAGGAGTGAGCCTGCGCGCCAATGTCACCTGCGTTGCCATCGGTGGGCGCGGCCTGCTGATCGAGGGGCCACCGGGCAGCGGCAAGTCCAGTCTGGCCCTGGCCCTGATCGATCGCGGCGCGGTGCTGGTCGGCGATGACGGGGTGGATCTTGCCCCGCGCGGCGACCGGGTGCTGGCATCGCCAGCCCCGGCGATTGCCGGCCTTATAGAGGTGCGCGGCGTCGGGCTGATCCCGGTCCCAACCATGCGAGATGTGCCGCTTGCCCTGGTCCTGCGGCTTGATGGCGATGCGCCGCGTCATATCGATGCGGCAGAAACGGCATTGATCGAAGCGGCACCCCTGCCGCTGGTCCGGCTGTGGCCCGGCAGCCCGGTGTTGCACCTGCGGGCAGAGGCCGCACTGGCACGGTGGGGACTGGCCTGAGGCGGGACAACTTGTTTGCGGCCCTTTCCTTTCCGCCCGCCCCGCCCCACATAGCCGGATCACCATGACCGATTCCGCCGAAACCGAACCCCGTCAACGCGTGCTTCTTGTGACCGGCCTGCTGGGCGCGGGTAAGACCACCGCGCTCAAGGTGCTGGAGGATCTGGGCTGGGAAACGATCGACAATTTCCCGATCCGGCTGCTTTCCCGCTTGATTGACAGTGACGCGGGCACGGCGGGAGAAGCCCGGCCGCCGCTGGCGATCGGGTTCGATTCGCGCACCCGCGGGTTTGATGCGAACAAGATGATCGAGCGGGTAAAGAAGCTGGTCGAGCGCCCCGATATCGAACTGACCACCCTGTTTCTCGATTGTTCGGGGCAAGAGCTTGAGCGGCGCTATAACGAAACGCGCCATCGCCACCCCCTTGCCCAGGATATGCCGGCCGCCAGCGGCATCGCCGCCGAGCGCGAGATGATGGAGCCGCTGCGGCGCTGGGCGGACATCGTGATTTCCACCACCAGCTTTACCAGCAACGATCTGCAACAGGCCATCCGCGAACGGTTTGGCAGCGAAGCGCCGCAGGCCACCGTGGTTACCGTAACCAGCTTCGGGTTTTCACGAGGCACCCCGCCTTTGGCCGATCTGGTGTTCGATATGCGCTTTATCGACAATCCGCACTGGGATCCCGCGCTGCGGCCCCTGACCGGACGCGATGCCGCAGTTGGCGCGCATATTGAACAAGATCCCGCCTTTGCCGAGGCTTTTGCGCGAATCCGCGATCTGCTGCTGCTGTTGATCCCGCGTTATGCCGCACAGGGAAAAGCTTATGTCAACATCGCCTTTGGCTGTACCGGAGGCCGTCACCGATCAGTCTATACTGCTGAAAAGATTGCCGAAGCATTGCGTCTGGCGGGCTATTCCCCCAGCGTGACTCACCGCAATCTGACCTCGCGCGCGGCTGATCTGGTGGAAGGAAAGCATTGACCATGGCGCGCATCGGCGGCATGGCCCTGCGCCACTCGAGGGGAGAATTCCCCATGCCGGCGCATTGTGCCGGGTCGCAATTGCGGAGCGTCAATCCAGCATGATCGGCTTGATTCTGGTCACTCACGGCAAGTTAGCCGAAGAATTTGTCCATGCGATGGAGCACGTCGTCGGCCGCCAGGAAGCCGTGGCGACCGTGTGCATCGGCCCGAACGATGACATGGAGGCCCGCCGGCGAGAGATTGCTGCGGCGGTCGAAACGGTTGATCGCGGCCAGGGCGTGATCATCCTGACCGACCTGTTCGGCGGCACCCCTTCCAATCTGGCCATTTCGCTGATGCAGGCGGGCAAGGTTGAAGTGATCGCGGGTATCAACCTGCCAATGCTGATCCGCCTGGCCAAGGCGCGCGGCAGTATGGATCTGGCCAAGGCGGTGGTTGCCGCGCGCGATGCCGGACGCAATTACATCACCATCGCATCGGAATTCCTGGGTCAGGACGCCTAGCCGAAAACCAGGGGGGTTTTTCGAACATATGAGCGAATTTCGGGAAAGCGTTGAAATCGTCAACAAGCGCGGGTTGCACGCGCGGGCCAGCGCCAAGTTCGTGAATGCCGTCGCCATGCTGGGCGATGAGGTGAACGTGCGGGTTGAAAAGGACGGCAACGATGCCGCCGGCGCATCGATCCTTGGCCTGATGATGCTGGGCGCGGCCAAGGGCGATTCGATTGATATTATCGTTTCTGGCGAGGGCGCGGATTCAGCGCTGCTCAAGCTGGTCGGTCTGGTCAAGGACGGCTTTGGCGAGGATTGAGCCCGTGGGCACCCGCCGCACGATAACCGGATTTTCCAACCCCGCCGTGAAAGCGCTGCGCGCGCTGCGCGAAAAGAAGCACCGCAAGGCCGCCGGAAAATTCCTGGCAGAGGGGCTGCGCCTGCTGACCGATGCCCGCGCCTGCGGCAAGCTGCCCGAAGTGCTGGTCATGGCCGAGAGGCGCGATCCGCACCCCCTGCTGACAGCGCTGGAGGCGGATGTGCTGACCGCCGGGGGTGAGGTGATCGAGGCCAGCGAGGATATTCTCGCCAAGATCACCGGCAAGGACAATCCCCAGGCCGTCGCCGGGGTTTTCGCCGAATTCGACACCTCGCTGGATGCGCTTGACCGCTCGCGCGCACAAATCTGGCTGGTCGCGCAGGCGCTGCGTGATCCCGGCAATCTGGGCACCATGCTGCGCACCGGTGATGCGGTTGGCGCGGGCGGACTGATCCTGATCGACGATTGCGCCGATCCCTTCAGCGTCGAGGCGGTGCGGGCGAGCATGGGCGCGGTGTTCACCCAGCAGATCGCGCAGGCGCGCTGGGAGGAATTCCTGCCGTGGCTGCGCTCCGGCCCTGGCCAACTCGTCGCCGCCTCGCTGCGCCAGGCAGTCGATTACCGCACCGCACCCTACGCCGCGCCATGCTTCCTGATGGTCGGCAACGAATCGCGCGGGCTTCCCGAAGCCTACGAACTGGCCTGCGACCTGCGCGTTACCATGCCGATGAAAGGCCGCGCCGACAGTCTTAATGCTGCAGTTGCGGGGGCGGTTCTGGCCTATGAGGCACTGGCGCATCTGGGTTGAGCCATTCAGCAGACGATCAGTTTCGCGCGGATAGGAAGCCGCGATGAGCAGATACCTCCTCGCCGCAGCCCTGCCCCTTCTTGCGCTGTGCCCCGCCGCAGCTTCACCACCCGAAGCTCCGCTGACCATCTGGCGCTTTGTCGCAATCGACGGCAAGACACCGATTTCGGGCAAGACCGAGCTGCGCATCTATCCAGACAGGATAGCTGCTACTGTGGGTTGCAACCGCTTGAACGCGGCGGCGAAAATTTCTCGGGGCCAGATCAAGACCGGGCCTGTCGCTTCAACCCGGATGCATTGCGATGGGTTGATGGAACAGGAACGCGCGGTGACCCAACTGCTTGGCGCTTCGCCCAACTTTTTCATCGAGGGTGACCGTTTCGCACTTCGTTCAAGGAAGCACAGCGCCGAACTGATCAAGGTGCCTGCCGCCTAACCGGCGCTACTCCGCCGCCTCGTCATTGGCCGGGTCACTTGCTGGCAGCGCCGTCGCTTCGCCGTGGCGGGGGGAGGTTTCGACCAGGGGGACGTCCTCTATCTCGCGCTTGCCGATGGCGATGCCTTTATCGCGCAAGCGGCGGCCTGAGGTCAGGACGTTGCGTTCGAAGCTGCCGACGAAATCGTTGTACTTGCGCACCGCCCGGTCAAGCCCGGCGCCAACCCCCTTGAGGTGTTCGGTCGCGGTGGCGAGGCGGTCATAAAGTTCCGCGCCGGCCTTGCCGATCTCCACCGCCTCACGCGCCAACCGATCCTGCTGCCACACCATCGCCACGGTCCGGGCGATCGCCACCAGGTTGGTGGGCGTGGCAAGCAGCACCTTGTTGTGAAAGGCGAAATCCCACAGCTCGGGATCGTGTTCCAGCGCGGCAGCGACGAAATGTTCGCCCGGCACGAACATCACTACATAGTCAGGCGCTTCGTCAAACTGGCTTTGATAGCTTTTGGTGCCGAGGGTCTGGACATGGCCGCGCATCGAGCGGGCGTGCAGGTCAAGGTGGCGCTTGCGCTCGGCATCATCGTCGGCTTCGAACGCGGCCTGATAGGCGTTCAACGAAACCTTGGCGTCGATCACCAGTTTCTTCTGCCCCGGAACGTGGACGATCGCATCAGGGCGCAATCGCCCTTCTTCAGTATCGAGCGAATGTTCGAGTTCGAAATCGGTATGCTGCGACAGGCCGCATTGTTCGAGCACGTTCTGCAGCGCCCGTTCGCCCCAGCGCCCGCGCGCCTTGGGGGCATTGGTCAGCGAATTGCCCAGCCGCGCCGCCTCGGCCCGCACCGCTTCCTGGCCATCGCGCATCGACTGGATCAGGCCGGTCAATTGCCCGAAGGCATCGACCCGCTGCTTTTCAAGGCCCTGAACCTGTTCCTCATAGCTCTTGAGCCGTTGATCGACCGGTGCGAGCAGAGCCTTGATCTGCGCCGCGCTCTTTTCCTCGGACACGGCAAACCGTTCCTGCGCGCGGACCATGAACACTTCCTGCGCGCGTTCCAGCACCCGCGCCCCGGCGTTCTCGAATTCCTTCTTCAAGCCGTCCTGCGCTTCGAGCAGCAGGCGCTTCTGCTCATCAAAATGCGCGGCATTGGCCTTGAGCGCGGCCAGTTCCGCCCCTTGCGATTCGCTGCGCTGGCGCACCAGCGCCAGTTCATCGACAAGGTCATCGGCGCGATCGGCCCGCTCACTCGCCGCGGCAAGATCACGGATTGCGGCCTTGAACCGCTCGTCCAGCGCGCGCCCTTCCCCCTCGCTCGCGGTCAGCCGGGCGCGCAGATCAGCCACCGGGCGCGAGCCGGCGAACCAGCCGAGCAGCGCGCCGCCAAGCAGCGCGGCAAGTATCAGGATGATGGCAAGCGTGGAATCCATGCCCTTACGCTAACCGGAACGGAGCAAGAACGCCAGAGCCTGACCGAACTTTTTCACCTCCACAACGGAGGCAGCCCCGATCACGCCGCCTTGCGCAGCTTTTCCAGCTTCTTGAGCGCCATGTTGCGCTTCAGCCGGCTGAGGTGATCGATGAACAGGATGCCTTCAAGGTGATCCATCTCGTGCTGCAGGCAGGTGGCGAGCAGGCCCTCGATCGCCTCTTCATGTACCTTGCCGTCAATGTCCTGCCAGCGGGCGCGGATGCGCGCAGGGCGTTCAACCTCGGCATAGATCTCTGGCACCGAAAGGCAGCCTTCGGAATAGACCGAATGATCCTCCGACGGGTCGAGAATCTCCGGGTTGATGAAAACCCGCGGTTCCTTTTTGGTCGGCTGGTGGTGATGGTGATGACCGTCATGGTTGCAGGCCACCGGCTCGGCATCTTCATCATCGGGCTGAAGATCGATCACCAGCACGCGCAGCGGAACGCCAACCTGGATCGCGGCGAGGCCGATGCCGGGGGCATCGTACATCGTTTCAAACATATCATCGACCAAGACGCGCAGGCTGGCGTCGAATTCGGTGACGGGCTGGGAAATCTGCTTGAGCAGCGGGTCGGGAACTTCGATGATTTCGCGAATGGCCATGGGGGGCAGATAGGGCGATGTTCGCCCGCGTTCAACCGTCGTTTTCGGCATCGCGCGATGCAAATCACCCAACGGGCCGCCGTGCCCGCAAGGCCTGGGCCAGCGTACCTTCATCGAGGTAATCAAGCTCCCCGCCCACCGGCAGGCCGTGGGCAAGCTGGGTGATCCGCACCGGATAGGCCTCCAGTCGCTCGGCGATGTAGTGCGCGGTGGTCTGGCCCTCCAGCGTGGCGTTCATGGCCAGGACTACCTCGTCAATCCCGCCGGCGGCTACACGCCCGATCAGCGCGGCGATCGTCAGGTCTTCGGGCCGCACCCCTTCCAGCGCGGAGAGGCGCCCGCCCAGCACGTGATAGCGCCCGGTGAACAGCCGCGCCCGGTCCAGCGCCCACAGATCGGCCACATCCTCAACCACGCACAGCGCGCGGGTGTCGCGGCGCGGATCGGCGCAGATGCCGCAGGGATTGCTGGTATCGACATTGCCGCAGGTGGCGCATTCGACCAGTCCTTCGCGCACGGCATCAAGCGCGCCCAGCAATTGCACCAGCGACGTTTCCCGCCGCTTGATCAGCCACAACACCGCGCGCCGCGCTGAGCGCGGGCCTAGGCCCGGCAGGCGCGACAGGGCCTGGGTCAGCGCTTCGATCTCTTGCGATGCCATGGGCGGACAGATAGGGCGCGCTTTCAGGAAAGGCAAAGCCGTGCGCATCATCTTTATGGGAACCCCCGATTTTGCCGTTCCCGCGCTGGATGCGCTGGTGGAAGCGGGGCATCAGGTTGTTGCCGCCTATAGCCAGCCGCCGCGTCCGGCGGGCCGGGGCAAGCACTTGCTCCCCTCCCCCGTGCAGCGCGCGGCCGAGGCGCATGG
>JAFEEX010000031.1 GCA_018240895.1 Pseudomonadota bacterium | reverse complement strand
CACCAGAAGGTGATCGAGGAAGCCCCCGCGCCGGGCATGGACCCGGCCACGCGTGAGGCGATCTGCCAGGCCGCCGTTCGCGCGGCGCAGGCGGTGAACTACGAAGGCGCGGGCACGATCGAATTCATCGCCGACGCCAGCGAAGGCCTGCGCGCCGACCGCATCTGGTTCATGGAAATGAACACCCGGCTTCAGGTGGAACATCCCGTGACCGAGGAGATCACCGGGCAGGATCTGGTCGAATGGCAACTAAGGGTGGCGAGCGGCGAGCCGCTGCCGTTGCAGCAGGAGGAACTCAGCATCAACGGCTGGGCGATGGAAGCGCGGCTCTATGCGGAAGACCCGGCGAAGGGGTTTTTGCCGAGTACCGGGCGGCTGGATCATCTGGAATTCGGTCCGGCAGACCGGATCGAAACCGGGGTGCAGGAAGGTGGCACGGTATCGCCATTCTACGATCCGATGATCGCCAAAGTCATTTCTACTGGCGATGACCGGGGCGAGGCGATTGAGGGTCTTACCCTGGCTTTGGCGCAGACCGAGGTTTGGCCCGTTAAGACCAACGCCGGGTTTCTGGTTCGCGCTCTTGAGGCTGATGCATTTCACGCGGGCCGGATCGACACCGGCTTCATTGCCGCGATGGGCGATGACTTGATTCCATCCGACGAACCGAGTGAAAGTGAATGGCTGGTCGCAGCGCGACTGGCTACGGACGATGAACCCGCAGCGCTTGCAGGATTCCGCCTGAATGCACCGCCCCGGCGCACGGTCAATCTTGCTCGTCAGGGGAACTGGCGTTCGGTCAATTTGGCCGAAGCTGAGGCTGATGTCGTCGCTGTCGGATCAGATCGAACCGATTTTTATTCGACCGAGGACGCCACGATCGCCGGGTTTCGCGATGGCGATAGTGTGGTTGTATTTTGCGACGGCAACGCGCGATCCTTTGATGTTGCGGCCCGCACGTCAGGCCAGCACTCCGCCCACGATGGCGACATCCTCTCCCCCATGCCGGGCAAGATCATCGCGGTTGAGGTTGCGGCGGGCGATATGGTGACCAAGGGCCAGAAGCTGCTCACGCTTGAGGCGATGAAGATGGAGCATACCCTTACCGCACCGTTTGACGGCACGGTGGCCGAACTCAACGCCGTGCCCGGGGCGCAGGTTCAGGTCGAGGCGTTGCTGGCGCGGATCGAGGCGGGGGAGTGAACATCCACTAGCCCCTCCCCTGGTGGGGAGGGGTTGGGGTGGGAGCCACGCGCTCGCGTTTGGACCCACCCGCGGCGACTGGGCAGCACGCTGCCAAGTCTCACTGCCCCTCCCGACACGGGAGGGGGAAAGGGAACTGATGGCTGGAAAGTTTTTTGATGAATGGCAGGTGGGTGACCGGATCACTCACGAAATCACCCGCACGGTGACAGAGACTGACAACCTGCTGTTCACCACCATGACGCACAACCCGCAGCCGCTGCATCTGGATGTGGAGGCGGCCAAGGCGAGCGAGTTTGGCCAGATTCTGGTCAATGGCACCTTCACCTTTGCGCTGATGGTGGGGCTATCAGTGGGGGACACCACGCTGGGCACGCTGGTTGCCAATCTGGGTTATGACAAGCTGGTGATGCCCAAGCCGGTGTTCATCGGCGATACCATGCGCGCCACCAGCGAGGTGGTGGAGTTGAAGGCATCGAAAAGCCGGCCCACTGCCGGAATCGTCACCTTCCAGCATGAACTGATCAACCAGCGCGGCGAAGTGGTGTGCCGATGCCTGCGCTCGGCACTGGTCAAACGGCGGGAAGGGCAAGAGTAGAGCAATCGCGCCTTGATATCCCTCCGGCCCGATTGGTAAAGGGCGGGGATGGCCCTTGCCGCGCTGGCGGGGCGGGAAAGGTATGGGCATGGCGGTTGAAGGCGGGCAGGGCAAGCGGGCGATGCGGCGCACCCGGCCGACATCGTTCGACGTTGCCGAACTTGCCGGGGTCAGCCAGTCCACCGTTTCGCGCGCGCTGGCTGGCGATCCGGTGGTTAGCGAATTGACCCGCGAGAGAGTCAAGCGCGCCGCCGAGGAGTTGAACTACTCGATCGATCAGAACGCCACCCGGCTGCGCACCGGGCGGACCGATGTGATCGCGGTGGTGGTGATTTGCCGGCCGGGCGAGCTGAAGGAGGATATGAACCCCTTCTATTATTCGCTGCTGGGCAACATCTGTTCGGCGATTTCGGCGGCGGGGTACGATGCGCTTGTCTCGTTCCAGGACCGGGACGAAAACCTCAACGGTTTTTATGAAAGTAACCGCCGCGCCGATGGCCTGATCGTGATGGGCACCGCTGAAAATACAGAGGCCTGGGCGCATTTTCGCGAAGTTGCGCAAAGCGGGGCCAACATGGTCTGCTGGGGCGCGCCCTATGCCGATCAGAACTGGGTACGGTCAGACAATGTCGCCGGCGGGGAAATGGCGGCCCGCGTGCTGATCGACAATGGCTATATCAACAGTGTCTATGTCGGTTCTGTCACCTCGCTCCAGCGGCAATATACCGAACGGTTTGACGGTTTTTCGCAGGCCATGCGTGATGCCGGGCGGACTCCGGTGATCGCCCAGATTGATCCATCGCTGTCGCGGCTGGAACAGGGCCGCAGCGCGGTGCGCGGGATGATAGAGACGGGCATGAAGTTCGACGGCATCTTTGCCGCTTGCGATCAGATCGCAATCGGCGCGATGCAGGAATTGCAGACGCGCGGCTATCGCATCCCGCAAGATGTCGGCGTGGTCGGGTTTGACGGGATCAACGCCGGTGCCCATGTGGTTCCGCCGCTGACCACGGTAGAGCCGGACTTGCCATTGGCGGCGGAACTGCTGGTCCGGCGGCTGCGGGCGATGATGGCCGGACAACCCAATGACGAATGGCTGGTGCCGGTGCGGATGATCCGCCGGGGCAGCGCGGTGCGTTAACCCTCGAATACGACCGTCCGCCTGCCGTTGAGAAACACGCGGCCATCCAATTGATGCTGCACTGCGGCGGCCAGTACGCGACGTTCAATGTCGCGCCCCTTGCGAACCAGATCGGCAGGGGTGTCCGCGTGGCTGATCGCTTCCACATCCTGATGGATGATCGGCCCCTCGTCCAGGTCGGCGGTGACGTAATGCGCGGTGGCGCCAATCATCTTTACCCCCCGCTCAAACGCCTGATGGTATGGTTTGGCGCCTTTGAACCCCGGCAGGAATGAATGATGGATATTGATGCAGCGCCCCGAAAGGAAGGCGGCAAGATCATCTGACAGGATCTGCATATAGCGCGCCAGAACCACCAGTTCCGCCCCCGCCTCCGTGATGATGTGCTTGATGCGCGCTTCCTGCGCGGCTTTGGTATCTGCGGTTACGGGCAGATGGTGAAACGGAATATCCTGATCAAGCGTGGCAGCCAATACATCGCGTGGGTGGTTGGATATGATCGCCGTAATGTCCATGTTGAGTTCGCCGATCCGGTGGCGATAGAGCAGGTCGGCCAGGCAATGATCAAATTTGCTGACCATCAGCACGACCTTCATCGGCACCGCATTGTCGTGGATTTCCCAGTCCATTGCGCAATCGCGCGCGATTGGCGCAAACCGCGCGCGCAGATCCTCAATCCGCCTCGCCGCGTCCATGGTGAAGACCACCCGCATGAAGAAGCGGTCATTGCTGGCATCATTGAATTGCTGGGCATCTGTAATGTTACCGCCTTCTGCTGCCAGAAATCCTGCCACCATGGCGACAAGCCCGCTGCTGTCATCGCATTGCAGCCGAAGTGTGAAGCTGTTCATCGCCAATGCCCCTCAATAGCGCCGTGAAGCGCCGGATTTTGCGCAATCGCCGGTAACCGCACGGCCGATTTGATGCAACGCCGCCGAAATGCTGCCCGGTCGGCTGCACGTTTGGGTCGTGCGTGGCCGATGCAAGCCGGGTTTGGTTGCGCAACAACATATGCTTTGGCGTGGGCGAACAAACTGTTACTGCCATGTTTCATGGGGATCGCGGGCAATGAAGGCACTGCTGTTACCGATATGCGGGCAATGTTTTGCCTGGCGTTCAACTGCGCCGAGCCGGTTGCCGAGGTTCTGGCCGCCCAGGCGCACGAAACGCTGCTGACGCGGGGCACGGTGATCTGGCCCTTGCCGGGGCGTGAGGAAACATCGCTGATCCTGTCGGGCAATGCCCAGGAAGTCGCCTATGGCCGCGATGGCGGGCTGCTGATTTTGCACGTGCTGGGCGCAGGCGACATCTATGGCTCGCTGATGAGCACCGGCGGTGAGGATACCGCGCAGATTGAGGCGACCGAAAACGGACGGGCGGCACATTTCACCACCGTTACGATCGTCCGGGCGATGGAAACCTATTCCGTCGTTGCCCTGGCCATAACCCGGCAACTGGCCAGGCGATTGGAGGCAATGCGCCGGCGCATGGTTGAGGCAACATTGCTGTCGGTGACAGGGCGGATCTGTTCAGAACTGCTGCGCCGGTCAGCTGCAGTGCCGGACCGGACGATCCGGCCCATGCCGATAATGTCGGAATTGGCGATCAGCGTCCAGTCCACCCGTGAAACCGTGTCGCGAACCGTGTCCCAGCTTGAAAAACGCGGGATTGTCCGGCGGGTGGATGGCGGACTGGCGATTGTCGCGCCGCACAGGCTGGAAGAGCAGGTCTATTGAAGCGCCGGCAGCAGGACGTGGACCGAACCATCGCTGTCTTCGTCCCCGGGGTGATACAGCTCCGATCGGGCCACGGTCGTTTGACGTGCGGCCATGGTTACGGCCAGGGCATCGCTGATCAGGGTCAGGCCGGATGGAGCCATGGCCCGCAACCTTTGCGCCAGGTCCGCGCCCGGGCCATAGGGAATGATCTCTTCGCTTGCGGGATCAGCGAACAGATGGGCAATCGCGATATGTGCCCCGATCGACGGGCCAGGCAAACCTTCACTGCGGTAACGCCGCTGGATGGCAATCATGGCCTCAAGCGCGGTGCCGAGATCGTCAAGGGTGATGTCCCAACGCCCCGGCGCGGCGCGAATACGGCGGCGGTCAAATCGACCAAGAACTTCCGACATGGGGCGGGTCAAAGCAGCGACCGTGGCGGGATCCAGGTTTGCGGGGCTGGCAAGTTGATCGATTTGGATCGCGATGTGAATGGACAGCGCGCGCGCGGGATCGCGCTCATCCGGCGGAAATAGCGCTTCGATCCGCGTATCGCGCTGGACTGTCAGGCGGTGCTGTGTGCCTCGGTCGACTGGCCACGCGCGGGCTTGCTGCGCGGTGTTGCGTCCGCCGCCATCGGCATCGGTCACAACCAGCTGGCAACACGATGATGACAGCGCCGCCGCATTGAGAAGGGTAGCGCCGATTGCCAGTTCTCCGGCATGGGCGGTGGCGATCGGATCGTGCACCGATTTTGGATCGGCGGAGGCGTAGCGAAGTGACTTCGCCTGGGCCAATACCCGATGATACCGTGTTTGCCAGGCGGATCCTGCCGGGATTACGGACTGTTTTTCAAACACTTCCGGCACGCACGGCAGCACCACGTGAAGTTCGGCACCCGCTTGCAGCAACCGTTCGGCGATGATGATGTCTGCTCCGGCGGCGAGTGCCCCCCAGGCGAACCCGATCCGCTTGCTGGCAATCAGGTCATCAACGGCCCGGGCCAGGTGTTCCGCACGCTCGCCATCGGCGGAAAAGCCCATGTGACCCGCGAAATGCAGGCTGACGGGCGGTGTAAACCGTTCAAGCCAATCGGCCTGTTCTCCGCGCGCGTGCATTATTTCTCTGAGCTGGGACAGGGTAGTGGCCCGGTCTGTCCAGCCATCGGGATCATGACGTGCGGCAAGCTCCATGGCAGCCTCAGCGCCGCTGCGATCGCCAAGCAGCAGCAGGGCTTCGGCCCTGGTTGCTGCAAGGTAATAGGGCGTGTCCGCTGCCGTGGATGAATCCAGCAGTGCCAGAACGGCCTGCGCACCCGAACGCGCGCTGATCTCGTCGGCGGCCAGCAAACGCAGCGTTGAGGCATTGATCGCCAGATAGGGCGCAGGTGAAATCGCGTGCGCGGCGGCATAGGCATCGGCAGCAGCAGCAAACAGCCCTTTACGGTCTGCCTCGTCCGCAAGTCTGGCACGCGCTTTCAACAATCGTCCGAGGACCGCGCGTGACGCTGCGTCGTCCGTGCGGGCGGCATAGCCGCCCGCCACGAACAGATCCCACGCCCGTTCAACGGCGCCAGCGCGAACCAGTGCGGCGATTGCGGGAAGCGGCGTCGGCATTAAGGCTTGATTGGCGGATTGCTTACAATGGGGTCAATCCGCACCGGCACCGGCGTACCCTTGGCCTGGACCAAAAAAACGTAGAGATTGAACGTATCACTTGCGCCGCCAGTGGGTGGATTTGGTCGGGCTTTCGCGTGGAGCGTCAACCGTTGGTCCTTAGCATCAGTGACCCGATAAAGGGTGCCGCTATTAGTTTTGAAAGTCACCGGACAATGGTCCCGATCGGGCGATGGGTCCAGATACCACTGCCATTCCGGACTGAGGTCAAAGGTGAAGATACGGTCTTGCCCCTCCTCGACCACCAGGCAGGTGTTGCCAGCTGAATCGACCATCACCGCGTGGCCTTTGCTTCCGGGCGGCCAAGGGGTGGTATCAACCAACACGAAGTCAATTGTGCCGGTTCCGATTTTGACATCGAGCCGAACGCTCACCTGATCCGGCTTGATCAGTTCAGTGTCGAGCGCGGGCAGATACTCGCTCGTCGAGATCATTCTGGGTTCTTCGCAGATCATCTTCCGTCCCCTTCGCTGCATCAGTTCGCTTCACCAAAATCGGACTTCATTGGATTGGTGATCAGATGTTCCAGTTTGCGGTGCCAGCCCGCCCACGCCTTGTTTTTGGGATCGCGCACGAGCAGTCGGCCTGACAAGATCAGTGCTTTCTCGGCTACGACGCGGGCCTTGGCCGGTTCATCAGCGTCGACATGGGCCTGCGCCAGCCCGAGTGCAGCCTGAAGTTGCGCTTGCAAGGCACGGGCATCGCCAGGAAACCGGGCCGGCAGCGCACTTGCCAATGTGCTGCGTTGCTGACGCAAAGCCAGTGCTTCGCCGTTACGTCCGGCCATGAGTGCGGCATCGGCTTGCCAGGCCAGGCTCTCGCCATAATCAAGCTGCGCCTCAAGGCTTTTCGGCTCTTCGCGCGCGATCTTTCCGGTTACGGCAACCGCCGCGCGGCAATGTTGCAACGCCAAGGCAGATTGGGTGGGGCGGCGCTGGGCAAGGGCGCACAGATCCGCTTCGGCGTAGGCTACTTCCTGCCGCCATTTCAGATTGGCCGGGTCAATCTTCGTCAACCGGGTAGCGAGCGCCAGATAGGCGTCCCAGTGGGGCTGGGCAGCACCCTTTTCACCCCTGGAATAGGGAAGCAGACCCACCCAGTATTCGCTTTGGGCATGATTGAAAATGCGGTCAGGGTTGTTCGGTTCGCGCTTCAGCAGGTTCGCTGTGACACGATAAGACTCCGAAAATTTTTTTGCCGCACCGGCCGTGTCACCAGCCGAATTGTCATCTTCACCCATGGCTGTCAGCAAACGCGCCCGGCGCTGCAGCACATCGCCCGGCAACGCATCAAGGTTTTGGTCCGAGGTGTAGTGATCCATGGCCTTCTTGTTCACCGAATCCATGATTTCCAACCGGCCGACGCCTTTCAGCTTGTCTCGCAGGTCGGTCAGCATGAATTCCACCATACCCTCCGCGTCGGCGCGCTGGCGCAGGGCCTCGGCCCGTTCGCGCACTGCCATCACCAGCAATGCGGCAAGAACTACACTAAGTGCCATCGCCGCCGCCGTGACGGCCATCACGCGGCGATGACGAAATTGCGCATCGCGCTGAATTAGATGATCAAGCGGCAAACCGGTGAGCCCGGCGACGAGTTTGATCAGGCCAAGGTTGCGTCCATCGCCATTCTTGCGAAAATCGGAAGCCAGCGGTTCGACCGATCGGTCACCGCGCCGTGCCAAAGCGTCAGGAAAGGCAGCCTCGGGCTCGCCTTCGATCAGGCAGGCAAGAATGGGGCGCTCTGGATGAAGGGTGCGAAACAAATCGATTTCCCGCGTGACCCACTCGCTTGCCCGCGCTGCAGGGCTGGCGATCACCACCAGCGCCGCAGATACGGACAGTGCCTCGCGAACTTGAAGCGACAGATCCGGGCCGGCAGCCAGTTCCGCCCGGTCGAGGAAAATTGGCCGCAGCTGATCGCGGCGGGATCCTGCCCCCTTTGGCAGGCGGCAATTTTCAAGCCGGTGGTGCAACCACCGCGCGAACTTTTCGTCGGCGTGGCTGTAGCTGATGAACGCGCGATAGCGCGGCGGTTCGGCCAAGCGGTCGTCCAGTTGGTCAGCAATTACCTGCATGGGACGGAAAATGGCCCAATTACTGGGACTTTGCAATTGCCTGCGATGGTTGAAAAATCGACCGGGAGCGCGCGAGGGCGAATCGGAGTCTTCCATTTTGGTGTGGCGCTTACGCTACGGATTCTGTCCGATCTAACCAATCGCTTAAATTCGGTTGTCAAGCGCCGCAGAGAATGATCTATTCCACAGGCAACCCCCCGCGAAAGGGGCGGGCACAAAAGGAGAGAGGGCTTATGAGGGGTAAACTGACCCTGCTCGCGGGCGTATGCGCCGGAGCGATCGCATTTCCGGCTTTTGCGCAGGACGCTTCTTCCACCGACAGCGGCAAGGCTGACGAAATCATCGTTACCGCGCAGCGGACCAACGAACGCCTGCAGGACGTTCCCATCGCGGTCAGTGCGTTCAGCAGCGAGGCGTTGGAAAAGCAGCAGATCAAGAATACCTCCGACCTGCAGTTGACCCTGCCGAACGTGACCTTCACCAAGACGAACTTTACGTCGTCCAGCTTCACGATCCGCGGCATCGGCGA
>JAFEEX010000030.1:14430-15893 GCA_018240895.1 Pseudomonadota bacterium | reverse complement strand
CGGATCGAAGTTCGTCATCCTCGAAGCGCTTTCGATCGCCTTTAATGACAAGGTGAAGTTCGAAGGCGCCTTCCACGGGATCGTGTGGCTAATCATCGTTGTCGTGACGATGGTGATCGCGGAAGAGCTGATCGTCCGCCTGTATCGAAAGCTGGCCTGATATCAGCTGGCCTGTCTGCGAATATGCTCGCTGACGGCTGATTCCTTGGTCGGGAAGAAGCGGTCCTCGGCGAATAGATCGAATAATCCGAAGCGCCGCAGCTTGTCCTTCACGGGGTCCTTCAGCTCGGCGAAGTCCAGCTCGATGCCTTCCGTCTTCAGTGCGGCATCGAGTTCCGCCAAAGCGTCCGCCGAAGTCACATCGACACTGGTGATCGGCTCGGCGGCAATCACCACTCGGTGCACCGGCGTGGGGGATGTCGCGCAAAAGCTGTCGTTCGTCCTTTCGCTCTGGAGCGACGGCTTTGTCCCAAGGGCGGACCTTCGCGAGATATGCTCAGGTTGATGAAGGAATGGCGGGTTTCGGAGTCGCGCTGCCAGCCTTCGAATGTCTGATGTTGGGGCGCAAAGCCGCCGTCAGAGTATTTCCAGAACGATGGTTGCTCGGAAGGTCTCAGTGCGCCTAGGCCGCGCGGTCGCCGCATCGCGTCGGGGTGACTCGTCCGCCTTGTCACCTGGTCCCGCATCTTGGTCACGCCGAGCGCAGCGACGAAATGATCGAGCCCCCGTCGCCGAGCGGCACGAACAGGCGGGTCTGGTAACGGATGATCTCGGTGAAGCAGCCTTGCGCCTTGTACCAGTCCAGGCGGGCGGCGCTCCATCCGGTCAGCTCAAGTCGCTGCCTCCCGTTCACGAGGCTCCGTTTTAGCGTCAGCTGCTCCCCGCCTCCGATCTCGACCGAACGGCCAGTCGCCAGGACCGACGCCACCAGTTCATCGGCGGAGATAGCAGGTCCCTGATCCAATCCGAGAGCGCGGCAAAGCTCGGACAGGCAGTGGATCGGAACTTCGCGGCCGAGAAGCGAACGGCCATCACTCGCGCAAATCCGACTGACGCGCACATAATCCGCTGGCAGCTTGTCCCAGACCGGCAGCAGCAGGCCGGTCGCGAGATGGAGCCGCTCATGCTTTAGGCTCGATGCCGCCTCGTCGACCTCCAACTGCCACAGGCGCCTGAATTCGTTCTCGTCGACGGGCTCCCAGTTGCTCTCGTCCAGTTGGTCGGCGGTGAGATATCCGCGCTTGAGCGGGCGATACAGTTCGAACCGCGCGATCCGCGCACCCTCGTCGGTCAGCATACTGCGGGCGGGGACGAGAAGTCCGACGCGGCCGGAGCGGCCATTGCGCAGCGGCCGGTGTTGTGGATCGTCGATTCCGTATTGTTCGTTCAGCCTCGCCAGTGTCAGGGGCTTCAGCGCGCGGGCAATCTCCAGTTCGAGCAGGTGCGTCGTCGCGCCCGACAGG
>JAFEEX010000030.1:0-14339 GCA_018240895.1 Pseudomonadota bacterium | reverse complement strand
GAACTCGTCGAAGATCGCGTTCTGCAAGGCGATCGGCAGCGCGAGGATGCGGTTGAGCCAGCGCTGGATTGACGGCAGGTCGTCGACCATGCCGCCGTCAGGCCCTTCGATGCGCAGCCCGGTCAGCTCCTGGAACTTTGCCAGCCCGACCGCCTCGAGCTTGCCTGTGAACAGCAGGCCGAACCAGCGATGGAGCGCCTCCTTGGCATAGGAGCTTTCGAGATTGTCGGCGGGATCGAACAGGTTCTGCCCGCCGGTCTGGCGCTGCCCGCGGGTGAGCGCACCGAGGCTGTCGAGGCGGCGGGCGATCGTCGAAATGAACCGCCGCTCGCCGCGAACATCGGTGGTCACCGGACGGAACAGGGGCGCCGAGGCCTGGTTGGTGCGGTTCGTGCGCCCGAGCCCCTGGATCGCCGCATCGGCGCGCCAGCCCGGCTCGAGCAGGAAATGTACGCGGCGGGCCTGGTTCTTCGCTGCAAGATCGGCGTGGTAGCTGCGCCCCGTGCCGCCTGCGTCGGAGAACACCAGGACGCGCTTGACGCCGTCCATAAAGGCCAGCGTCTCAGCGACATTGGCCCGCGGGCTGCGGGCCTGTAGCTTCTGCCGCCCGTCCGGGCCGACAATCAGCCGGCGGCTGCGGCCGGTCACCTCGGCGACCTCATCGACCCCGAACCGCTCGATGATCGCATCGAGCGCGGTGGCGATCGGCGGTAGCGCGCAGAGTTGCTCGATCATCCGGTCACGCGCGGCGAGCGCTGAACGGCACAGCACCGGGCGGCCTTCATCGTCGACCATCGGCTCGGAACGGGCATTGCCGTTCTCGTCCGTGAACACCGCCATCAGGCGAACTGGGAAGCTCTTGGCGAGATAATCGATCACGTATTCGCGCGGTGAGAGGTCGATCTCCAGCGCCTCGCGTTCCTCGTTCGACAATTCCGCCAGCCTCCGGTCGAGCATAGCCTCGGCGGTCGAAACCAGCTGGACGACCACGGCATTCCCGTCGGCGAGTGCGGCCTCCATCGCAGGCAGCAGGCTCGGCAGCTTCATCGACAGGAGGAGCTGGGCGAAGAAGCGCTGCTTGGTGCCTTCGAATATCGATAGCGCTGCGGACTTGGCTCCGCTGTTGAGCGTGTCGCCACTGTCGGCATCGACAATACGTGTCGCCTCGAGCGCCTCGCGCAGGTTCGCGTGAATGATCGCCCAGGCTTGGGCGTAAGCGTCATAGACCGCAATCTGCGGAGGCGTGAGCTGGTGCTCCAAAATCTCGTACTCGACGCCAGCGAACGACAGAGCGCGGGCCGTGTAGAGCCCGAGCGACTTCAGGTCCCTCGCGACGAGTTCCATCGCGGCAATGCCGCCGTCACGGATGTCACTCACGAAGGCCTCTCGGTTGGCGAAGGCCGTCTCCGGACCCCAGAGCCCCAGCCGCGTGGCGTAGGCAAGATTGTTGACGTCGGATGCGCCTGTCGCTGAAGCGTAGAGCACTCGCGCCCGCGGCAGCAGGTTTTGCAGCCGCACGCCGGCCACACCTTGCTCCGAGCCCTTGACCTTGCCGCGTGAGCCTTCGCCGCCCGCAGCATTGGCCATCGCATGCGCCTCGTCGAACACGATCACGCCGTCGAAGTCGTCGCGGGCCCATTCAAGGAGCTGGTCGAGGCGCGTGGCGTCGGACCTCCCCGAGCGCAGCGTCGGATAGGTGACGAACAGAATGCCGTCCCCCATCGTCACCGGCTGACCGAGCTTCCATTGCCCGAGCGGCTGGATGTCGATCGGAAGACCGCCGAGCGCCGACCAGTCGCGGCGGGCATCCTCGAGCAGCGCCTCGTTCTTCGAAATCCAGATGTGCCGCCGCTCGCCGCGCAGCCAGCGGTCGAGGATCACGCTAGCAACCTGCCGTCCTTTCCCGGCTCCGGTCCCGTCGCCGAGGAAGTAGCCCATGCGGTAGAACGCGCCTTCGGCGCTCGGCGCGAGCGAACAGCCCTTGTCCTGCGGGACGAAGCGGCCGGGTAGGTCGCGCCCATGGGCGCTAACGGCGTAGATCAGGGTCTCAGCCTGGGCAGCCGAGAGCAGACCTCGCGCAATGACCCCGGCGGGAAGCAGCGGGACTTCGGTCGGGACCGGCGCGGTGATTGAGCCCATCGCGACCGATTCAACCAGCGGCGTCGGATGCTCGGTCGCACCCGCAATCGCTATGCGGCTCGGCCGATAAGGGAGGTAGTGCCCAACTTGGTCGGCGATCGGAGCCGGCGCTTCGAGCGCCTCGTACGCACAGGATTCGTTTGGAGCTGGCGGCGCCGCGTGCCGGGGCGGCACTGGCCGGGGCCGGGCCGCCAAACTCGCGAGCCGGAACGGAGCAAGGACCAATGAGGCGGAGGTCTGAGGCGCCGTCGCGGAGGGTCGGGCCGGGATCGCATCGATCAGCTCACACAACGCGCCAAAGTCGTTGGTGCGAGCCACCACCGGATTTGCGCCGGCTTCGATCTTGTCGAGCACCAGTAGGCGCGTTGTGATCGAGGTGCCGTTCCTCGAGAAGCCGCGCTCCACCGCAACATTGAGCTGCACCGTCATCGGCTCTCGCACCGCCCCGAGGAACCGACGGACATCGAACCACTCCGGCATGACCGCGGCCAGCCGCCCGCCCGGGGCGAGCCGCTTCAAGGCCGAGCGGAGGTGACGGCCGCCCGTATGCCCATCGTGTCCGCGCTCGATGCCGTGCGAAAAGGGTGGATTGACGAGGACAGCGGTCGGCACCTGACGTGGGTCAAGAAGCTCGTCGATGAGCTCGCCGTCATGGCCGGTCAGGGTGGCCTGCGGGAACAGGCAGGCGAGGCAATCCCGGCGGAGCGGCGATATCTCGTTGAGGATCAGACGCGCGTCTGCTTTCGCGGCCCAATGCGCGAGCATGCCGGTGCCCGCAGAGGGCTCGAGCACCGTGTCGCCCGCGCGGAGCGCGCAGACCCGTGCGAGAAGCCAGGCGATGCGCGGCGGCGTTGCGAACTGCTGGAACTTGATTTGCTCCTCGCTGCGTACGGTCTGGCTTGGCAGCAAGGTTTCGATCAGCGCGAATGCCTTGTGCGCGTTGTCGGCTGGCGATGCGGGGGTTAGTCTGGCGCGCCCGCGCAACCACAGCACTTGGGCGAGCTCGAGCGCCGCATGGGCATCGCGCACCGACCATCGGCCTTCGGCGTCGCTGCCGGCGAACAGACGGCTGAGGATCGCATTCAGGCCGGCGCGCGATAGGGCCTGGCCTGCTTCAATGAGCTCGGCGATGTTGCGCGCCGCTGTGAGAACCAAGGGTTCGCTGGCAGAGGGAAAGGCGAATGCCGGTGATGCAAGGGACATGGGACCTCCTGACGAGGCTGCTCACGGATCTGCAGCCTCGCCAGAGCCGGGGCATTCCTCCTCTCTGAATTGATCAGGTTCCGGCCAAGGCCCTCCTCACCAGGACATCATTCCAGTCCTCGTTAAGGCTCGTGGGCCGGGCGGCGGCGATACGCCGGCCGTCGCAGGCGTAGGCTTGGCGGGCGCGCTCCTCGGCAAGGTCGCCGCCTGGGTCGTTATCGACGAAGAGATGAAGTTCGCGCACGCTCTCCGGGATGGTGACCAGCCCGAAGCGTTCGTTCCCGAGCGTCGCCCAGCAGGGCACCCCGAAGAGCTGCATCGCCGACAGTGCCGTCTCGATTCCCTCTGCCAAACCGAGGCGCCCTCGCCGTGGCGCGGCAAGACGCACCGCGCCGTGTTGCAGGCTCCCGAGCGCCCGCTTCGGCCGCTCGAAACCAGCTAGGCGGCCCGTCGACGGGTCGAGAAAGGTCCGATGAACTGCAATGACGCCTAGATCGGTGCGGACGGCTGCCAGCATCGCGGGCAGGAACCGGACGGAACCGCGCGGCCCGAGCGGGGTCCTGAAGTGAAAACGCAGATCGGATGAAAACTGCGTCAGCCCCCGCCCGACGAGGTAAGACTCGGCCGGGCTTCCCCCGAGTACATCGCCTTCGCGCCAGAGCCGACAGGCATTGCGGTCCGCCCTTTCCTTGCGAGGCGCCTCGGACAACGGTTCGCTCGAGCCATCGAACAGTTCGCGGGCGCGGACACCGCGGAGTCCGAGGGCCGCAATGACCTCGCCGTTTGAGCAGCCGGCAAAGCAGTGGAACAGAATGGCGCTCCGGCCGAGACTCACGCTCAGCGACGGGGTGCGATCATCATGGGCTGGGCAACGGCACATTCCGCGGTTGCGACGCCATGTTCCGCCAAGGCTGTCGACGATCTCCCGCGCGCGGCGCTCGAGACGCTCCAGTTGATGGCGTTGGGGCATGGTTTCTCCGTTCGGCATGCCTTCTCAACGCTGTCTCCTCTCCACGCCCGCGCTGATGCGTTTTCCTACAACCTTTGTTCTCTATATGTTCTCTTGCGATTCGACCAGACAAGGAATCCGGACATGAGCCTGCGAGTTGTATCGATCGCCCTCGGCGTGGTGGCGGCCCCGGTGCTGGCGCACGGCCAAGCATCCGCGCCCGCTGTCCGCGTGGATCCCGCCATTGATGAAAGACACCAAGGCTATCGCTTGGCGCAGACGGCCGACGGCTTCCAGCTCGTGGAGCATGGCGTCTGGGAAGAGCCCTCCGCGGTTGCCGTGCAAGAATCGGGGCAAACGCCAGTCACGGTCGGCTCCAAACGAATCGACCGGCTGGCCAGCGGAAAAACAACGGGGCTCTCCGCGCCGAACGGCTTTCGACGCGCGGTATACCTTCCCCATGTCTATGCTGCTGAAGCCAAATACGGTTTGCCGGCAGGGCTGCTGGACGCGCTGATCTGGACAGAATCCCGCTACAATCCCTTCGCTATCAGCAGGGTGGGCGCTGCGGGGCTAGGGCAGTTGATGCCGGGCACGGCAAAGGATTTGGGGGTTTCCAATCGTTTCGACCCGCTGGCGAATCTTGCCGGCGCTGCTCGATATCTCCGGCAAATGCTGGACCGCTTCGGGACGGTGCACATGGCGCTTGCCGCCTACAATGCCGGTCCGGGGGCGGTCGAACGCGCCGGCGGGATTCCGTTGAATGGCGAGACGCCGGCGTATGTGCGTGACGTGCTTCGCCGTTGGCGATCCTGATTGCGGTCAAGCCGCTAGGCAGACACTACTCAGGCCTGCGCCGCTTGTTTGAATGGTAGCACCTTTTCGGAACCGGCCTCACAGAAGGCGCCCCACGCTTCCATCAGCTTGCGCCGCTTTTCGAGCAAGGCGCCACGCTGGTATGCCCGTTCGACCTCGTTGCGGTTTTGGTGGGCTAGCGCGGCTTCCGCGACCTCGCCCGGAAAGTTGGTTTTCTCGGCGACCCACGTGCGAAACGAGGAGCGAAAGCCGTGCACCGTCGTCGGTTCTTTCATCCGCCGGAGAACGGCGAGCAGCGTCATGTCCGACATTGTAGTGCCGTTCGCGCCAGGGAACACAAGCGTGGTTCCGCTGACCCGCACTGCCTGAGCGCTTCGCAGCACCGCCAGCGCTTGCGCAGAAAGCGGCACGATATGCTCGCGCCTCATCTTCATGTGCTCTGCCGGAACAGTCCAGAGGCCGTTCTGCATGTCGAATTCGTCCCACGTCGCCAGCCGCACTTCTTGGCTTCTCGCGGCCGTGAAAATCACGAACTCGAGCGCAAGCCGTCCCCAGACGCCGCCGGTTGCGCGAAGTCGGGTGAGGAACGAAGGCACGTCTTGATAGGGCATTGCGGGGTGATGCTTGCCGCCAGCCTGCTTGGGCAGCCCCTTGCCAGCCATAAGCGCCCGCACCGGTGCCTCGGTTGCTCTCCATCCGCGCGCATGTGCGTAGTCGAGCACCGCGCAAATCCGCTGCCGTACCCTTCGCCCGGTTTCCGGTTTGGACGTCCACACCCCGGCGATCGCCGCGATGATATCACCCGCGGCGACGGTCCCGACCTGCTTCCGACCAAGCGAGGGAAAGGCATAGCTTTCGAGAGTCGCCAGCCATTGCTCCCCGTGCTTTGCGTTGCCCCATTGGTGTTTGTGCGCTTCATGTAGCGCCAGGGCCGCTTCTCGGAAGGTGACCGCCGCGGCCTTTGCTTCGCGCTTCTCGGCAATGACATCGCGCTTGTCCTCGCGAATCGCCTTACGCGCCTCCGCCGCCTTCGCCCGGGCAGCTGCGAGAGTGACGATTTTTGCGCTGCCGAGGCCTATGTCGCGCCTCTTACCCTCATGTTGGATGCGCAGTCGCCATGCCGCGCCGCCCCGTTGGTCGACTTTAAGAAAAAGGCCGTCGCCGTCCTGATACGATCCGGGCTTTCCCAACGCGGCCTTGACTTCGTTCGCAGTTAACTTGCCCATGGGTTACGCCCACACCGTTTTGGAGTTTACGCCCACACCCCTATCATACGCCCACACTTCCGCCCACACTTTTGTGCGGCTGCAAGCGTCAGCATGTGGATGCGAAGGGAGGCTTCTGGACGAGAAATCCGCAGAAATCCGGGACTTTTGCGGACATATGCGGATGCTTGTGGAAGCAAAAGTGGCGGAGCGGGAGGGATTCGAACCCTCGATACGCTTTTGACGTATACTCACTTTCCAGGCGAGCGCCTTCGACCACTCGGCCACCGCTCCGCACAAAGCCTGATCGCCTCGCGGGGAGCACGAGGCAGGAATCAGGCGACCAACCAATCGGCCTGGAACGCGTGCGCCCTAGCCTGCGATGCGGGGTTTCGCAAGCGTGGGCTGGGTGGCAGGGTGGCGAGGTGATGCGCAGCTTTGGATTGGCCCCTTCCGCCGCCGAAATCGAGGTGCTGGCTCGCGCCGCTCTGGCGCGGTTGCCGCAGGCGTTTCGCGCGCACCTTGATGACGTGGTGCTGCGGATTGAGGACTTTGCCGATGACGGGACACTGGCCGAGCTTGGCATTGCAGATCCCTTTGAACTGACCGGGCTTTACGAAGGCGTGCCGGTGGGAGAGAAGTTTTCCGCGCCGGGCGGGACCATGCCCGATCGTATCAGCCTGTTCCGCGGCCCGATTCTTGAGGAATGGATAGCGCGGGGCAACGAGAGCCTTGAGCACTTGGTCGCCCATGTGGTGATTCACGAAATCGGGCATCATTTCGGGCTGTCCGATGCGGATATCGAAGCGCTGGAGAGGGAATCCCCCTGATTCTCCTGGCGGTTTGCGACAGTGGAAATTTGCTGGCACAACACGGCGATGCGCAAATCCCTGCTTTTGCTCGCCGCCTTTGTTTCCGCGCCGCTCGCGGCGCAGATGCCGCCGCCCAAACCGGGGGATGCGCCCTCTCCGGCAGAGATCGTGGCGGCCGCACCCAAGGCGGATTGGACCGCGATCGATCCCAACGACCTGCTGGTGATGGACCTTGCGCCTGATGCCAAGGGCAAGGCGCGGCGCGTGGTGATCCAGTTGCTGCCGCCGCCGTTCAGCCAGGGCTGGGTCGGAAATGTGCGCAAGCTCGCCGCGGCGCACTGGTGGGATGGGCTGGCCGTGGTGCGGGTGCAGGACAATTACGTCACCCAGTGGGGCGATCCCGATGGGGATGATCCGAAGAGGGCGCGCAAGCTGCCGGATGAGTTGGCGGCGGTGCCTCAGGCACAATATGTTGTGGAACGCATCCTTCCGGCATCAGGCCTTGAAACTGTGGTGAAGAGAAGCGTCGCCGAGCGAGCTGCGCTTGTGGCTGCTGCCGCAGACCAGCCAGCGGGGACGCAAGGAGAGGTGGCCGTTGTTCCATCGGACGCCTACGCGCCCGTTACGGCCTTTTGGACTGGCTGGCCGATTGGCAGCGACGAAACAGGTCAGATGGCTTGGCCTGTCCATTGCTACGGCATGGTCGGCGTGGGCCGCGATATGCCGCCCAATACCGGGACCGGGGCAGAGCTTTACACCGTGATCGGTCATGCGCCGCGTCAGCTTGATCGCAACATCGCGCTGGTCGGGCGGATTATCGACGGGATGGAGTTCATGTCCAGCCTGCCGCGCGGGCATGGGCCACTGGGGTTCTATGACCTTGCGCAGGGGGATGAGCGGGTGCCGATCGTGTCGGTGCGGCTGGCGACCGATCTGGCAAGCGACAAGCCGCTGCCTGCCTACGAATACCTTTCGACCGAGAGCGCCAGCTTCGCCAAATATGCCGATGCTCGGGTCAACCGGCGCGATCCATTTTATATCCGGCCGGCTGGCGGGGCGGATGTGTGCAACATTCCGGTGCCGGTGCGGCGGGTGAAGTGACGGATTGGATTTCGCACAAAGACACAAAGACACGAAGGGACGTTTGTGCGGCGAAGCCGCCTTGCCCAACCATGATCGCAGCTTTGCGGACGGCAGGGGGGGTGATTGGGCCTGCGGCTCGACGATCGTTCTTTGTGGCTTCGTGTCTTTGTGCGAGCAACCCGGTATGACCGAACAGATCACTCACGTCGGCCCGCTGTGGCGCTGGACCAGCCCGTCCGGGCCGGCGGCATGGCACTTCGTAACCATCGATGGTCCCGCAGGTGAAGCCCTGTCCGGCACTGCGCTGATGCGGCGGCTGGAAAAGGCGATCGGCGGTTTCGGCTCACTGAAGGTCACGGCGCGGATCGGGGAGACGGCGTTCAACACTTCGCTGTTTCCCAGCAAGGAACTGGGCTGGCTGCTGCCGGTCAAGGCCGCGGTGCGCAAGGCTGAGGGGGTGAGCGAGGGCGATGTGGTCGAGGTGGTTCTGACCGTTTGACGCTACGCGGATTCGACAAGGCGTATTGGTTCTCGCGGAGAGCGCGGAGGAAGAAAACCGCAGAGGCGCAGAGGTGTCACGCCTGCGGTGCAGCCGCTTTCTGTCCTGAACCTGGCACCAAACGCATCGGTGGATTTTCAAACGGCTTCGCCGTCAGTCGCACCTCTCCGCGCCTCCGCGCGAACAATCCTTCTGATTCAGCTTTGCCCAGCCGCTCAGGCCGCAATCAACTCGATCCGGTTGCCGAAGGGATCATCGACGAACCCGCGCGTAACGCCCGCCAGTTCGTCGTCCGCGCGCACCGAGTGGCCCGCCGCTTCAAGCCGGGCGACCAGCGCGGCATAGTCGCTGACGACCAGCGCCGGGTGCGCCTTCTTCGCCGGGCGAAAGTCCGCCTCGACGCCGAGGTGCAAGCGAACCGCTCCGGCTTCGAACCAGCATCCCCCGCGCGCAGCGCCCGGCATGGGTTTGGGCACTTCGGGAACGCCCAGCAGCCCGGCGTAGAACGCCCGCGCCCGGTCTTCGCCTCCCGCCGGCATGGCGAGCTGGACGTGGTCGATCGCGATGACCGCCATTGGATTCCTTTCTGCTCTGCTTCGGCTTACGCCTCCGCAACCGCTATATCCGGTCCGCCTGGGCCACGGCATCGCTGGCGCGCAAGGCTGAAACGATGCGGGTCAGGTGGGCCAGGTCGCTCACCTCAAGGTCGATCTCGTAAGTGCCGAACAGTTCATCGCGGCTGGTGTTTTCAAGGTGGATGATGTTGGCGCGGTTGCCGGCGAAAATGCCGGTCGCCTCGGCCAGGGTGCCGGGGCGGTTGTGCAGCACCACGCGAATTCGCCCGACCGCGCCGGTGGTGCGTTCGCCCCATGACAGGTCCAGCCAATCGGCATCGACCCCGCTCGCAAGTGTCAGGCAATCGATCGCGTGGACTTCCACGCCCTTGCCTGGCTGGCGGATACCGACGATGCGGTCGCCTGGCACCGGGTGGCAGCAGATGCCAAGGTGGAAGGCCACGCCCGGGGTCAGCCCGCGGATCGATATCGCCCGCTCCTGGCCGGGCCATTGTTCAGGCTCGGGCAAATCCTTGGCGCTGCCGGGGACCAGGGCTTCCATCACCTGACGATCGTCCAGCTTGGCAGAACCGATCGCCACCATCAGCTCGTCCTCGCTGCCCAGTTCCAGCCGCTTGATCGCGTCTTTCACCGCCTTCTTGCCAATCTTGCTGGGCAGACGCTCGGCAATCTCGTCAAACAGCATTCGCCCAATCGCGGCAATTTCCTGCTTTTCCTTCTGGCGCACCGCGCGGCGGATGGCGGCGCGGGCCTTGCCAGTGACGACAAAGCCCAGCCACGAAAGCTGGGGCGATGCCTTGCTGCTCTTGATGATCTCAACCACGTCACCGTTGCCCAGCGCGGTGCGCAGCGGCATATGCCGCCCGTTGATCTTGGCCCCCACCGCCAGGCTGCCCAGATCGGAATGGACGGCATAGGCAAAGTCGATCGGCGTGGAACCCTTGGGCAATTGCAGAAGCTGGCCCTTGGGCGTGAAGGCGAAGATCCGATCCTGATAGATTGCCAGCTTGGTGTGTTCCAGCAGCTCTTCCGCATCGTGGCTGGCATCGACGATCTCGATCAGATCGCGCAGCCAGCCAACCTGCCCGTCGGGTGCCTGATCCTGCTTGTAGGCCCAGTGCGCGGCCAGCCCGAATTCGTTGAGGTTGTGCATTTCCTGGGTGCGGATCTGCACCTCCATCCGCATCGAATTTTCATAGATCAACGCGGTGTGAAGGCTGCGATAACCGTTCGATTTCGGGGTTGAGATATAGTCCTTGAAGCGTCCGGGGATCATTTGCCAGGTGGTATGCAGCACGCCCAGCGCGCGGTAGCAGTCATCAATCGAATCGGTCAGCACCCGAAATGCCATGATGTCGGTGATCTGTTCAAAGCTGACGTGGCGTTCCGCCATCTTCTTCCAGATCGAATAGGGATGCTTTTCGCGCCCCGATACTTCCACCTTCAACCCGGCTTCGGCCAGCGCCTGCTTGATCGACAGGGCGATTGCATCAACCTGCCCGCCCTCGCTGCTGCGGATCTGCGCCAGCCGCCCGGTAATCGTGGCATAGGCTTCCGGCTCCAGCTGCTCGAAGGCGAGCAACTGCATCTCGCGCATATATTCGTACATCCCCACCCGCTCGGCCAGGGGGGCATAGATATCCATCGTTTCGCGGGCGATCCGGCGGCGTTTTTCCTCACTTTTGATAAAGTGCAAGGTGCGCATATTGTGCAGCCGGTCCGCCAGCTTGACCAGCAGGACGCGGATGTCCTCGCTCATCGCCAAGAAGAACTTGCGCAGGTTCTCCGCGGCGCGCTCGTTCTCGCCCATCGCTTCGATCTTGGACAGCTTGGTGACGCCGTCGACCAGCCGGGCGACTTCGGGGCCGAAATTCTTGTCGATGTCGTCGATCGTTGCCAGCGTGTCTTCTACCGTGTCGTGGAGCAGCGCGGTGATGATGGTTTCCTGATCAAGCTGCAGCTCGGTCATCAGCCCGGCCACTTCTACCGGATGACTGAAATAGGGATCGCCGCTGGCGCGCTTCTGTGTGCCGTGCTTTTGCACGGTATAGACATAGGCGCGGTTGAGCATGGCCTCATCAGCCTCAGGCTCATAGGCAAGAACACGTTCGACAAGTTCGTACTGGCGCAGCATCTGCGCTTATGTGGGCGAAGAATCCCGGCGCGGGCAAGCGCTTTTGCGCGGGTACGGAAACCGGCGCTGAAATCAGCGGGGCCGCAGATTTGCGGCCCCGCTCAGTCAGGGTCAGTTTTCCGGTTCAGCCGACTGCGGCTGCGGCCTCTGCAATCAGGTTGGCAACCGCCTCGGGCTGGGACGCCAGCGAGGCATGGCTGGAGGCCAGGTTGATGGTCTTGCGCGGGTTCATCCGTGCGGCCATCATCCGCTGGTTTTCAGGATTGATCATCCGGTCATCGTCAGAGATCTGATACCAGCACGGCTTGGCGCGCCATGCCGGCGCGGTGATCGCATCGCCAAAGGTGCTGGCCAGCGGGGCCTTTTGCGTTACCGCCATGACCAGTCCTTCTTCTGCGGTCAGATCGGGGCAGAAATTGGCGTGGAAGGCATCCTGCCTGATCCACAGATAGCCGTCCGAATCGGGTGCCAGGCTGTCAATCCCGGCGGGTGCCAGCGCCTGCGAAATGCTGCCCGGGCTTTCACCGGCATCGGGCGCGAAGGCGGCGATATAAACCAGCCCGGCGACATTGGGCATATCACCCATTTCGGTGATCACCGCGCCGCCATAGCTGTGCCCGACCAGCAGCACCGGGCCATCATGCTGGGCGACCATCTTGCGCGTGCGCTCCGCGTCATCCTGCAGCGAGGTCAGCGGGTTTTCGACCGCGAACAGCGTCGAATAGCCCCTGGCGTTGAGCAGCGGGATTGCCTTGGCCCAATGGCCGCTGTTTCCCCAGAAGCCATGCACGAGTACGATTGCAAGGTTGTTTGCCATTGATGCGTCCTTTTCGAAAAGGGCGTCCGCGGCGATCGAACGGAGGCCCCCTATCCAGATGGTTTGCTGCGTTTTTTGATTCGACGCCGATGCCGTGATGCAGACAATCGCCAGCACCGAGCAACAGGAATGATCGGGAACCGATTTAGTTCCAGCTGGCTTCCGGCGGCAGGCTCATCAGGATGGCGTCGACATTGCCGCCGGTCTTGAGGCCGAACAGGGTGCCCCGGTCATAGACCAGGTTGAATTCGGCATAGCGCCCGCGCCATTCGAGTTGCCGCTGCTTGTCATCGGGGGTGAACACCGCGCCCATGCGGCGGCGGACCAGCGCGGGGAAGACGTGCAGAAACGCCTCGCCAACGTCGCGGGTGAAGGCGAAATTGGCCTCGAAAGCGGCATCGCCCGCGCATTCGAGGTGGTCATAGAATATTCCGCCAACCCCGCGGTGGACGCCGCGGTGGGGGATGAAGAAGTATTCGTCGGCCCAGGCCTTGAACCTTGGGTAATATTGCGGATCGTGGGCATCGCAGGCGGCCTGGAAAGCCGCGTGAAAATCTGCGGTATCCTGCTCATAGGGAATCGGCGGGTTAAGATCGCCGCCGCCGCCGAACCAGGCTTTGGTGGTGGTCAGGAAACGGGTGTTCATATGCACGGCCGGGACGTGCGGATTGGCCATATGCGCCACCAGGCTGATCCCGGTGGCGGTAAAGCCCGGATCGTCCTCTGACGCGCCGTTGATGCTGGCGGCAAAACCCGGGGCAAAGCGGCCGTGAACGGTCGAGACGTTGACGCCCACCTTCTCGAACACCTTGCCTTTCATCAGCCCGCGTGTGCCGCCGCCGGGATCGGGATTGCCGTCCTCCTCGCGGTTCCATGTCTGAAAGTCGAACCGTGCAGCGCTGCCGGCCTCCGCCTCAATGGTTTCGAAATCGGCGCAGATCCGGTCGCGCAGGCTTTCGAACCACAGGCGGGCGCGGGTGGTGGCGGGGGTCCAGTCGGTCATTTCTCCACTTTCTCCGCGCCTCTGGCGAGGCAAGGGGCTGTAATGGCCGCCCCTTGCCAAGCCGCGCGCGGTCCGGCAAGAAAAAGCATGGTTCCCTTTTCGTTCGCTGGTGAGGAATTTGCCCTGGTGGGTGGCCGCGCGCTCTATTGGCCGCGCGAAGGGGCGCTGCTGGTGGCTGACCTGCATCTTGAAAAGGCCAGCTTCTTTGCCGCGCATGGCCAGATGCTGCCCCCCTATGACAGCCGCGAGACGCTGGAGCGCGTGGCGGCCGCGCTGCGCCAGACCGGGGCGCGGCGGGTCTTTTGCCTGGGTGACAATTTCCACGATGCCGATGGCGCGGCGCGGCTGGAACCTCACGCCGCCGGAATGCTCGATGCGCTGTGCCGGATGACCGACTGGGTATGGATTGCCGGCAACCACGATCGCGGGACGGTGCCCGGCGGAACCGCGGTGGACGAGCTTGATCTTGCCGGGCTGGTTTTGCGGCACGAGGCCCGGGCGGGTGAGCCGCGCGCAGAGCTGTCAGGCCACTTTCACCCGCGCCTGCGCGTAACCGCGCGCGGGCACATGGTTGCCCGGCCCTGCTGGGTGGCGAGCGAGCGCAAGCTGATCCTGCCAGCCTTTGGCGCGTTGACCGGCGGGATGGATGCTGCCGATCCGGCGATCATCGCGGCGATGCAGCCGGCGCGCGCGGTCGATGCCGTTCTGCCCGCCGCCGGGCGGCTGGCGCGCTTTGCCGTGTGGCGGCAGGCGGCATAGGCAGGAAAACCCGCCAAAGACTGCTTTCCCCCGCCGCCGATTCGGATTAAGGAGCCGCGCAGCAAACCATCTTATGGAGATTCCAACATAGCACCCCCACCCCGGCGCATGATGACGCCCCCCGTCAAGAGCGGGCCGCGCTACAACCAGATGATCACGTCCGACAAGGTTCGCGTCATTGACGAGAACGGCGAGAATATCGGCGTGATGTACACGCGCGAAGCTATCGAGCAGGCCGCCGATCTCGGCCTCAATCTGGTTGAGGTTTCGCCCAACGCGGACCCGCCGGTGTGCAAGTTCCTCGATGTCGGCAAGTTCCGGTATGAGGCCCAGAAAAAGGCCAAT
>JAFEEX010000002.1 GCA_018240895.1 Pseudomonadota bacterium | reverse complement strand
GAGGGTGGGTGCCATATTCACTGCGCAGCAGGCCACACACCCGTCACCCATTCATCAACATGGCGGGTGTACTGGCGGGTGCTGAGATGGCCATTGTGATCAACTCGACTTGGGAAGTCCGCCGCCCAGTGCACGGTACAGGCCTACGGCGTTCGACAGCCCCTGCTGCCGGGTCGTCAGCAGCGCCTGTTGCGCGCTATAGGCGGAGCGTTGCGCATCGAGCAGTTCGAGCCGGCTGTCGACGCCTGCCCTGAACCGCAGCGTGGAGAGCGACACCCGCTTGCGGGCAGTTTCCACCGCTGCAGATTGTTCGGTGAACTGGGCGTCGAACGTCTCGCGACCGGCAAGGCCGTCCGCCACCTCGCGAAAGGCGGACTGGATCGCCCGCTCATAATTCACCACCGCGATCGACTTGCGCGCCTTGGCGAGATCGAGATCGCCGCGCAACTGCCCGCCCTGGAAAATCGGCGTGGATACCGTTGGCGAGAAGGACCAGTTGCGGTTGTCGCCCTGGAACAGATTGCTAAGGCCGAGGCTGACGAAACCGAACGCTCCGGTCAACGACAGGCGCGGGAAGAAAGCGGCGCGGGCCGCACCCACATCGGCATTCGATGCACGCAGTTCATGTTCCGCCTGCAATATGTCCGGGCGACGCAAAAGCAGGTCGGATGGCAGGCCGGCGGCAATTTGGGTGCGGATCGGCTGGTCCATCAGCGGCATGGCGGCAGGCAGATCCACCGGCAGCGGAGCGCCCACGGCCAGAACCAGCGCATTGGTAGCCTGCGCCAGTTCACGCTTGCGCTGTTCGCGGTCGGCGCGCGCCTGCCGGACCAACCCTTCGGCCTGCGTGACCTCCAGACCGCTAACCTGCCCGGCGGCGCGCAGACGCTGCGTCAAGTCGAGCGATGTCTGCCAATCGTCAAGCGTCGAGGACGTCAGGCGCAATTGCTCGTCCGCCAGCCTTTCTGAAAGATAGGCATCGACCACAGCCGTCACGACGGCGATATGGGCGGCGCGCTGGCCCTCCTGCGAGGCGAGATAGCGTTCCGCCGCCGCCTGGCTGAGCGAGCGGAGTCGACCGAACAGGTCGATCTCGAACGACGTCAGCGCCGCCTGCGCGGAAAATTGCCCGAACTCGAACCCGGTCGGGGCGTTGCTGTCGGCGCCGATGCCGACGCCCGCGTCCGCGCCCGCCACACGGGATGGCATACGCTGGCGCGTATAGCTCCCCTGAAGGTTCGCGGCGGGAAGCTGTGACGCTTGTTGCACGCGGAGTTGCGCACGCGCCGCCTGGGCGTTCTGCACCGCAAGCCGCAGGTCGCGGTTCTCGTCGAGGGCCAGTGCGATCAGCTTTTGCAGTCGCGGATCGCCGAACATCTCACGCCATCCCAGGGATGCGCCGTCGGGCAGGTTCGTTTCTGCCGCAACCGGATAGGTTGCTGCAACGGGCGCCGCAGGCATTTCCAGCTTGGGGTTCATCGAGCAGCCGGCAGTGGCCAGCAGCGCTGTGATCAACAGTTTACGCATGTGTGGCCTCCACAGGTTGGTCTTTGGCTTCGTCGGCTCGACGCTTTCCCAGTCGCTCGGCCAGGCCGACGACGACCACGAAGAAGACGGGCACGAGGAATACCGCCAGGATCGTTCCGGTGATCATCCCGCCGAACACCCCGGTGCCGATGGCGTGCTGCGTCTCGGCGCTTGCACCACTGGCGATCATCAGCGGGACGACGCCAAGCGTGAAGGCAAGGCTGGTCATCAGGATCGGGCGGAAGCGCGTGCGCGCCGCGGCGATCGCGGATTCGACCAACCCCTTGCCCTCATCGCGATACTGTTTGGCGAATTCGACGATCAGGATCGCATTCTTCGCCGACAGACCGATGATGGTGATGAGACCGACCTTGAAGAACACGTCGTTGCTGAGCCCGCGCATCATCGAGAAGAGCACCGCGCCGAGCACGCCGAGCGGCACGACGAGNNGGGATCGACCAGCTTTCATAGAGCGCGGCCAGCACCAGGAAGACCACCAGCATCGAGAGGGCGAGCAGCATCGGCGCCTGCGCACCCGACTGCTGTTCCTGCAGCGACTGGCCGGTCCACGCCACTGCGAAGCCGGGCGGGAGCTGCGCAGCGAGCCGCTCCATCTCCGCCATCGCCTCGCCGCTCGATACGCCCGGCGCTGCCGCGCCGGAGATACGCAGCGACGGGTATCCATTGTAGCGCACCAGTTGGAGCGGGCTTTGGTTCCACACCGGCGTCACCACTTCGGACAGCGGCACCATGCCGCCGGTGTCGTTGCGGACATTGAGTTTCAGCACATCGTCAAGCTGCATGCGGTGCGGGGCATCCGCCTGGACGATCACCTGTTGCAGACGTCCCTGATTGGGGAAGTCGTTGACATAGGAAGACCCCATCGCGGCCGAGATGGTTTGGCCGACTGCAGAGAAGGTCACGCCGAGCGCGCGGGCCTTCTTGCGATCGATGTCGAGGCGCACATTGGTGCCGGGCGGAAGACCGTCGGGATAGACGCCCGCCACCTTGTCGCTCTTGGCCGCAAGTTCGAGCAGCTTGGCCTGCGCGGCGAGCAGGGCGGCATGGCCCTGATTGCCACGGTCTTGCAGGCGCATCGCGAAGCCGGAGGAATTGCCCAGCTCGTCGATGGCAGGCGGCATCAGGCTCATGATCTGCCCCTCCTTCACCGCGCCCATCGCTTGCGTTGCCGCAGCGATTTCCTCTGGCACGTTGGCGCCGTCACGCTCGTCCCAGTCCTTGAGGACGGTGAAGATCATCGCGGCGTTGGGACCGGAGCCGGAGAAGCCGTAGCCAAGGATGGCTTCGGTGGTTTCGATGCCCGGCCGCCTGGTGGCATGAGCCTCGAAGGTCTTGACCGCATCGCGGGTGCGCTCCGCCGTCGCATCCGCCGGCATCAGGAACGAGGTGATGAAATAGCCCTGATCCTCCTCGGGCAGGAATGCCGAGGGCAGGTTCGAGAAGGTCACGCCCAGCACGCCGACCATGGCAGCGAACACCAGCATGGCGCGTCCCGTGCGCTTCAGAAGTTTGGCGACCCAGCCTTCGTAACGCGACGTCAGGCGATCGAACCTGTCGTCGAACCAGGTAAAGAAGCGGTTCTTCTTTTCATGGCCGTCGATCGGCTTGAGCAAGGTGGCGCAGAGCGCGGGTGTGAGCGAAAGGGCAAGGAAAGCGGAGAACAGGATCGAGACGGCCATGGCCATCGTGAACTGCTTGTAGATCGTGCCGACCGATCCGCTGGCAAGCGCCATCGGGATGAACACCGCCGCCAGCACGAGCGTGATGCCGATCACCGCGCCGGTGATTTCCTTCATCGCCTTGCGCGTCGCGTCCCTGGGCGACAGCCCTTCCTCGTGCATGATGCGCTCGACATTCTCTACCACGACGATGGCGTCATCGACGATGATGCCGATGGCGAGCACCATTCCGAACATGGTGAGCACGTTGATGGAGAAACCGGTCGCCAGCATGACCGCGATCGTGCCCAGCAGCGCGATCGGCGCGACGATCGCGGGGATCAGCGTGTAACGAAACTTCTGGAGGAAGAGGTACATCACCAGAAAGACGAGGACCATCGCCTCGACCAGCGTGTGAATGACCTTTTCGATGGAGATCGTCACGAACGGCGCGGTGTTGAACGGGATCGACCAGCTCATGCCGGACGGCATGGAGCGGGCAAGCTCCGTCATGCGGGCCTCCACCGCCCGCGCCGTCGCTACGGCATTGGCACCGGGCGACAACTGAATGCCGACAGAGGCCGCGGCCTTGCCGTTTTCGCGGGTCGAGTTGGAGAAGTTTTGCGGGCCGAAGTCGACCCGGGCCACGTCGCCGATGGTGACGGACGAGCCATCGGTGCCGGCCTTCAGCACGACATCGCGGAAATCCTCGGGCGTCTGCAACTGGCCTTGCGCCGTCAGCGGAACCAGGATGCGCTGGCCCTCAACGGCAGGCTCCGCGCCCAGCGCACCGGGTGCGATCTGAAGATTCTGTTCCGCGATGGCCGCGGTCACGTCGCTGGTCGACAGATCATAGGCGATCAGCTTTGCCGGATCGATCCAGACACGCATGGCGCGTTCGGCCGAGAAATTCTGCACGCGCCCGACACCGGGGATGCGCTTGAGTTCCTGGACGACGTTGCGCGCCATATAATCGCCCAGCGCGGTTTCATCGATCCTGCCGTCGTCGGACTTGAGACTGACGATTTCGAGGAAGCCGGTGGCGGCCGCTTCTACCGTAACGCCGGTTTGGCGCACGACCTGCGGCAGACGCGGCTCGACCGTCTTGAGGCGGTTCTGAACATCGACCTGTGCAAGATCGACACTCGTCCCTGGCTCGAATGTCGCGGTGATGGTCGCCGTACCCGACGTATCCGTCGAGCTTTCGAAGTACATCAGGTTCTTGACGCTGGTCAGTTCGCGCTCGATCAGCGCGACGACGCTGTCGTTCATCGTTTCCGGCGTGGCGCCGGGATAGGTGGCGTAGATGCTGACCGAGGGCGGTGCGACGCTGGGGAAGCGCGCCACGGGCATTTGCGGAATCGCGATCAGCCCCAGCAGGATGATCGCAATCGCAACCACCCATGCGAAGATGGGCCGGTTGATGAAAAATTGTGGCATGATGTCTGCCTCTTAACGTTGCGCAGCGGCGCCATCGCGCCAAGGCAGAGATTTTACGGGGGTGTTGGGCTGGACGCGGTCCTGACCGACGACGATGACGGTCTCGTCAGTCTTCAAACCCGATAGAATGACGTAGCGACCCTTGACGACCTCGCCGACCTTTACCGGGCGCGGCTTCACGCGGCCCTGGCTGTCGACGACATTGACCTGCGCCCCGCCGCCCGCATCGCGCGTCACCGCCTGCTGCGGCACGGTCAACGCGTTCGGCATCGTCACACGCGGAAGGCGCGCGCGCACGAACATGCCGGGCAGCAGGCGGCCGCGTGGATTGTCCACGACGACGCGGACCACCGCATTGCCGGTGCCGGGATCGACGCTGACGTCGGAGAAGAGGATACGACCCTTCACAGGATGAGCCCGTCCAGCAGCGGAGAGGATGTCGACCAGTGGCGGGCTTTCGCTGCCGCCCTGTTCCAGCGCGTCTCGCAGCACCTCGAAGCGTTCGACCGGCTGGCGTACATCGACATAGACGCGGTCGATCTGCTGGATGGTCGCCAGCGCATTTGCGTCTCCGGCCGAAACGAGCGCGCCTTCGGTGACGTTGGCGGCGCCGATCTTGCCCGATATCGGCGCGGTGATCTGCGCGAAGCCGACGTCCAGTCGGCGGCGGGTCAGTGTGGAGCGGGCCTGCGCGACATCGGCTGCGGCCTGATCACGCGCAACGACAGCGTCGTCATAGCTCTGGCGGCTGATCGCATCGGCGCTGACAAGCGGTTGCAGGCGATCGACCTGCACCTTGGCACGGGCAAATGTCGCTTGGGCACGGCGGAGCGTTGCATCGGCGCTGTCGGCATCGGCCCGGAACGGTGCCGGGTTGATCTGGAACAGCGGCTGGCCGGCGCGCACCGTGCCGCCCTGTTCGAAGAACCGGCGCTGGATGATCCCGCCCACCTGCGGCCGGATCTCCGCGACGCGATACGCCACGACACGGCCCGGCAATTCGTCGCTCAGGTCGACGGAAGTCGCCTCAACCTTGGTGACGAGCACCTCGGCCGGTGGCGGGATTTGGGGCTGCTGCGCCTGCTGGCAACCCGCCAGTGCCAGAGCGATGATCCCCGTCGATACCAGCGACGGGGTGCGTGCGAATAGCCGGGCCATTCTGATGTTCTCCGTATCGGGAAATTGCGGATGGCCTGCGCCGCCAGCCCCGGTGCCGTGACACCGGGGGCTGCACGTCGTTGGCGCCGGGAAGGGTCAAGCCGCGAGATGCGTGCCGTAAAAGTCGGCGAGCTTGTCGACGACCTGCGGGACCATGTCGTCCTTGTAATACAGGTCCATGTGCGTCGCGCCGGGGATGTCGAACAGTTCAGCGGTGGGGCCGGCCTTGGCCACGGCGGTTTCGCTGAAGTGGCGGGTGTCGGCATCGGTCCCGGCGATCATCAGCAACGGGCGCGGCGCGATCCAGTCCATATGCTCGAACGGACGGAAATGCGCGAGCACATCGAACTGCAGCACGCCCCAGCCGGTCGAGCTGGGATGTTCGCCGACGCCATCGACATAATAGTCGTAGGATTCGCGGAACATGCTACGCTCGGGATAGGTGGCGGCTTCGGCCGGCGTGCCGGGGTTCACATGCGTTTCGAAAATGCCCTCGCCGCGTCCTTCGAGATTGCGGAGTACACCCGCCTGGTTGAGCAGTTGATCGCGAAGTGCGGGATCTTCCAGCAGCTCGGCTACGGGATCGACAGCGCTCACCGTGGCGACGGCGCGCATACGGCGGTCGGTCTGGGCAGCGTAGGAGACATAGCTGCCGCCCGCACAGATGCCGAGGATGCCGACGCGTCGTTCATCAACGAAGCTGCGGGTCGACAGGAAGGTGGTCGCGCTGCGGATGTCCTCGGCCCGCTGGAACGGATCCTCCAGCGCGCGAGGCGCGCCTTCGCTGGCGCCCTGACGGGCAGCATCGAAGGTCAGGGCAGCAAACCCATGGCGGGACAGTTCCTCGGCATAGCGACCTGCGGTCTGCTCCTTCACGCCGCCGGCGGGATGCGCCACGACGACGCCAGCCAGCATGCGACCGTCATAATCATCGGGAATATAAAGCGAGCCTGCGATGCGGACGTTGTGGCTCAGGAAGGAGACGTGCGTTCTCATTGCGAAAAATCCTTTCGTTTCCGGTTGCCCGGCATCTTGCGATCTTGCTGGAGTGCGACGGCAGCGAGCGTCGCGGGAAAATGCTAGCCTGGTGTGCAGGGCCGGCCATCTGCTGCAGGGCCGGGCGGCCGCGCTGCGCCGATCACTGTATCGCGGCGAAGCGCTTCATCGATCTTGGGCACACGCGGTCTCCTTAAGGAAAGAACGGGCGCCACTGAGGGGGTGGGGAATGGCGCCCGTGCCCGTCGACCGGGTGACAGTTAAATGAGTTATAACTCATCTATAGTCAAGCATTAAAATGAGTTCAAACTCATTTAATTTGATCGCGAGGCTAGGGGTGACCCATCCCCTTCCAGAGCATGGTGAAGCCGGCCGCCTTGCAGGCCGCCGCGCGATCGGGGTGATAGGCGACATAGCCGATCGTCGCGTCGGCAAGGGCGCTGAAAACGCTGTTGTAATAGTCGCTGCCGCAATCGGCGAGCGGGCTGTCCGGATGCGGTTCCGCCAGTTCGCTCAATTCGGGAAACAGCGCATCCGCCTCGACTCGTGCCTCGGCTGTGATTCTGTCCGATACGGAGAGTTGGTTGAGTGCCCTGCTGGCATTTGTGTCGAGGACACCCCAATCGACATAGCTGTTCCACGATTCGCGCGCGCGCTGCTCGATTGAGTCAGCCGGCGCGTCGCTGGCGATCATCGTACTGCGAAGCTGCTGCTTCAGGTGGAGGAATACCGCGTTCAGCAGGTCGTCCTTGGTCGGGAAATAGCGGAAGATCGTGCCTTCCGCGACGCCTGCCTCCTTGGCGATCATCGTGGTCGGCGCCGTCACGCCGTGCGACGCGACAGCGTGGATTGCCGCCTCCAGGATGGCGCGCTGCTTCTCCTCGCTACGTGGTCTGGCCATTCAAACTTCCTTGGATGAGTCTGATTAATTTCAGGGGGCGTACCGTCTCGCCCGTTGTCGCCACGGAGTGATTCTCCTATAGATGAGCTGCAACTCAGCTATAGGTTTGTCTGCGTATCCGATCAACAGCCTAATTTCGCGCGCCGAATCAACACAGGGAGTATGCGCGCAGTGGGATCGACGGTGAACCGGCGATCCGGCTGGCGCCGCGCGGGTGTCGCCGCCGTCCTTGCCCTGATCATAGCGAGAGCTGCCGCCACGTCGATCCTTCTGCTGCCGAGTTTCGGGGCGTTGCCGTCGGGGCAGCGCCTGCAATGCATTCTTTCTTCTGCCTGTTTTCGTGAGGGGGAGTTTCGGAATGTCGAACCCACCAAGCTGTTTACCGAACAATGAGGCGAATGGACTTCGCTCAAGGACATGGTCGCGACGAGCAGTGTGGAGGTCCGTCCGTCCAAACCCTTGCCGACGGTACACACCGATCTGACGTCTCTCGACAGGCAGAATGATCTGATCATCTGGTTGGAGCATTCGACTTTCTACATGCAATTGGGCGGTCGTCGCATCCTGGTCGATCCGGTGCTCAGCGATCATGCATCGCCATTTTCGTTCATGTACCGGGCGTTCAACGGCACCATCCCGAAGCGTCCTCAGGACATCCCCGATCTCGACGCGATCGTGATCTCTCATGATCATTGGGACCATCTCGATTATCCAACGATGCGCGCATTGCGCGACAGGGTGGGTACCGCCAGCACTTTAAACCGCGTGCGCACGGGATTAGCGAAGCTGGTCGCTACCGCCAGTTCGAGAGCAAGAAGGAGGCGCAACGCCGAGACGAGCATCAACTCCGGACTTGCCAGCACGGTTCGACCGGCGGGGCGGTGAGCGTGCCCACACGGCCGGCGGTCCCGGCACCGCCGATGCCGGTCGGCACGATTGTCAAATAACGTCTGCCTTGCCCATCTCAGTCCTGCAAGCAAACGGACAGGTGACGGCGTAGCTTCGGTCTCAGCCCCATGCCGCGCGAACAAGCGCTGAACGGCGGCTTCCGGCAAAAGCTGGCGCTCAACCTGCGGCATTGGAACGACGGGTTTGTCCCAACTCGCGCCACGTCGAGTCAGGCAAGCGTGCCGGGGCAAGCCAGTTTTCTTGCTCCCGCTACCGGCGACCCGCTGTTTCGCCATCAGGCCAGCAGCTTACGCCCTTTCTGCTCCAGCGCGCTGCGGATCATCGGTTCGACAAAGGCCAGCGATCCGGGCAGGTCGACGCTGAACACTATCCGGGTATCTTCCACTTCAACCTTGCCGGCCACGGTCTTGCCCATGGCGGTGATCGCAAGGTTCATGGTGTCCGGATCGGGCCAGCTTGTCTCAACCTGGGCCAGGCCGCCGGGAAACAGTCCGGCAATCTCGCCCGTGCGGGATTGCAGGCGGCGGCGCACCTCATCCTTGCCAAGGGTGTGAGGCAGGGGAACGCGCATCATCCCTGCTTCGCCTCACCTTCGATACCATCGCCATATTTGTAATCGAGATAGCGGGTCTGAATCGCCAGATTGTCGATCGCCCCGGCGGCAAGCTGCCGGGTTACGCTGTCAATTTCCGTGCTGATCTTGCCCAGGCTTTCGGTCAATTGCTGATCGGGTGAGCGGCCGGCCTGTTCCTCTGCGCGCAAGTGGCGCGGGATCGCGGTATAGGTGGAAACCAGATTGGGCAGCGTTTCTCCCACCAGCTTGCGCACGTCCTGCGCGGCGGGGGTGTTGGCGTCGAGCCCGTCAAGCTGAAGCCCCAGCGCGTCAAGCTGGCCGCCGATCTGATCAACGATCGGAATGGCGGGCGCGGGCAGCGCGGGGCGCTGACGCTCAAGCCATAATTCGGTGCGGCCGACCAGCGTTTTGGTGTCGCCTGTGCCCAGCGATTCGCGGGTGGGCACCTTCATCCGGGGAAATGTGCCGAACACGCCGATCGCCACCACCATGGCCAGCATCGCCAGGATGATCCCGGTCCAGCCGATCCCGTTCAGGATCACGCCGGCAGCCATCGCCGCGAACACCACGCCGCCCACGGCCAGCATGATCCGCACCAGCTTGCGGAACAGATAGTCACGCTTCATCGCCGCCGAACGCCGCCCGATCGAGGCGATGCGCCGCCCGCCCGCCCGCTGGCCGGCCAGGCTGGTGCCGGCCGCCCGCATGATCTGTTGATGTTGATGCGCCTCGCCGCTCATGGTTTAGCTCTCGGAACTCAGCAGGCTGGGCGCATCATGCGCGAGCTGCGCCTGGGCGGCGCCCTCGGCGCGGGCGATGTAGCCCTTGGATTTCTCTACCTCTGCCGAAAGCGTGGTCACGGTCTGTTTCATGCTTTCCAGCGCCTTGACCTTGAACGTGTCGATATTGTCCATCGTGTCATAGATGTTCTGGAACGCGCGCTGCAGTGTCTCGATCGGGATGGTTGAGCTGGCGGCCTGTTCGTGGATCTTGCCGGTCTGGTCGCGCAGCAGGGTGCTGGTCGAATCGATCAGGTTGGCGGTTGTGGTGTTAAGCGCGGTGATCTGTTGCAGCACCAGCCGCTGGTTGGTCATCGCCTGGGCCACGGTTACGGCGGTGCGCAGCGCGCCAACGGTGGTGGTGCTGGCGCGGTCAACCCCTTTGACCAGCTCGACGTTGTTTTTCTTGACCAGATCCAGCGCGAGATAGCCCTGAACCGAAACCGCCATCTGGGTCAGCAGATCCTGGGTTCGCTGGCGGACATAGAACAGCGCGCTTTCGCGAATGGCCTTGGCCTTGGCCGGGTCGGTCCCGTCAAGATCGGCGGCGGTTTCTTCCAGCTTGATGTCAAGCGCCTTGGAGATGTGGATCATCTGTTCAAGGTTGCCCATCGCCTCCCACAGCTTCTGCCGCTCCACGTCGATCGCGGCATTGTCCATCAGCAGTTCGTCCTTGCCCGAGGCAAGGTGAGTGAGGACTGACTGGATGTGCCCCTGGGCAGACTGATACGACGTGAAATAGCGCTTCACCGAATTGCCGAAGGGGATGATGCCCAGAATCTTGCGGCCGGTGGAAAGCTTGCCCGATTTGCCGGGATCAAGCTCCTCCACGGTGCGGCGCAATTCGGCCAGATTGGCGCCGACGCCCGAATCCTTGTCCATGGCCCGCACTGGCCGATCAAGGAAACGGTTGGACATCGCCGCCGCGGCCATGATCTCCTTGCGTCCCATATTGGTGATCTGATCCACCTTCTTGCCGAATTCGGGCGAGTTGGCGTCGGACGAAATCAGATCGGCAACGAAGGCATCAACCTTGGTTTGCAGCTTGGACTTGTTCTCGTCCGAAACCGGCACCAGCCCGGCCGCGGCTGCCGGCGCAACGACCGGCACGGGATCGGGCGCGGTCAGCGTGATGGTGGGGGCTTCGGTGGCAGAAGGCGTGGTGGCCATGGATCAGGGTTCCACAAAATGTGACTAACAGCGGCAACATGGTGTGCCTGCCGTGCGAGTGCAAGCTGTATTGTATGCATAAGACGCGCTGGCGTGACCGGATCAGGCAACTCCGTTCGGTTTCCGGGCGGTCGGGATCGCTCAAGATCGCTCTGCTGTTTCAACCAGCATTCTGGCCATCACCCGGCGTGCATTGTCCTTGCAGGTGATATCGCCTGGCTTGGCCTCGATTTCGGCAATCAATCCCGCGATCTGCGCTTTGCTTTGTGCAAGGCGGCCCTCAAGCGTTGTAATCTCCGCAACTTTGGCGCGCAGTGCATCAAGCAGGCCTTCGTGTTTCCACTCGCCAAGGTCAGACGGGACCATGCGGCGAATCTCGTCCAAGCTGAAGCCGGCGTTCTGCGCCGTATCGATCAGGTTGAGGACGACCAGAGCTTCGGGCGGATAGGCCCGATAGCCATTGGCCCGGCGATCAACCAATTTCAGCAGCCCAATCCGTTCGTAAAACCGGATGCGCGATTGGGTCTGTCCGCTGCGCTTCGCCAGTTCGCCAATCTTCATTTGCGCGTCCTTGCATTTTCCGCTTGACCTTAAACTTAGATTAAAGGTTAGAATTGGTCAAATTCGTAATCCCGGAGAAGGCAAATGTCGCTGTTTTCGTCCCTTGAACTGCCCAACGGACAAGTGATTCCAAACCGCATCGCCAAGGCGGCGATGGAAGAAAACATGGCCGATGAAAACCATGCTCCATCCGGCGAGCTGATCGCGCTGTATCGGGCCTGGGCCAGGGGCGGTGCGGGATTGATCATCACCGGCAACGTGATGGTTGATGCCCGGGCGATGACCGGTCCCGCCGGTGTCGTGCTGGAGAATGATCTTCATCTGGACCAGTTCCGGACATGGTCCAGCACTGCGCAATCAGGCGGGGGCAAGGTGTGGATGCAGATCAATCACCCAGGTCGGCAGATGCCGGCCGGGTTGGGACAGGAAACAGTCGCACCCTCTGCAATTCCGCTCGATCTGGGCGCGCAATCAAAGCAGTTTCCAATACCGCGCGAAATGACCGAGGCTGAGATCGCCGATGTCATGCAGCGTTTCGTGACCGCTTCGCTCCTGGCAGAACGCGCCGGGTTTGACGGGGTCGAGATTCATGGCGCGCATGGCTATTTGCTCAGCCAGTTCCTGTCACCGCTGTCGAACCGGCGCGGCGATCGCTGGGGTGGAAGCCTGGAAAACCGGGCGCACCTGCTGGTGGAAATCGTCAAACGCGTTCGCGCCGCCGTATCGCCGGACTTTGCAGTCGCGGTGAAGCTCAATTCCGCTGATTTCCAACGCGGCGGCTTTTCGCCGGAGGATGCAAGATCGGTCGTAGGGATGCTCGCCCCGCTTGGTGTCGATCTGGTTGAGCTGTCTGGCGGCAGTTATGAGGCGCCGGCGATGATGGGTGAGGCGCGCGATGATCGTACATTGGCGCGCGAAGCCTATTTTCTGGAATTCGCGCGCGAGATTGCGCAGGTGGCTTCGATGCCGCTGATGGTCACTGGCGGGATTCGCCGTCAGGATGTCGCCCGGCAGGTGATTGACAGCGGCGTGGCCATGGCCGGGATCGCCACGGCTCTGTCGATCGATCCGGACCTGCCTAACCAGTGGAAGGCTGGCCAGGACATTGTTCCCGCTTTGAAACCGATCACCTGGAAGAACAAGCCGGTCGCTTCGCTCGCTCACATGGCGGCGGTTCGTTATCAGCTCGTCCGTTTGAGCCAAAGGCGTCAAACCGCGCCCAATGTGTCCCCGGTATGGGCATTGGTCGTTGCGCAAATGCACGCCAGACGCGCCACGCACGCCTATCGCCGATGGATTTCAACGCGCAGCGCCGCTGGAACCTGAGAACCCGGGTGCCGGGACGGTTCTTCAGCTTGACCTGTTCAGGCGGGCGCAACCGTTCTGAATGTCCCGTTCCCCGCTTGCAACTGAGCCAATGAAACAAATGCCAGCGAATGGCGTTTCTGGTCATCTATCAAAAGGAGGCATAACCATGTCATTTGTCACCACCAAAGACGGAGTCGAAATTTTCTACAAGGACTGGGGACCAAGGGACGCTCAGCCAATCCATTTTCATCACGGCTGGCCTCTCAGTGCTGATGACTGGGACAATCAGATGCTGTTCTTCCTGAATGAAGGGTTCCGGGTGATCGCTCATGATCGGCGTGGCCACGGCCGCTCCGCGCAGGTCAGCGAGGGGCATGACATGGACCATTATGCCGCCGATGCCTCTGCGGTGGCGGAACACCTCGATCTTCGCAACGCGGTCCATATCGGTCATTCGACCGGCGGGGGCCAGGTCGCCCGCTATGTCGCCCAGTTCGGTCAGCCGCAAGGCCGCGTTGCCAAGGCCGTTCTGGTCAGTGCGGTGCCGCCATTGATGGTCAAGACGCCGGGCAATCCCGGCGGAACCCCGGTTGGCGTGTTTGATGGATTCCGCGCGGCTCTCGCGGCCAATCGGGCCCAGTTCTTCCTCGATGTGCCGGCGGGGCCATTCTACGGCTATAACCGCCCTGGTTCAGAACCTTCCGAAGGCGTAGTCAAGAACTGGTGGCGCCAGGGCATGATGGGCAGTGCCAAGGCCCACTACGAAGGCATCAAGGCGTTCTCCGAAACGGACCAGACAGAAGATTTGAAGGCCATAACCGTGCCAACCCTGGTGATCCAGGGGGATGACGATCAGGTGGTGCCTTATGAGGCGGCCGCCCTGCGCCAGCACGAACTGCTCCCGAACAGTGAGCTCATCATCTACAAGGGCTTTTCGCACGGGATGCTAACCGTCAATGCCGATGTGGTGAATGCCGACCTGCTGAAATTCATCCGCAAATAGCCTGCGGGTCGACTTTGTCCGTCAACCGGTCGAAGGCAAAGGGGAGGCACTGCGGTTCCTCCCCTATCTTCGGCAGCTGTGCCCATGCAAGCATCCGAACGACAGCCCTGGGGTTCAGGGCAGGCAAGTTCCTGAGCCCGGCTTCATCGACACCATACGGGGCGTGCGCCGGTTCTTCCGGATCGCACATTCTTGCTTGCCCTTAGCAAAGCTTATCGTGCGGCAAGGAAATCCTCGATAACCAGCCTCTGCATCCGGGCCGTTTCGGCAAGGATGGTGTCGCGCGGGGTTTCGGGTTCGGCGTGAAGCAGCTCGATCGCCATATAGCCGAACTCGACCAGCATCCGCACCCGCAGCCACACCTTGTCGCGCGGCACGCCGGGCAGGTGCGCCGAAAAGGCCTGGGTAAGCAGATCGGTGACATGGCGGTGCGATGCGATGCGGACGTGTTCCAGCCGGGGGCTGGAATGGAGCGCGCGCTCCACCCAGGCACCGCCCGGATCGGCTTCGGTGATTTCGGCGGTTTCGCGCAGCAGTTCCTCGGTATTGGCGGCATAGGCGGCGATGCCCGCATCGGCATGGCGCTCGATCCAGCGAACCAGGGCTTCGTTCTGGCGATCCATCAGCCGCTCGCCCAGAGCAACGATCACCTCAAACTTGTCAGAGAAATAGTAATAGAGCGCTGGCGGGGTGAGGCCAGCCCGCTCGCAGATCAGGTTGGTCGAGATGCGCTCCATCCCCACTTCGGCCAGCAGCAGCCCGGCAGCGTCGAGCAGCCGGTCACGGGTCGAAAGCCGCGTGCGCTTCGCTGATTTCGTACCCGCCGCCATGCTTGCCGATCTGCCCTTTCATGCCGCAATCCGCGCGGCACTCCCTGCGCGCCTAGCATATCGCTCCGGCACTGTCCCGATTGGCCGTTGCGCGCTATAGTTATTACTATAATATAGCGATGACTACAATGGATTCGGGGATGGGAAGGTGTTGAGATTCAGAGATATGCTGCGAATCGGTGGGGCGTCCTTGGCGATGGCTACGGTTATGAATCCGGGCGCTGCACTGGCGCGGGATCAGGCTGTTGTGGCCGGCGTGGATAGTGCCGGGGTGGTGCCGAGCCTTGAGATCGGGCAGTTGCGCGGCGAGCCGCAGACTTGCGGCATCGAATTTCAGGTCAAGCACTGATGCGCGGCGTTGTTGTTCTCGGCGCTGCGGCGCTGCTGGCAGGGTGCCAGGCCGAACCGCCGGTAAAGCCGTTGACGCCGCAGCAAAGCGCCGCGCTGAAGCCCGCCGATGCGAAACTTGCCGGGCTCTATGAACAATCCTGCAAATCGTGCCACACTGTCACCGACACCGGTGCGCCGCTGACCGGGGATCGCACCAGGTGGGACCAGCGCTGGGCCAAGGGCGAGGACGCGCTGTTGAACAGCGCGGTTCAGGGCCTCAACGGAATGCCGGCGGGCGGGCAATGCTTTGCTTGCACGCCGGACGACTATCGCGCCCTGATCCGTTTCATGGCCGGGAGGGATAAATGAGCAAACTGTCACGCCGCGCCGTTGTGGTTGGCGGCACCGTGCTGGGCGCCGGGGCGATCACCGCCGGGGGCCTTGCCACGCGCAACGCGCTGCGGAATCGCGAGCCGGCTGCGCTGGCTACGCAAGACGGCCAGGGTCATCTGCTGTGGAGCAACTGGTCGGGCAGCGCTCATTCCTACCCCGCGGCCCGCGCTGCGCCGCAGAGCGAGGAGGAATTGCTCTCGATCCTTACCCGCTCCGCTGCGCCGGTCCGCGCGGTGGGATCAGGGCACAGCTTCACCGGGCTGGTCCCGACAGAAGGCACCCTGCTGACGCTGGACCGCATGACCGGGCTGGTCAGTCACGATCCCGCCACCAATCGCGCGGTGGTGCGGGCGGGAACCCGGTTGGTCGATCTCGGTCCGGCGCTGGCTGCAGTCGGGCAGGAGATGATCAACCTGCCCGATATCAACAAGCAGTCAGTCGCGGGCGCGATCGCAACCGGCACGCACGGCACCGGGCGCGGCATCCAGGCAATTCACGGCAGCGTGGTGGCGATGCGGATCGCGACGCCCGGCGGCGAGGTGATCGATTGCGATGCCAACACCCGCCCGGAGGTGTTCAACGCCGCGCGGGTCGGCCTTGGCGTGTTTGGTGTGGTCACTCAGGTCACCCTGCAGAACCAGCCGCTCCACCGGGTTGCCAAGCGGGTTGAGGTTCGCCCGACCGGTGAGGTGATCGAGGCCTGGCCCGATCTGCGTGCCGCGCACCGCAACGTCGAATTCTATGTCCTGCCCTTCACCGGTCATTCGGCACTGATCACCACCGATGTCACTGACAAACCGGTCAAACCGCGCGGCCCCGATGCGGATGTCGACACGCTGATGGGCCTCAAGAAGCTGCGCGACTGGTTCGAATTTGCGCCGGGTCTGCGCCAGAAGCTGGCAGCGGAGGAGTTGGCCAAGATCCCGCCCGAGGAGATGGTTGACGAGGGCTGGAAGCTGCTGTCGAACGAGCGCCGGGTGCGCTTCAACGAAACCGAATACCACTTGCCGATCGAAAACCAGGTCGCCGCGCTGCGCGAGGTGATTGCCGCGATCGAGACGCACCGCAGGGACGTGTTCTTCCCGATTGAGGTGCGGGCAATCGCCGCCGACGATGCCTGGCTTTCCCCCTTTTATGGACGCGAAAGCGGATCGATCGCGGTCCACGCCTATTACAAGGAGGACTACCAGTTCTTCTTCACCCTGATCGAGCCGATCTTCCGTCGCCACGGCGGACGCCCGCACTGGGGTAAGCTCCACACCCTCAAGGCGCGCGATCTGGCCCAGCTTTATCCGCGCTGGAAGGAAGCGGGCGAGGTGCGCCGCGCGCTTGACCCCGAAGGGCGGTTGCTCAATCCTTACCTCAAGGGGATTTTCCTCGATGGCTGACGGTGAACGCAAGACAAGTTGGAGCCGCCGTGCCGCGCTGTTCGGCGGGGGCGGGTTGCTGGTGGCCGGCGCGGGCCTGCTCGCCGCGCGCAAGAGCGACCGTGGCGGGCGTTACGACGCCTACTTCGCCAAGCTGAGTGCGGCGCTGGCGAAGGCGGGGATTGCCCATCCGGTTTTGGTGATCGACCGCGCCCGGCTCGATCACAACATCGCTGCCGCCAGGGCGGCGCTTGCCCCCCATGCCCTGCCGCTGCGGGTGGTGGTGAAATCGCTGCCCGCGCCGGGACTGATCGATCACGTTGCGGCAGGGATCGGCACCAACCGGTTCATGGTCTTCAACGGTGCAATGCTTTCCGCCATGGCCGCGCGGCCGGGTGCCGACCTGCTGCTGGGCAAGCCGCTGCCCGCTGGCCAATACGCCCAACTGATCGACGCGGTTGGCGCGGAGGCCGCCGGGCGCATCCAGTGGCTGATCGACACGCCCGATCGGCTGAAACACTATGCCGAAATCGCCGCCGCGCGAAATGCGCCGCTGCGCGCCAATCTTGAGATCGACGTCGGACTGCACCGCGGCGGCTTTGCCGATGCTGCCGCGCTCGGCGCGGCTGTTGATCTGGCAAAGAGCCTGCCCGGCGTGACGGTCAGCGGGCTGATGGGCTATGATGCGCACGTCCCCAAGATGAGCGATCCCGACGCGGCCTATGCCAAGTCGCAAAAGGTCTATGCCGCCGCGATCGCCGTGCTGAAGGACAAGCTGCACCTCGATCCCGCCACGCTGACGCTCAACGGCGGTGGCAGCCCGACCTATGCCCGCCACGCGCAGGGCACTCTCGCCAACGAGGTTTCAACCGGATCGGCCTTCGTCAAGCCTGTCGATTTTGACCTTGACGGCCTGTCCCACCATCAGCCCGCCAGCTTCATTGCGACACCGGTGATCAAGGCCGGGCGGATGGAGTTGCCCGGCAACGAATGGCTGACCGGGCCATTGAGCTTCATGGACCCCAACGCGGCGCGGGCCATCTTCATCTATGGCGGCCACTGGCTCGCCACTCCGGTCTCACCGCCGGGACTGCAGTTCAGCAGCCTCTATGGCCGATCGAGCAATCAGGAGATGCTCACCGGCTCAGCGCGGGTCGATCTGAAGCCCGACGATTTCGTATTCTTCCGCCCCAATCAGAGCGAGGCGGTGTTCCTGCAATTCGGTGACATCGTGCTGTTCGATGGAGAGACGATTGGCGGAACCTGGCCGACTTTCCCGGTATCGGCCTGACCGCGCAAATGATGGGCTGCAAGGGATGGTGACAAACCGTCACCGGCCCCCTTTGTCCAGCGCGGCAAGGTCCGCCGGCGTGTTGATATTTGCCGGACCGCGGGCAAGTTCCACCGGCCGGGCACCCACTGCCCTGGCAAAGGCGATCAGGCTGTGGCGGCCATCGCCTTCCAGAATCTCCATCACCGTTTTGTCCGCCTCTGCCGGCCACAGTCCGATTACCGGCTGAGACGCGAGGTAAGCCGGTGCGGGTGACAGCAGGCCGGGCAGATCGTCTGGCAGGCCTGGGGCATCGACACCCACGGTCAGCACGGCCGCGAAATCCTCTTGCCGGGCCAGCCGCAATGCCGCGGCAATCCCGCCCAGCGGCCCCATTCCGGCCCGGGGCCAGTCGGGAAGGGTCGGCGCGGGAGCTTCGGCACGCCCGACTACCACCACCTTCTCACACCAGCCTGACAGGGTGTCGATCGCCAGCGTCAGCAGGCTGTGGCCATGCAACTCCGCCAGCGCCTTGTCGCTTCCAAACCGCGATGACTGCCCGCCGGCAAGAACCGCGCCGAGTATGCTTGTGTTGGGGCTTTCGGACAGGGTCTTATCTCCCTTGCGGCACTGACGCCACTTTGCGCGCATTGCGCATCCGCGGCAAGGACGCCCCGGTTGCCGGCTATGCTTTCAGCCTTTCCGCGTGCCAGACAATGTGCTCCGCCATGAATGTCGAGATGAAGTAGTACGAATGATCGTATCCCGGCTGCATTCGGATGGTGGCGGGGATGCCGGCCTTGCGGCAGGCCATGACCAGCAGCCCGGTCTTGAGCTGTTCGTGCAGGAAGCCATCGGCATCGCCCTGATCGACCAGCAGATCCGGCAGGCGCGCGCCGTCCTCGATCAGCGCGCAGGCATCGTATTGCCGCCAGCCCGCCTTGTCCGGACCGAGATAGCCGCTCAGCGCCTTGTCGCCCCATGGACAGTTCATTGGGCTGACGATCGGGGAGAACGCGCTGGTCGAGCGGAATCGCCCGGGATTGCGCAGCGAAATGGTCAGTGCGCCGTGGCCGCCCATCGAATGGCCGGTGATCCCTTGACGGTCCATATCGGCGGGGAACTGCTGGGCAACCAGCGCGGGCAGGTCCTGTTCGATGTAACTGCGCATCCGGTAATTCGCTGCCCATGGCGCCTGCGTGGCATCGACATAGAACCCCGCGCCCTTGCCGAAATCATAGGCCTCATCATCGGGCACGTCATCGCCGCGCGGGCTGGTGTCTGGGGCGATCAGGATGATCCCGTGCTGCGCGCAGGCGGCGCGGAACTCGCCCTTTTCAGTGACGTTCGCCTGGGTGCAGGTCAGACCAGAGAGATACCACAGCACCGGCAGCTTTGTGCCCGGCGCGTGATCGGGGACGAAGGCAGAGAAGGTCATCGGCGTGCCGGTGGCCGCGCTTTGATGGCTATAGACCCCTTGCGTGCCGCCGTGGCTGCGGTTGGTGCTGACAATATCCATGAAACAGGTTCCGTTCGCATCGGGCGAAGTCTGGATGCCGCACGCAACGTGTCTCGACTTCGCTCGACACGAACGGACCAGAAATTCTAGAACACCACCACGCTGCGGATCGACTTGCCGGCGTGCATCAGATCGAAAGCGGTGTTGATCTCTTCCAGCCCCATGACGTGGGTGATCATCGGGTCGATCTCGATCTTGCCGGTCATGTACATATCGACGATCTTGGGTACATCGGTCCGCCCCTTGGCCCCGCCAAACGCCGTGCCGCGCCAGTTGCGCCCGGTCACCAGCTGGAACGGACGGGTGCTGATCTCCTTGCCCGCCTCGGCCACGCCGATGATGATGCTGGTGCCCCAGCCGCGGTGGCAGGCTTCCAGCGCGGTGCGCATCACATCGGTATTGCCGGTGGCGTCAAAGGTGTAGTCCGCGCCGCCGTCGGTCAGTTCAACCACCTTGGCGACCACGTCCTCGCGGCTCATGCCCCTGGAATTGAGGAAGTGTGTCATCCCGAACTTGCGGCCCCATTCCTCCCTGTCGGGGTTGATGTCGACCCCGATGATCCGGTTAGCGCCGGCCAGCCGCGCGCCCTGGATCACGTTAAGGCCAATCCCGCCAAGGCCGAACACCACCACATTGTCGCCGACTTGGACCTTGGCGGTGTTGATCACCGCGCCAACCCCGGTGGTCACCCCGCAGCCGATGTAGCAGCTTGTCTTGAACGGTGCGTCCTCGCGGATCTTTGCCACGGCAATCTCGGGCAGCACGGTGAAGTTGGAGAAGGTCGAGCAGCCCATGTAGTGGAACACCGTCTGCCCCTTGTACGAAAACCGGCTGGTCCCGTCGGGCATCAGGCCCTGGCCTTGCGTCGCACGGATCGCGGTGCACAGGTTGGTCTTGCCCGAAAGGCACGATTTGCACTGGCGACACTCCGGAGTGTAAAGCGGGATCACATGGTCGCCCGGCTTTACGCTGGTCACCCCGGCGCCAACTTCACGCACGATCCCCGCGCCTTCATGTCCCAGCACGGAGGGGAAGATACCCTCGCTGTCCAGCCCGTCCAACGTATAAGCATCGGTGTGGCAAATGCCCGTCGCCATGATCTCGACCAGCACCTCGCCCGCCTTGGGGCCTTCAAGGTCAAGCTCGACAATCTCAAGCGGCTGCTTGGCAGCAAAGGCAACGGCGGCGCGGGTCTTCATTGATTACTCTCCGGCTGATCAGCTTTGTCCTCTCTGTGCGGATTCGCTCGGCGCTTGGCAAGGGGCGGCTTGGCGGTTAGCTCAGGCATCATGAAAGCCCTGCACGATCCCGATAGTCGGCTGAGCGACGGACTGGTCGCTATCCGCGCGCAGTTCAAGGTTCCGGCAGCCTTCCCGCCAGAAGTGGAAGCCGCCGCAGCGCAGGCGGCGCAGCGCCAGCCGGGTGCCGATCATGTTGATCGCACCGCCATGCCCTTTGTCACGCTTGACCCCGCCAGCTCGACCGACCTTGACCAGGCCTTCACGATCGAGGCTGCCGGCCCTGACCTGCTGCTTCACTACGCAATCGCCGATGTCGCGTTTTTCGTGAGTGATGGGGACCCGGTTGACCGCGAGGCATGGGCGCGGGGCGAGACGATCTATCTGCCCGATGGCAAGGCCGGGCTCTATCCCCGGGTGCTCAGCGAAGGCGCTGCCAGCCTGCTGCCCGATGGTCCGCGCCCGGCGGTGATCTTCACCACCAGCATTGCTCCCGATGGATCGGTAAAGCTGCAAGGCGTGGAGCGGGCGGTGATCCGCAGCCGCGCTAAGCTGGCTTATGAAACCGCCACCGATGCTGATTTGCCCGCCGGTTTTGCTGACCTTGCCGCGCGGATCGCCGCTGCCGAACAGCGGCGCGGCGCGGCCCGTGTCGATCCCCCGGAACAGGAAGTGGAGCGTGACGCGGACGGCCATTACACCTTGCGTCTGCGCCCGCTTGAACAGACCGAAATCCGCAATGCCGCCTTGTCGCTGGCTTCAAACCTTGCGGTGGCCGATGCGCTTTATGCGGCGAAAACCGGGCTGTTCCGGGTGATGGCCGGGCCTGATGACGCGGCGGTCGTCCGGTTGCGGCATACGGCCCAGGCATTCGGGCTTGACTGGCCTGCCGCGATGGACCTCAAACAGTTTGAGGCCGGCCTTGATCAGACCAAACCGGCCGAAGCCGCCTTCATGCTGGCGGTTCGCCGTGCTGGCAACGGTGCGTCCTATGTTCCCTATCAGGAAGGCGTGCGCCCCTGGCACGCGGCAATGGCGGCCACCTATTGCCACTCGACGGCGCCGCTGCGGCGTCTGGCTGATCGCTATGTCAACCGCGCCGCGCTGGAAGTGGCCAATGGCCGGACGGTTCCGCCCGAGGTGGAAGCGGCTTTCCACCAGCTCGGCCCGGTGATGGGCAAGGCCGAAGCCCGCGGATCGCAGATTGACCGCGCGGTGATTGATCTAGCCGAAACCGCAATTCTTGCCGGACAGGAAGGCAAGAGCTTTCCCGCCGTGGTGATCGACGTTGGCGACAGCGGCACGCGGTTCCAATTGTGCGACCTGCCGGTGGTGGCGCGCACCACTGCGCGCGGGGTCGCGCCGGGCGACAAGATCACTGTCCGGCTGGTCAGCGTTGACCCGATCCGCCGCGAACTGGCTTTCGCCCGCATCGCCTGAATCGCCTTGCGCGGCCAGGTTGGCTCGGCTAGTGGCCCCTTTCCCGCACAGCAGCGGGATGGGGCCCGATGGCGGAGTGGTTACGCACCGGACTGCAAATCCGTTTACGCCGGTTCGATTCCGGCTCGGGCCTCCAACTGCTCGTTTTTTGCGAGTGATATCATAGCCTTAAGCCTCATTGGTGTCTAACCTTGGAGCCGGGTTAGACATTTCCCATTCCACAAGGCGCTTGATTGCGCCGTCGGCAAGCCGCTCCTGATTGGCGGCTTCGGTGTATCGGGCGACTTCATCGTCCTTCGAATGGCCGCTTACCGATTTCATCGTTTTGTTGGGCATTTCCAGTTCCGCCATGCGTCGCATGGTGGCCTTGCGAAGCCCGTGGGCAGTGCATTGAGGCAAGCACCCGGCCCGGATCGTGGTCCATCAGGGCGAGAATATCGCCAGCAAGGGCGGCGCGGAACGCGCCCGGCTCAACCGTTTCCACGATGTCGCCAAGGCGCGCTTCGCTGCCAAAGGTCGCGGCATAGCCTTCCAATCGACGCTGGCTTGCCAGCGCCCGGATTGCCGTTGCTCACCTCTGGCCGCGCATAATCGCGCTGCCCGGTATCGGGTGAGAGAGCGTTTGACGTGAACGAAATCAGTTCGCGCAGGAACTTGGTGCGGGCAACGCAAACCCGATCCACCTGTGGTGATGCGGGCAGGTCAACTTCCTGACCGCTATCGAGCCGTGCGCGAATATCGTCATTCAGGCCAAAGAACTGGATAACGTGGCTTTCGAAGATCAGCTTCGCAAAAAACCGGAATTCACCCGTCACAATCTGGAATTCGAAACGCGTACCCTCTACACGACGAGCAATGCCGTGAAGGAATGGGCGTCAATCCCCGCTAGCAGCCGTCCACATCTCAGTGATCCATCCCTTCAAGGCAGGACTCGAGGCGGGCCTGCAACTCCGAGCCAACGCGCTTGAAGCCGAAGAGCCGTGCGGCCGCGCGAATGATGTCCTGATCCGATCCGCCTGCGTTGTCTTCCAAGGCAATTTCTAGACATCGCACGATTTCGAGATTGGAGATATTCGCCGGAGTGGTCGTCGGAATCGTCTCGTTTGAGCGGTCGCGCACGGGCGGGTCTTCGCCTTGCGCTGGCGTGAACCAGAACTTTCCGTCTTGGCGCAAGGATGCGTCGCCCGATCGCGTTGCAAGCCGCAGTGCCTGCTGGGTCGCTTTCAAAATGCGGGAGCCTGCCTTCTCTTTGCCAAACGCTGCCGCGATACGGCGCGCTACCTCTTCCTCGTGAACAGGCCCCTCGGTCTCCACTACGGTAGCCGCTAAGCGTGCCAGTGAGCTGGTCGGCACCTCGTGGGGTTCCAAATGCGTCTTCATGGAAACCCACGCCTTTTGATAAGGCGGCATTGCTCGTTGACGCACTTCGATCAAGCTGACCGGCTCGACCGGTATAGGGCGTGCTGGCGCTGGGCTTTGCTTGGCACCTCCGTTTGCGCCCGGAAACTTCGAACTTTCCTTGCTGGCTGCATGTGCTTTGCCCAAAGCAGCCTTCAGCCTCTCCAGCTCCGCACCGCGCCGATAGAACCAGTCCGTCGACCAAATGCGGTGAAAGGTCCAACCAAGGTGCTCAAGAACCTCTTGGCGAAGCCGGTCACGTTCGCGCGCCCAAAGCGCGCTGTGATAGGTGGCCCCATCGCACTCCACGGCGAGAATGTAAGCGCCGGGCCTATCAGGATGGCGGATGCCAAGATCGATCTTGAAACCGACGGTGCCGACTTGGTGATCGACAAGGTAGCCCATCCTTCGGATTTCGGAGGCGATATCAGCTTCAAATGGGGTGTCAGGTTCCGCGCCGGCTGCAACGCGCTCGTCGATTATTCCGGTTTTCGCAAATTCAAGGAATCGTTTGAGAACACGCGGGCCTTCGAGCTTCGTTTTCGACAAATCCATATCGCCAGGATCGAACGAGCAAAAGACTTCGCAGCGGACACGCGCCCGCGTGAACAGGACGTTCAACCGCCTCTCACCACCCTCGTTGTTGACGGGGCCAAAACTCATCGTGGGCTTGCCTCCGGGTGCGCTCGGCCCGTAGCCGACGCTCACCAGAATGACGTCGCGCTCATCACCTTGGACGTTTTCGATATTCTTGACGAAAACGTCCTCACTCCCACCCTCCCGGAGGAAGCCATCAAGCGCAGTGTCGTGCCGCCTTTGATACTCCAAAAGTTCGGTGATCAGGTTGCGCTGTGCGAAGGAGAAGGTGACGATGCCAAGCGACAAATCCGGCGAGCCGCGGGCGTGGTCGGCCACCCGCTTGACCAATGCCTCGGCCTCGATGCGATTGTCGCGCTTGCCGCCCCGGTCATAGATGCCTGCAACGCGTGTGAAGGTCAGGCCATAGTTCGGGTCGCCTTGAAGTGGTGACGGCGGCAAGATGAGGCCGTCGCCATAGAACTCCCGATTTGAAACTCGGATCAAGGAAGGATCGCGCGAACGGTAGTGCCATTCCAGCATACGGGCTGAAAGACCGCGCGCCTCGCAAAGCGTCAATATGCTCTCAAGGTCGCCAACTTTTGCTACGCCATCGAGTAGCCCCGAAACATCCTCCTCGTCATCTTGATCTTCCCCACCCGATAGCCGGTCGAAGAATGATGACGGCGGCAATTGCTTCTGGTCGCCGACAACTACGATTTGGCGTGCCCGTGCGATTGCGCCCAAAGCATCTTCCGGCCTGACCTGACTGGCCTCATCGATCAACAGCAAGTCGAACTCGATTGTTGCAGGCGGCAGGAATTGCGCCACAGAAATAGGACTCATCATAAAGACAGGCTTGATTCTTTGGACGGCCTGCCCTGCTTGAGTTACGAGCTTTCTGATTGGCGCGTGGGCCTTCTTTTTCCCGATCTCACCCCGAACAAATCCCATTGCCCCCTGCGCGCCTTGCGGAACTTGACTGAGATGGCGCGCCCTGATGTCTTTAACGCAGTCCTGCCGCCGCTGGATTTCAAGTTCTTGGAACCCCCGAACGGTCTCATGGCGATCCACGTTGCGGAGATCGGCGAGCGCCGGGTTCGCGGCAAGCGCGGTCTTCCAGACAGCCTCCGCTCTTGCAAAGAGAAATTCGGTTTCAGCCTCAGGACCAGACACTCGGCCAGATTCCAAGGTGGGTAACACAGCGTGGAGGTTCGCTGCCAGCAAGCCGTTGCGAAGACGTTGCAGATTCACCCATTCGTCATAGCGTTCCGAGTTCGCTGCGATTTTGCTCACTCGATGCTCGACAATCCCTAAATTAGCGTCCGCCCAATCGCCGGTTTGAAATGCGTCGCTCACGTTCAGCTTCAAATCCCCAACGATGTCGCCCAAGTCCGACTTCGCAATTTTGGCGCTTTGCTTGAGGTCGCTTTCGAGTTTCAATCTTGATGCGGAGTTTCGCGCCAGGGCAATAACTGCGGCGGCGCTCGCGCCGTCATTGGATAAGGCTGCCTGTTGCGCCCAACTCATTGCAGCCAAGAGGGGCTGGAACGCAGTCTTTTCTCCACGCCATTCATCGCTCAGGATCTTGCCGCACCAGCCCTCATCATCGCGCCATGCGTCGCGCTGCGCCGCAATCTCGATCAGGCGATCAGCCAGCTCGGTTCGATCTGTGGCCGATTTCGGCAAGGGTTCTTGCAAAAATTCGCCCAACTCGCGGCTGGCGCGACGGTAGGCCGATCCCCATCGTGCGAAAAAAGCGACCCCTTCCCGGCAGCCAACGCGGACCGCATGGACGTGGCATCATGTCGCCACGCAATGTCCGTGAAAGTCTCTTCACTCTCTTTTCGGGCCGTCTGCCAGCGCAACCCAGACTCAAGACTTTCGCGCAACCGCCCCTTGTCGCGCAACTCAAACAATGCGCTGAGGGTTTCATCGCCAAATTCGGGCGCATCGCCGATGCTGGAAAGCTGGCTTGCCATTGGCTCAGCGTTGGAAAGTGTGGACTTCGATTCAATTCCCAATGCCGTTGCTGCCGCATTGATCGCTCGATTGAGCGAAGCTGCGGTCTCTGCCACGGCTGTCAACTTGCCCGAAAGGCGCGCAAGGTCTGTGGGTTGCAAGTCGAGTTGACCGACCCCGAAAAACGGGTGGTCAGGCAAAGGTCCAGCCTCTGCAACTGCATTGCCGAATGCAGCCATCTGCGAGCCGAGCCGTTTGGCATCGTTAGCGTGGATGTCCGCTAGACCATCTGCCGGCATTGAAGGGGCCGGTGCGGATTGCCCCATGAAATGGACCTGCCGTGCCAGTGCATCAAATGCACTCTCCCCGCTTACTCCTACCGATCGATGCAAGTCACCCGCAATCGCGTTTAGCCGGTCGCGTGCCGTCCTTAGCTTTTCGGGCTGCTCGGGCATTGCCGGTATCGCTCGTGCCGAGTTTAGCGTCTGCGCCAACTCCGCCAATACTGCTTTCTTGTTCGCACTTTTGGAGTGAAGCTCAAGGCAGATGTCCGATAAGCCGACATCGACGAGGCGCTTGTGGACCACGGCCAAGGCGGCCATCTTTTCGGCGACGAACAAGACACGCTTTCCGTCCCGCACTGCTGAGGCAATGATGTTGGTTATCGTTTGGGACTTGCCTGTTCCCGGTGGGCCTTGGACAACCAGATTGCGCCCGCTGCGAACTTCTTCAATTACCTTGGCTTGCGAGGAGTCCGCATCAACGACGTGATATAGGATTTCGGGTGGAAGGCGCTCGTCAAGGCGATCCTCGGCTCCGAATAGCGGTTCCTCGACTTCAAACCGCTCATACAGAAGGCCGGTAGTTAGGGGATGCCGCTCAAGCGCATTGTCGGGCCAGTTTTCGGGATTAAGGTCACGGAACATTAGGAGTTTGGCGAACGAAAAAAAGCCAAGTTGCATCCCGTCACGATCAATCGACCAGCGGCTCTTGTTTGCGACTGTTTCCGCAATCTCATCGAAATAACCGCTGGGCGTCCAGCCTTCGTCGATTTCGATTTCGGGCAATTCGATCCCGAAATCTCCCTTCAACCGCTCCTGCAAGGGGAGATTGGTCGAGATGTCTTCATCTCTGAACCGCAGGTCAAAGGTTGATGTGCGTTGGTTTCTGACCAATTCGACGGGAAGCAGGAGCAAAGGGGCTTCCCGCTTCACATTGCTGGTTTCGTCCTCATACCATGTGAGAAACCCCATCGCCAAAAACAGGATGTTGACGCCCGACTCTTCTTCGGCGGTCTTGGCGTCGCGGGCCAGTTTCAACAGCCGTTTTTGCAAACCATCGGGGCCAAGCCGTGTTTCAAGCTGATTGTCGGTGAAGCGAGATTCAGAACCGGCCTCGACACCTTGCATTGCCAATACGGGAGTATCGCTGTCGCTGTCCTTGTCTTTTCCGGTCGCCAAGAAGCGCATTGTCTTTCCGGACAGTGCCACCAGCTTATAGATTTCGTCGGACTTCTCATTGATAATCTCAAGAGAGTTCGATCTCTTGTTTTGCCGGTTCACATGAATCAGTCGGTTTCGTGTTCCCGTTTCAACGAGCCTGCGCCTCGTTTCCTCGAATAGTTTTCTAACTGCCCCGACTTGACTGACTTGATCCATGCGATTGCTGCCGATCCCCCTTAGGAAAATAATGCATAACACTGAGATCGCAGGACGTGAAGCTATGGAGTAGCCGGTGAGGACTGCTAGCAAAGTATGTTTGCCGATAGTTCCGAAACGCCGCACGCCGCGCGGCTCTGCAAACAAAATTCCGTTACCATCCACGTCAATCCGCGACAAATGCGGGTATCTTTGGTGGTATGAGCAAGTCTTCTATTTTCATTCTTGACGCTTTTGCAAGCCTGAGAACCTGATCCGAAATTAAA
>JAFEEX010000029.1 GCA_018240895.1 Pseudomonadota bacterium | reverse complement strand
ATCAATGACTTGGGCAGACGTCAAGCTAACCCGCTGATATCACTCAATTTAATTTCGTATCAGGTTCTAAGCCTTACGTCCGCAATGGTGTCGTGTCCGGACAGCCTACCTCAAACAAAAACGGCAAAACCATGCCTTGGAACCAATCCGCACACCCTATTCCCCAAAGGCGTCGCGCCGTGCGGCCTGGCGCTGGGGGTCCATTGCCAGCAGGGCCAGATCGTGCAGGTTGCCATCGGCATCGCGCAGCTGGTCTTTCAGCAGCGCCTCGGCGCGGAAGCCGCATTCTTCGAACAGGGTGATGGCTCCGGCCTGGTCGGGGGTCATCCGCGCGGTCAGCCGGGTTGCGCCTGCGGCAACGGCGGCGGCGATCACGGCGTCGAGCAAGTGGCGGCCCAGGCCCTTGCCGCGCATCGCCGGGGCGACCAGCAGGCGCACGTCCCAAACGTGGGCCGACCAGCTCAGCCGGTCTGACAGCGCGGCGACGGTGGCGACTACCTCGTCCCCATCCAGCGCGATCAGGCTGACCAGATCGCCATTTTCCTGCGCTGCCAGCCAGGCTGCCAGAACCTTGGGCTCGCGAATGTCGCGGGCCAGGAACAGCAGATCGTGCACCGGCATGGCCCCGGCAAAGCGTTGCAGCGCGGCCTTGTCAGCAGCGCCGGGCGCGCGGATCACTACGGGTTTGCCGCCGATGGCCAATGTCTCGCTCAAACGCTTTTCGCTCCCAACCAGTGGTCCAGCCTTGGCCACATCCGCTTGACCGCATTCGGCCCGGCGATCAGGCTGACGTGTCCGCCTTTCAGCACCACCTGTTCCTTGTCCGGCGATCCGATCAGGCCGATCAGCGGGGCAGAGGCGGCGGTGGTAACGATATGATCGTGCTCTGCCGTGACATGCAGGAACGGGCAAGTGATCCGGTCCAGCTCAACCGGGCGGCCGCCGATCCGCATCGTCCCTTCCATCAGGCTGTTGGCCCAGACCAGTTCCTTGGTCGTTTCGCGGAAATATTCACCGGCGAGCGGCAGCATATCATTGCTCCACCGGTCAAACATCCGATGCGCTTTGACGAATTCGTCGTTCCACATGTTGTCGAGCAGGGCAAAGTTGGCGCTGGCACGGCCCGCCGGGCGCAGCATGTCAAAGGCGGTCAGCAACATTTCCGCCGGGGCCATGCCCAGCGTGTCAACCAGCCGGTCAACATCGAAATAGCGCGGATCGGACCAGGCCTGAAACAGGGTCATCTGCCGGAAATCGACCGGGGTGGTGAACACCGCCAGGTTCTTTGGCCCGATCGCGTGGTTCAGGCCCGACCACAGCACTGACAGCACCCCGCCCATGCAATAGCCGACCAGGCTGACATCGCTTTCCCCGGTCGCGCGCTGAACCTCTGCAATCGCGCCGCCGACAAAATCCTCGACATAATCCTTCAGCGCCAGGCTGCGGTCCTCTGGTCGCGGAGCCTCCCAATCGAGCATGAACACATCATAACCGCGCAGCAGCAGGAACTCGACCAGGCTTTGCCCCGGCACCATGTCAAAGATGTAACCGCGATTGGTGGTGGCCATCACCAACAGCACCGGCACCCGGTACACCTCATCAACCTGCGGGTGATAATGATAGAGCCGCATCGGCCCGCGCGACACGATCACATCCTTGGACGTCGCCCCCAATACCGGCGCCGGGGAACCGAGATAGCCCAGACCCTTGAGACTGCGCTGAATGGCCCGCTCAACGGCTGATTGCGCCGTACCTGCTGCCGCGCTTGCCATCAGGCCGGCGGCTTGCGGGTGCGCGGCACAGCGGGCCGGGCGGGCGGATTGGGCTGGGCCGATGCCGAATCGCGCAGCAGCGCCTCTATGCGGACCAGCGCCGCCTCTACCGAGGCGATGCGCGTACCCAGTGCCTCAATGTCGGCGCGGCTTGGAAGGTTCGCGGCGGCAAGCATTCGCCCGGTCGCCTCGTTGCTGGCGGCCTGGGCCTGGATCGCCGCCCCGCTCAAGGCCTGCATGGCCTGCGCCGCCTCTGGCTTGGCGAGCAGTTCGGTGCCATGCTCGTTCACCATCTTCTCCCACTGCGCCATCCAGGTGCGCGCAAGGGCGAAGGGATCAAGGTTGGGCGTGTCGGTCATCCGGAACAGAGTGTTGCGCCGCCCCGGTTTTTCGTCAAGCGATTCAGGTACGCGGCTGCTGCAAAGCCTGGACTGAGGTAAGCCAGCCGGCCTCCTTGAGCTGCGCCACCGCATCGCGGGCGACCGGCACTTCCTGTCCGCTGATCAGTCGCAGCCGCATACTGCGCCCGTCGCGCAAGGTTGACGCAACTGCATGGCGGGCAACCCACCAACTGCGATGGACCCGCAGACCATCGATTCCCTCCAGCTCTGCCAGGGCGTCACGCATCCGCAGCAATATCAGGTGGGAACCTTGCCGGGTATGCGCGCGAAGATAGTGATCCTCCATTTCCAGCGCCAGCAGATCCTCGGCCCGGGTTGGCGGGATGCGGGCCAGGAACCTGGCTTCCTCGACCGCCGATGGTCCGGGCGCATCGGGGGTAGGCGTGCCGATCGCCGGCGTGCTGGCCGCGGTCCCGCTCCGTTCGCTCAGGATGTGGAACAGCACGGTCACCGCTGATCCGATCACCAGAACAAGCCCGTATTGTGCGATTGCCTCGCTCAAAGTGGGCCAACGCGGGGCGGCGGGCAATTGCCCGGTCGCCAGCACCACGGCCGTCATCGGCACGCTGGCGACAAGGCAGGCCGCAACCAGCAGCGGAACCTCTGGCAGGCCAAGGCGCGCTCCCCACCTGGTGACCAGCCCGGTGATCGGGCGGAAACAGGCATAGCCGGTCAGGCTGAGTCCCAGCCAATAGATTAGCCGCAGACCAAAGGGTGACGCAAAGGTGCCAAACGGGCCAAGGAACGCCAGAACCAGCCCGACAACGCCAATCACCGCAAGGTCGATCACTACCTGCCGCAACAATGCCGTTCTGCCGTCGATCACCGGTTCGCTCATGCCCGGTGTTTCTAGCGCCGGTTCGCGCTTCGTAAAGTGGCAGTACAGCCGCCGCAGCGCACCTTTCACGAAGATTTTGCCCGGCCCGCGCAGGGGCAGTTGCGGGCAAACGGGCGTGCGGCACGAAGCAGGCAATCGCTGCAAAAGGAAGCCCGATCATGGCAAGTGTCGCCCATCAAATCCCTGCCCCTTCTAATTCTAATGGCCGCGCGTCACTGGAGCTTCATCCGCTGCAACGCCGCGCGATTGCGCTGGTTGGCATCGGCTTCACCTCGGTTTGCCTGTGGACTGTTGCGCGCGCCGCTGCCGGACTGGTGCCGGCGCATGACAGTGCAAGGTCGGCTGCGGTGATGCTGCATCTCGCCACCGTCATCCCCTGCCTGCCACTGGGGGCATGGCTGCTGCTGGCTCGCAAGGGAACGCGCCAGCACAAGGCGCTTGGCAAGGTCTGGCTGGCGCTGATGGTGCTGACCGCCCTGTCAGCCGTGTTCATTCGCGAAGTGAACCACGGGTCATTCAGCCCGATTCACCTGTTCGTTCCCCTGACCATCTGGAGCGCGTGGCGCGCCATCGCGGATGCGCGGGCGGGCAACCTTGCGCGGCATCGGCAGGGCCTGATCAGGCTCTATCTGGCGGCGCTGACAATCCCGGGGGTTCTGGCATTCACTCCGGGGCGCCTGATGTGGGCCTGGCTGGCCGGGTGACGGTGAATTGCGTCAAGCCGCTTTGTGCGGACCAGCGCCACCTCAACCGTGGCAATATGCATAGCCCGGCCGCATATCAGGTGGTTCTTCTACTTCTTCGGCGAACCTGTCCATCGGAGCGATGAAGAGATGCGCGTCACCAGCGGATCGAATGTCATCCGTGCGGTGGCGGGATATTCCAGCACCAGGGCATGCACCGCGCCGGACGAATCGCCGAAAGCATAGCGTTCGTAAAAGACGGTGCCGTGATCCGTGCCGGAAAGGATCATAAGATTTTGCCGCACCGTTCTGAAGGTTACGCCCGCATAACGTTGCGGCGCGGCCTCGTGAAGAAACGCTTCGTAGGCTGCCGGGCGCTGCTTCAACGTGTTCCAGAACCCGAAGATACGCAGGGACGCGCCGCCGGACGCGGTCCACCGCGCGCCATCGCCGTTTTCGGATTTGATCGCCGTTCCGAACAGATCGGCGGGAAATTCAGCCTGGGTGCCGAAACGCGGATTTTGGTATAGTTCCCAGGTATGGGCCGGGCCAGCAATCGCGGCGGGCATCTTCAGCGTGCTTCCGGCGGCCTGTGCCCGCGCGAAGCTGGCCTTGATCTGATCGACCAGCGCATCGTGCTGGGGCCAGTCGGCTGGCATATGGCCAGCAAGGCACAGGTTGAAACCGATCGATCCTTCGTCCTCGTCCAGCCCTTTGGGCAGAAAACGGGTTTGGGGTGCATCATGCGCCATGGTCCACATGACCATGCAGGTGTTCCCGATCCGCTCAGGTACTTCCTTCTGCTGGGCGGGCGTCCAGGTGCTGAATGGTCCGCTGGGCAAGTAGGCGCTGCTCCCGTCTGCAGGGGAAGATGGGATTGGCATTGTCGTCAGATAGTCAAGAAATGCCTGCGCATCGTTTTCGGCGGTCCGGGCGAGCGCTGCTGGCGCGAAAGCAAGAGAGACCGCGGAAAATGCCGCAAGGTATATCTTATGCATCATCGAACTGTCTTTCGATTTTATCAGGCGCGGTGGAGAGATCAATTCTTCAGCAGCGCCGCCCGTTCATCACGCGACAGATCAAGATAGCGCGTGGGAAACTGGCCATAGGAAACACCGCTGCAGACCGATCGTGAGATTTCGCAGCGATCGCCATATTTGGCGAAGCACGGTGCCTTCGCTGCATCAAGTGAGGCTTTCTCGGTTGCCCCGGTGCCGGAGAAAAACTCGGGTTGTGTCGGCTCGCCGGCCCATGCAACCGCCGAACAGCCGTCGGCGAATTCGGCGACCACCCGGCAACGGCCAAGTTTGAAATCCGATTGGCAGGCGTCAACGGCATATTTGCGGGCATCCTCTGCGCTGACCATTGACCGGGTGAACATCAGATGCTGGGCGATTTGGGGAGCAGCTCGTTCCGCTACTGCCCATGCCCCATAAAGCCGGATGTTCTGGCGGGCGAGCATCTGGTGGATCAGCGCGTTGTTCTTTCCCGGCAGCCAGCCATGAGCCGACATGGCGGGATCGTCGCTGGTCGTGCGGCGCGGCGAGGTGAACCAATAGGCAATCTGGCAATCGGACGAACCGCATTGACGCAGCGCTGCCTGCTTCGCGGCGTCAAGATCCTCGTCGGTGGCCCATGCCGAAGTACCCCGTACCCCATCCCAAGCCAAAGCCAACGCTCCGCCGATGATCGAGGCGACCGAGCGACACTTACCGAACGGCTTGGCTGCCTGGCACTGACGGATTGCCAAGTCGGTGGCGCTGCCAAACAGGCTCTTCTTCGCCACATAGATGCCATAAGCCATGCCGTAATCGTCCACCGCCAGCACGCCTTTGTAGTCATAGACATCGGGCACGAAGCGCCTGCAATAATTGGGGACCGTCACATTGCCGTAGATCGTCCCGGCATAGCTGCCATCGCCACCCACCGGCTGGGTTTCGATGTGATAGCCGCAAACATAATTTTCATAGTGTCCGCTGGCATGGGCAGGTGACACCCCAAACAGCATCAGCAGGGCAACCAGAAAAATGCCCACAACAGTCTTTTGCAACATTGCCTCCGCGATGGTGAAGATCGTCGGGCCGGACCGCAGGGAGTATTCGCGGATTCGGGCCGGTTCGGACAGTAATTGTCAGATCGAGCTTACGCCGCCTCGTCGCTGGCATCCAGATCATAGGCGGTGTGCAGCACGCGCACAGCCAGTTCGGTTTCGTCCTCGTCGATCAGCACCGAAACCTTGATTTCGCTGGTGCTGATCGCCTGGATGTTGATGCCGCGATCGGCCAGCGCGCGGAACATGGTGCTGGCAACGCCCGCGTGGCTTTTCATGCCGACGCCAACGACGCTGATCTTGGCAACCTTGGCATCGGTGATGATCCGGTTGAAGCCGATGGCTTCCTTCTGTGCTTCCAGCAGGGTCTGGGCACGCAGCAGATCGGCAGCGGGCACGGTGAAGGTCACGTCGGTCTCACCCTTGTCGCGCCCGACGTTCTGGATGATCATGTCGACATTGATGTTGGCGGCGGCCAGCGGACCAAAGATTGTCGCCACCGCGCCGGGCCGGTCGGGCACGCGGGTAAGGATGATCTTGGCCTCGTTCTTGTCGGCGGCGATGCCGGTGATCAGCTGGCGTTCCATATCCAATCCTTCAAGTTCGTCGTCGCTGACAATCAGGGTGCCGGGGATTTCGTCGGCGGGGGTGGCGTCATCGTCGATGAAGCTGGACAGCACCTGGACGCGCACGCCTTCCTTCATCGCCAACCCGACCGAGCGGGTCTGCAAGACTTTTGAGCCGACCGAGGCCAGTTCGAGCATTTCCTCGTAAGTGACGTATTTGAGCTTGCGCGCCTTGGCGACGATCCGGGGATCGGTGGTGTAGACCCCGTCGACATCGGTGTAGATGTCGCAGCGGTCTGCCCCGATCGCGGCGGAGACAGCGACGGCAGAGGTATCAGACCCGCCGCGCCCCAGCGTGGTGACGCGGCCTTCGGGCGACAGGCCCTGAAATCCGGGGATCACCGCTACTTCGCCCGAGGCCATACTGGCAAGCAGGGCGTCCGAATCTATATCCTCGATCCGCGCCTTGGCGTGGGCATTGTCAGTGCGGACCGGCAATTGCCAGCCAAGCCAGGAACGCGCCGGGCAACCCAGCGCCTGCAGGGTCATGGCCAGCAGGCCCGATGTAACCTGCTCGCCGCTGGCCACCACCACGTCATATTCCGCCGGATCGTACAGCGGATTGGCTTCACGCGCGAAGCCGACCAGCCGGTCAGTCTCCCCCGCCATGGCCGAGACGACCACCGCCACTTCATGCCCGGCCGCCTGCTGACGGCGGACGATATTGGCGACCCGGCGGATCCGTTCCGATCCCGCCATCGAAGTGCCGCCGAATTTCATCACGATGCGGGCCACGCGCAGTCCACCTGTTCGAGCAACAATCTTGCCGTCAGAACCCCTCGCCCTGCGGCGGGCGCCCTGTTAGGGACGGGGCATGGCTAATGCAAGTTCAACAACCACCATCAGGCCCGAAGAGGCCGCCCATTTTGGCAGACTGGCCGCCGATTGGTGGGATCCGAATGGCTCGTCGGCGATGTTGCACCGGTTGAACCCGGTCCGGCTGGGCTTTCTGCGGGAAGCGATCGACCTTCACTGGCACACCGATTCGCACGAAGTAAGGCCGCTGGCGGGCAGGCGTGCGCTTGATGTCGGGTGCGGCGCGGGGCTGCTGTGCGAACCGCTCGCGCGGCTGGGCGGTGACGTTACCGGGATTGACGCGGCGGAGCAGAACATCGCCGCGGCAAAGGTCCATGCTGCTGGCGCGGGCCTGACGATCGCTTATCGCCACGGGGACATTGCAGAACTGGACCTTGGCCGGTTCGATCTGGTCTGTTCGATGGAAGTGATCGAACACGTTGCGGATAAAGCCGCCTTCGTCGCCGCGCTGGCGGCGCGCCTTGCGCCGGGCGGATTGATGGTGCTGTCCACCCCCAATCGCACCGTGCGGTCACGCGCGCTGCTGGTTGAAGGGGCGGAACGGCTGGGCATGATCCCGCGCGGAACGCATCACTGGGGCGATTTCATCACACCGGACGAACTGCGCGATCTGCTGGCGGAACAGGGCCTGACCACGGGAACGCCGCGCGGGATCGGCTGGTCACCGCGCCGGGGCCTGCATCTGTCAGACGATCTGGCGCTCAACTACATCGTCGCTGCCATCGCAGGCTGAGGCGCAGGCTGATTGGCGGTGACGGGCGGCGGCACAGGCACGGGATCGGCCTTTGATGCCGGTGCAGGCTGCGGTGCCGGTGCCGCCTGTGGCACGGCCGGAGCAGGCTGCGGCGCCGGTTCGGTGGCGGGCTGCACCGGGGTTTCGACCGGGGCCTGGTTCGCCGCCGGAGTCTTCGCCGCTTCAGCCCTGGCGCGTGCGTCGGCCCGGGCCTTCATCCCTTCGGTCAGGCAGGCCGGCAGCTTGGCGTTTAGATCATAGGTGCGGTTGTGCAGCGCCTCTATCTCTGCCTTGCGGGTTTCCAGATACCATGTCCGCTCGGCGGCATAGGGATCGGGGCAATCCTCACGAATGGTCAGCAGCAGGTCATCATAGTACAGCCGGTCATCCAGCGAATCGATGATGCCCTTGCCGGTCGAAAAATAGGGATTGTTGAACGGCTTGCCAACGAAAGCGGGCACCAGTGACAGGTCAAGCACGCGCCCCGTCACATCGCGCAGCGAAGTCGCGCCGATCAGCGGCAGGAACAGGAACGGCCCCGGCCCGACCCCGTAATAGCCCAGCGTATAGCCAAAGCCGTTGACGTGATAGGGCAGGTTGAACGGCTTCTTTTTCGCCAGGTCGAACAGCCCGGCGACCCCCACGGTGGAGTTGATCACGAAGCGCCCAAGCGTCTTGATCGCCCGGCCGGGATGCAGTTGCAGCAGATCGTTGACGAACACGATCGGTTCCGAAAGGTTTTGCAACACGTTGTGCAGGCCCTGCCGCACCGGCTTGGGCAGCGCCTTTTTGTAGCCATAGGCGATCGGCGCAACCAAGGCGGTATCCACTGCCTGCACGACCTTGAACGATTCGGCGTTGAGCGCCTGCAGCGGATCGCCTGGCGGCGGTTTTCCGCGGGCGACAACAACGATTTCGTCGTCCTGGCTGGCCGCAACCACCGCCGCCGGGGGTGGCGGCGCGGCTTCCGGTGCCGTGCCAGAGGCCGGCGCGGATAGGGGCGCTGATTCCGGCGGTGCCGGCGATTGGACCGGGGCCGGCGTAGCGGGCGGGGCCTGGCCCAGCATCGCCGTGGGCACGGCAATGGGCGCATGGGCCGGCAACGCTGCGGGAAGCGGTTGGGCGGCGGCAAGGGCAATGGCGGCAAGCGGCAAAGGCAGAGTCAAGCGCAGGCTCCGCTTGGGCTGGAATAAGAAAGAACGATATTCATCACGCAATGCCTTGCCGCAGGATTTATGACTGGTCCCTTGCTGACAGGGCAGGGCTGTGGGGCGTTAAGCGGCAGGGTGACGGTTTGGCAAGGCAAAGCGTTGCCACGGCAAACGAATGTCAGGCAGATCAACCGGTTCGCACTGCCACCAGCCCCGCGATTGCCGCGCGGACCTGCGCAGCGCGATTGTCCCACGAACCGCTGATCGTGGTGAACGGCACCCCGGCGTCAACCAGCACATCGCGCGCCAGCCCGGCGAAATGGCGGCGTCGATCGGCGGTGCCGAAGAACCGGGTGCCGTCGTCAATCCACGGCACATCTGCATCGAACAGCAGATAATGATCGGCCTTGGGATAGGCCAGCAGCTGTGGCGGTATCGTTCCGAACAGCATCTGCGCCCAGGCGGCGGTCATCAACTGGTCGGTATCCAGGATCAGCAGTTCGGGCCGGACGGCACGGGCTGCCTCGATTGCCAGACGCTCTCCCTCGGCAATCGCCAGCAGATCGGCCATGGACAGGTCTGTCCCGTTCTCCTCGCAATAGGTGCGGCCATATTCGGGAACGCAGCATATCCCGGGCGACAGGCTCAACTCTTCTGCCAGAACCGATTTGCCGGTACTTTCCGCGCCGTGAAAGCACACCGTGATCACGCGATGCGATCCCGGATATCCGCCTCTACCCACTCTTTCAGCCCCAGCAGGCTCATCACCAGCATCCCGCCATAAAGCCCCGCCGTGGGATAGAGCCCGCGGTTGATGTAAAGCAGCACCGCCGCAACATCGACCGCAATCCAGATCAGCCAGTTCTCGATCCGGCGATAGCCCAGCAGGATCTGCGCCGCGACGCTGGCCCCGGCGATCGCCGAATCCGCAAAGGGCATCGCGGCGTTGGTATAGCGATGCATCAGCCAGCCAAGGTTCAGGCTGAGCGCCGCGGTGCCGACGATCCAGACGATCCGGCTGGGCCAATCGAGCCAGCGGACGCGGACCTGGGTTTGATGTTCAGTCTTGCTGGCGCGAACCCACAGCACCCAGCCCCAGATATTGGCCAGGATGAAAAACACCTGCAGCCCGGATTCGGCATAGAGCCGCTTTTCGAAGAAGATGAAGATGTAGATCGACACTGACGCGATCGCGAAAGCAAAGTTCCACCGCGACCGGAAGATCAGCAAGGCGATGTTGATCACGCCCAGCCCGGCCGCAACCCATTCGAGCAGCCACAATGCCTCATCGCTCAGGATCATCGCAGGGCCTCCCCCCATTCGGCTTCCCTGAAACCGATCAGCAACCCGCCGGGATATTCAACGATCGGGCGCTTGATCATGCTGGGCTGGGCCACCATCAGCGCGATCGCGCCGGTTTCGTTCAGCCCCTCGCGCTGCGCCTCGGGCACTTTGCGGAAAGTGGTTCCGGCGCGGTTGAGCACCTTGTCCAGGCCGGCCTGGGCGATCCAGCCGGCAAGCCGCTCCGGATCTGCGCCTTCCTTCTTGTAATCGTGAAAGGCATAGGACAACCCCCGCGCGTCCAGCCATGAGCGCGCCTTCTTGACGGTGTCGCAGTTGGGAATGCCATAAAGGGCAAGGCTCACGCGGATGGTCTTTCAAAGCTGTGCGTCCGGGGGGCGTCACAGGTGTAAAGCGTATAGTCCTGGTAATAGGCGCTTCTTCCGCGTGCCTGGACCCGGGCATGGTCAGGGTGGCTGCCCCAGGCCCGCGCCGCATCGGCATCGGCCCATTCGGACAGGGCCACCACTTCGCCATCGTCAGCGGCGTAGCTTTTGAAGGATACGAATCCCGGCTGCATTCGCGCAAGCGCCTCCATTCGCGCGGCATCCGCCTGATAGGCCGCCACATCCAGATCATCGCGTTTTCGATTGCGAAATAAAACCAGAAACATGGGGGCTTTCTAAGGCCTGACATTCAACCTCGCTAGTGGACTTTTCGCGCAATCCGCGACAAAGCCACAGTCCTATGTCATTCAACAGTTTTGGCCGCCTGTTCCGTTTCACTACCTGGGGCGAAAGCCACGGGCCGGCGCTGGGCGCCGTGGTTGACGGGTGCCCGCCCGGCCTTGCCCTTGACGAAGGCATGATTCAGCCGTTTCTTGACGCGCGGCGTCCCGGCCAGTCCAAGTTCACCACCCAGCGGCAGGAACCCGACGCGGTGAAGATTCTTTCCGGGGTGTTTGAAGGGCGGACGACCGGCACCCCGATTTCGCTGATGATCGAGAATGTCGACCAGCGATCGAAGGACTATGCGGAAGTTGCCAAGGCCTATCGCCCCGGCCACGCTGACTATGCCTATGACGCCAAGTACGGCTTTCGCGATTATCGCGGCGGCGGGCGCAGCTCGGCGCGCGAAACGGCGGCGCGGGTTGCGGCGGGGGCAGTGGCGCGGCTGGTCATCCCCGAGGTGGCGATCATCGGCTATGTTGCCGAAATCGGCGGCGACATGATTGATCCGGCCAATTTTGACGCCAACGAAATTGACCAGAACCCGTTCTTCTGCCCCGATCCCTTCGCGGCGCAGCGCTGGGAAAAGATCGTCGATGCGGCGCGGCTGGCCGGGTCATCGGTTGGCGCGGTGGTGGAATGCGTGGCGCAGGGCGTGCCCGCGGGCTGGGGCGCGCCGCTTTATGGCAAGCTCGATGCCGATCTGGCCGCGGCGATGATGGGGATCAACGCGGTCAAGGGCGTGGAGATTGGCGATGGTTTCGCCGCCGCGCGGCTGACCGGTGAGCAGAACGCCGATCCGATGCGCCCGGGACCGGGCGTGCCGCTGTTCACCGCCAATCACGCTGGGGGAATCGCCGGCGGAATCAGCACGGGCCAGCCGGTCAAGGTGCGGGTCGCCTTCAAGCCGACCAGTTCGATCCTGACCCCGGTTGAAACCATCGACCGCGAAGGACAGGCCGCCGAAATCCGTACCAAGGGGCGGCACGACCCCTGCGTCGGCATTCGCGGCGTGCCGGTGGTGGAGGCGATGATGGCGCTGGTGCTGGCGGATCAGAAGCTGCTGCACCGGGGGCAGGTGGGGTAACAGGCACCTCTCCCAACCCTCTTCCCTTCAGGGGAGAGGGCTATCTCATCGCCGACTCTCCTCCCTTCTGGGGAGAGATACGAAGGTTTGGCAGCGTGCTGCCTAACCGCAGTTGAGAGGGGGCCGTGCCTATCCCCGCAGCACCGCCCCCAGTTTGGCCGCCGCTGCCGTGATCCGTTCGGCAATCGCCTTCAGTTCGGCCTCGTCATAGCTCTTTTCGCCCGGTTGCAGCGTCACCTCGATGGCAAGGCTCTTTTGCCGCTCGGGCACGCCCGCGCCGCGGAAATCGTCGAACAGCCGCGCCGCGACGACGTTGGCCTTGTCCGCACCCTTGACGGTGCGAACCAGATCGCCAGCCGGCAGCGCCGCATCGACCAGAAAGGCGAAGTCACGGGTCACCGCCTGCAAGGCCGGCGGCGAATAGGCCGCGCGGGCAAAGCCTGCCGCCCCCTTGCGCGCGGGGAGCGCGTCGAGGTGGATGCCCATCGCAGCCACGGGCACGTTGATGCCGAATATTTTGAGCGTTTCGGGATGAACCATCCCAAAGCTGGCGACAATCGTCTTGGGGCCAAGGCGCAGGGTGGCGGATTGACCTGGATGGTAAAAGCTCCCCGCTTCGCCCATGAACTGCAGGTTATCAACCGGCGCGTTGGCGGAACGCAGAATCTCAAGGCACACGGATTTGGCGTCAAATGCGTCAAACGATTGGGCTTTGCCGCTTTGCCATTGGCGCGGAGTCCGTTCGCCCGCCATTACCGCCACGATTGCCGGATGTTCGCCATCGGCAAGGTAGCGGCGACCAAGTTCGAACAGCCGCACGCTTGGCGCGCCGCGGTCAAGGTTGCGCTGGACCGCCGAGAGCAGGCCCGGAAGCAGCGACGGTCGCATTACCTTCAGATCTTCACTGATGGGATTTTGCAGTACCCAAGATCCGCCGCCCACTGCCGCAGCCTCACGCTCGGAGATAAACGACCAGGTTATCACCTCATTGAGACCGAGCCCCGCAGCAGCACGGCGCACCTTGCGTTCCAGCTTCTGCGCCGGGGTCGCGGTCGGGCGGGCGACGCCATCGACGCGGGGCAGGGGTGTGCTTTCCACGCCGTCAAGGCCGTGGATGCGGACCACTTCTTCTACGATGTCCGGTGCGCCGTCGACGTCAGGGCGCCATGTCGGGACAGTGACGTTCCACTGCGCGTCGGCATCAAAACCCAGCGCGTGCAGCGTTGCGCGCTGTTCTGCATCGGGGATTGCCACCCCGCCCAGCGTCGCGGCCATGGCCGGATCATAGGCGATGACCTTGGTGACGATCGGCGGCTCTCCCGCGCGGACCACTTCGGACGGATCGCCGCCGCAGACCCCGACGATCAGATCGGTCAGGATCGCCAGCCCGGCATCAAGGAAGGCCGGATCGACTCCGCGCTCAAACCGTTGGCGCGCATCCGAGGTCAGGCCCAGCTTGCGCCCCGTGTCTCCGATCCGCACCGGATCGAAATAGGCGATCTCCAGCAGGACATCGGTGGTCGTCTCCGAACAACCCGAATGTTCGCCGCCCATGATCCCGGCGATGTCGTGAACGCCATTGTCGTCGGCGATCACGGTCATGCCGGGGTCTAGCGCGTATTCCTTGCCGTTCAGCGCCAGGCACACCTCGCCATCGCGCGCGCGGCGGGCGACGACCGCGCCGGTCAGCCTGGCAAGGTCATAGGCATGGGCCGGGCGGCCATAGGCCAGCATCAGGTAGTTGGTCAGGTCGACCAATGCCGAGATCGGGCGCTGTCCCGCGCTTTTCAGCCGGTCCTGAATCCAGGCCGGGCTGGGGCCGTTCTTCACCCCCTTGATGACCCGGCCATAGAACGCCGGGCACCCTTCGGGATCGTCGGTGCGGATTTCGACAGGGCAGGGGTAGGCACCGGGCACCGCCTGTGCTGCGATCGGCTTCAGCGTGCCGAGCCCGGCGGCGGCGAGATCGCGGGCAATCCCATAAACGCCCATGCAATCGGGACGGTTGGGGGTAATTGCCACGTCAAACACCGGATCGCTGCCGTGATATTCGGCAAAGGCCATGCCGACCGGCGCGTCGGCGGGCAGTTCGATGATCCCGTCATGATCGTCGCCCAGCTCCAGCTCGCGGGTCGAGCACATCATGCCGTTCGATTCGACCCCGCGGATCGCACTTTTCTTGAGCGCGAAGCCGCCCGCCGGGACCACCGCGCCGGGCAGGCCCAGCACGCCGACCAGCCCGGCCCGGGCATTGGGCGCACCACAAACCACCTGGAGCGGCTGACCGTCGCCGGTATCGACGCTGAGTACTTGCAGCTTGTCGGCATCGGGGTGACGTTCGGCGGTGAGCACCTTGGCTACGCGGAAGCCCGCCAGCCGCGCGGCGGGGTCTTCAAGGCTTTCAAGTTCAAGCCCGATCGCGCTGAGTTTTTCGGCAATCACTTCGGCCGTGGCGTCGGTATCAAGGTGATCCTTGAGCCAGGAGAGCGAGAATTTCATCTGTGCGCCCTCCTTACGCCGCTGTGCCGACGCCGCCCGACAGGGTCGGCACGTCGTTGGGGTTGAAGCCGTAGTGCGCGTTCCAGCGCACGTCGCCGTCGAAGAAGGCGCGCAGATCATCCATCCCGTATTTGAGCATGGCGAGCCGGTCGATCCCGGCGCCGAAAGCAAAGCCCTGCCACTCGTCGGGATCGAGCCCCCCGGCGGCGATCACCTTGCGGTTGACCATGCCAGAGCCCAGCAGTTCCATCCAGCCATGCCCCGGCGCATCGCCGCTGCCGCCCAGCACGCGCTTGCCATTGACGATAGCGAAGCCGACGTCGACCTCAACCGATGGCTCGGTGAAGGGGAAGTAGGAGGGCCGCAGGCGCAGGACGATGTCGTCGCGTTCAAAGAAGGCCTTGAGGAAGGTTTCCAGCGTCCATTTGAGGTGGCCCAGGTGAATGCCCTTGTCGATCACCAGCCCTTCAACCTGGTGGAACATCGGGGTGTGGGTCGCATCGCTGTCAGAGCGATAGACCCGGCCCGGGGCGATAATGCGGATCGGTGCACCCCCAGGATCCTGTTTCACAACGTCCAGCATGGCGCGGATCTGCACCGGGCTGGTGTGCGTGCGCAGCAGCATCGCGCGGCCCTCTGCGTCCTTGTCGGGGAAGTAGAAGGTATCGTGCATCGCCCGCGCCGGGTGGCTTTCGGGGATATTGAGCGCGGTGAAATTGTGCCAGTCGTCCTCGATCTCCGGCCCGGTGGCGACGGCGAAGCCCATGTCGGCGAAGATCTCGGCCAGTTCGTCCATCACCTGGCTGACCGGGTGGACCGATCCGCGCGGGGCGGCGGGCGCGGGCAGGGTCAGGTCGATTGTCTCGCTGGCCAGCCGCGCCTCCAGCGCCGCGCTTTCCAGCGCGGCCTTGCGCTCCGCCAGCGCTGCCGTCACCCCTTCGCGCAGCGCGTGGATCTGCGGCCCGGTGGTCTGGCGTTGCTCCGCCGACATCGCCCCCAGGGTCTTGAGCAGGCCGGAGATCGAACCCTGCTTGCCCAGAAATTCGACCCGCAGACCCTCAAGCGCGCCCAAATCCTGCACGGCGGCAATGCGCGCCAGCGCGTCTTCAAGGGTTGCTGCGTAGTCCACTGGTTCTGGTCCGTTTCCTGTGATGGAGGGGGGGAAGCGCCCTTTAGCCAGCCGGGGCGCGCCTGCCTATCCGAAAATGCTCCCCGGCGGCGGCTCAGGCCGGATCGCGCGGTGCGCCCTGTGGCGAATCCATGGTCTGGACCGGCGCACCGTGCAGGCGCGCGCGCTCGTGCATGAAGCGTTCAAGCACGGGATGGGGCCGCGCGGCATAGTCGCTGGGGGTCGTGCCCATGAATTCGTGAAAATCGCGGACGAACTGCGCCTGATCGTGGTACTGGCCGTCGATCGCGCCGATCCATTTGAGCGAGGGATCGAGCATGAATTGCGCCAGACTGCGCATGAAGCGCTGACGCCGCAGCAGCAGTTTTGGGGAAAAGCCGAAATCGCGGATGCACAGCCGCTCGATCGTGCGTTGTCCCAGCCCGGCGTGGCGGGCCATCGCCGCGACCGAATCGACCTGCGGGTCGATCAACGCGGCGTGGATCGCCATGATCCGCGCCTCGTCGCTCTCCGCCGCGGGCTGGCAATCGCGGAAAAACCGGACAATCCGTTCCATTTCCGCATCGTCGTCCGGTTCGCTGCCAAACAGGCGGTTCGCCAGCGGCGCAAAGACGGCGAAGGTCGGGTGCGTGCGTCCGTCGGTGATCAGGTTGGCATGGTCCGAGGCGGGCCTGCCGACATAGCGATGCCAACCAAGCGGAAGCAGGCCGATCCCCCAAAAGCGCGTCGCACCAATGCGGAAGTGGCAGGGGCTGCTGCTTGGCCCGGTTGCGGTGAAGCGTGCGTGAGCAAGCGGCTCGCCCCCGGCGATCCACGATTCGGGGCAGGCTCCGTTGAAGAAACGCAGATTGGCCCATTCCGGCTGCAAGGCATCCACGACTGTCTGGCCATCGGGCAGGTCAATCTGCGTGACATAGAAGGTGGTGAAATAACGGCGCAGGTCTTCGGGCGGCGAAATGAATCGAACCGAGATCGAAAGTTCCTGCGACACCGAAGGATTGCCCCCTTGGTCTGTGGTGAATGACGGTGCCTTACCGCTCGCCGTGTTTCAAGCGGCAGTTCATTGCGGGTGATGCAGTGCCTGCACCGCTTCTCCCACAGTGGCCGCGCGCGCCCGGGCGGCGGCGCGCAGCACCGGATGGTCAAGCGCGCCATAAGCACTGGGGCTCATCCCCATGAAGCGTTTGAAATCCCGCACGAAATGCGCCTGATCGACATATTGCCAGTCAAGCGTGCTGATCCACCGCAGCGAAGGGTCGAGCATGAACTGGGCCAGACTGCGCAAGAAGCGCTGGCGGCGCAGCAGCAGCTTGGGGGAAAAGCCGAAGGCGCGCAGCGAGAGCCGTTCGAGCGAGCGCGGCGATGTGGCGAGTCGCCCGGCAAGGTCGGCGACCGATGCGATGTCGCGGTCAATCAACGCGGCGTGAGCGGCGCGGATGCGGTCCTCGTCCGGGTGCGGCGGCCGCGCGGCGAGGTAGGCGAGCATGAAGGCATCGATCCGCGCCGCCTCTGCGGCGGGATCCGGCGCGTTTCCGAAGGTTGCGTCGGGCAGACCCGCCAGACCGGTGAAGGCGGGAGTTGCCGCCGCATCGCAGAAATCGTCGGCAAGGTCCGATGCGGCCAGGTCAAAAAACCGTGCCCAGCCGAGCGGAAGAATGCCCACTCCCCACATCCGCGCGGTGCCGGTCACGAAATGCGAGCTGTAGCTCGACGGGCCTGAGGCGATGAGTTGCGGCGCGGGGCGTAGAGGTTGCTGGCCGACCGCGGCCTGCCAGCTTTCATTGCGGGCGAAGCGGACATTGCCCCATTCGGGATGAAGAAAGTCCTCGACCACGGTGCCCGCCGGCACATTGACCTCGGTCAGATAGTAGGCCGAAACAAAGGGGGCGAGCGCGGGCGAGGGCAGGAAGAAGCGCACGGTCACGGCATCGCCGGCAATCTGCGGCTTCATTGGTCTTGCCCCACACCCCGTTCCGGCCATGAAAGGCCGATCGCCACAATCTTGCGTCAGGTGGACCGGATCGACAAGCGGCAACTGCGCGTGTGTCTCAGATTTGGAAAAGAAAAAGGGCGCGAACGGCGATGCGTCCGCGCCCTTTTCAGGCCTTGGCCCTGCTTTGGCTCAGGCCGGCAGCGCGGCCTTGGCCTGGGCGATGACGGCTGCAAACACGCCGCCTTCGTTCATCGCCAGATCGGCCATCGCCTTACGGTCGAGTTCGATCCCGGCCAGCTTGGTGCCGTGGATGAACTGCGAATAGGTCAGGCCTTCGGCGCGGACCGCGGCGTTGATGCGCTGGATCCACAGGGCGCGGAAGGTCCGCTTCTTCACCTTGCGGTCGCGATAGGCGTACTGGCCGGCCTTTTCGACCGCCTGACGCGCAACGCGAATCGTGTTCTTGCGGCGGCCGCGATAGCCCTTGGCCTGTTCCAGAATGTTCTTGTGCTTGGCGCGGGTGGTTACACCCCTTTTGACACGTGCCATTGATCAGTACTCCTCAATTCAGCCCGTAGGGCGCCCACTTCTTGATCACCTTTGCGTCCGCATCGGAGATCACTTCGGTGCCGCGGTTCTGGCGGATGTACTTGCCGTTATGGCTGATCAGGCGGTGGCGCTTGCCGGCCACGCCGTGCTTCACCTTGCCGGTGGCGGTGAGCTTGAAGCGCTTTTTCACGCCGCTCTTGGTCTTGAGCTTGGGCATTTTCGTCTCCTTGGTTAGAGACACGTCCGATCGGCCATGGCAGCCCTAGATAGCCAGGCAGATCATCGAATCCGTGTCAATGAAGGGCGGGCCCCTAAACGCGAATCGCCCCAAAGGCAAGGCTTGTCGCTTTGCGCTGGCCCCCGCCGCGCGATCGTGACAGGCTCAGCCGCGATGACCGATGCCGCCTATCTTGCCGGTCGCCTGCTGCTGGCCATGCCGGGGATGGGCGATCCGCGCTTCGATCACGCAGTGATCGCGATGATCCAGCACAATGCCGATGGCGCACTGGGACTGGGGATCGGGCACGAGGTGGACGACCTGACGCTGCACACCGTCCTGGCCGACCAGGGCATCGATCCCGGCGCGGCGCCTGACGTGCCGGTACTTTATGGCGGGCCGGTGGAAACCCAGCGCGGCTTCGTCCTGCATAGCGCCGACTGGACGGGGCGCGGGACGATCCAGGCCGGACCGCTGGGCGCGATGTCGATGTCACGCGACGTGCTTGAGGCGATCGCGGCGGGAACCGGCCCGGACCGCTTCGTGGTGGTGCTGGGCTATGCCGGTTGGGGCGCGGGCCAGCTTGACGGAGAGATGCGGCGCCACGGTTGGTTCGCCGCGCGCGGGCACCCGGGGATCGTCTATGAGACCGTGGCTGACGATCGCTGGAAGGCGGCGTGGCGGGCCGAGGGGATCGATCCCGCCCTGCTCGCCAGCGAGACAGGGCGGGCCTGATCCGGCCCCCGGGAATTGATGTGCCCTATGGTTTCTTGGCGCTGGCGAAAACGGTCAAGATTGTGCCGATGACTCCAAGAAATCCGGCGACAATGAACGCATTTTGTTGAGTGTTGAGAAGTCCGATGTTGCTGACGTCGCCTAGTGGGGTTGAGACGCTTGTTTTCATGACCATCGCGTAAATTGCGACCAGGGCTGCAAGCGCTAAGGCAATAATCCCGACAGATTTTGAGTTCGGACGCGCCGTGATTTCGGAAGTTTGCCCGCTCGAAGTCTGTGCACTGGGATTGGCCACCGCCCACATCCCGAACAGGGCGATGATCACGTAGCAGACCACCGGCACGATCAGCGCCATGCGCATATTGCCGGTCATGTCGGCAACCGATCCGAACAGGAACGGCACCAGCGCCCCGCCGACAATTGCGGTGCACAGGATGCCTGACCCTTGCGGAGTCTGTTCGCCCAGACCCTCGGTGCCAAGGCTGAAGATCGTCGGGAACATCAGCGAATTGAAGAAGCCGACCAGGATCAGCGCCCAGCCGGAAACAGCACCCATGCTGAAGGCCGAAATCGCGATCAGCCCGATCGCGGCGGCGGCATAGGTGGTCAGCACCCGGCCCGGGCGGAACGCGCGCAGCACGAAGCCGCCCACAAAACGCCCGATCATCGCCCCGCCCCAATAGAACGCGACCAGCTTGCCCGCAGCCTCCAGCCCCAGGCCCATTACGCTCTGTTCGCCAAGGTAGGCGATCATGTTCGATCCGATCGCCACTTCGGCACCGACGTAAGTAAAGATGCAGAGCGCGCCAAGCTGGACCCGGCGGTTGGTCATCAGCAGATCCCAGGTGCCGGCAACCTTGGTTTCCTCGGTCTTGGCGTGATCAAGCGCGGACCGGAACGTCCAGAACAGCGCGGCGATCGCCAGCATCACGATGGCCAGCCACATATAGGCGTGGCCGATCGAGGCACCCTGTTCCACGCGGTAGGCCTGCATCTGCGCCGCGGTGGCGGTGGCGGCGTCGATCGGCTTGGAATCGCCGAGCAGCACCTTGGCCCCGCCATAGACCATCAGCGTCACCCCGATCGAGTTGAACGCCTGAGCGAAAGTCAGCCGGCTGTGCGAGGTTTCGACCGGGCCCAGGGTGGTGATCACCGGGTTCATCGCCACCTGCAGCACGGTGATCCCGGCGCCGATGAAGAACAGACAGCCGAGAAATCCGGGGAAGGATGCCGCCGCCGATGCGGGGATAAACAGCAGCGCAGCCGCCGCGATCATCACGAAGCCAAGCACGAAGGTACGGATATAACCCAGCCTGCTCATCACGATCCCGGCGGGGATCGAGAAGGCGGCATAGGCGATGAAGAACGCCATCTGCACCAGGTTGGCCTGGGCATGGGAAAGCTGGAACATCGGCTTGAACTTGCCGACCAGCAGATCGTTGATGTTGGTCACCCCGCCCAGCAGGAAGAATACCGCAAAGGCCAGGATCAGCACGATCCGGGTGTTGCCGTTGGTGCTTCCACCGTTGCTGCTGCCTGCATTCGACCCGACAATTGGCGCCGCCATCCTGTTCTCCACTTGTGCTTTCAACCCGTCGTGCCAGATGCGGGGATTGCTTCAGTCATGCGCGCAATCGCGCGGAAGTCCATAGGCATACGTATGGTATGCAAGGTTGCAAGCGATGAATTGGAAGCGTTTCCAATTTACCGGAATTTCGCCGCGAACGCACTATCGCAGCGGAGACAGGCGGCCCAGCGCGCCGTTGGCCCAGCCCAGAATGTCATCCCCCCCGGTTGAGCGCAGATCATAGATCGCGCCAATCAGCACATCGTGCGTGCCGTGAGGCACACGTTCGCGGATTTCGCAAAAGATGTTGGCGGGTGCGCCTTCGATAAACCACACCGGGCCGTGCTGCCGCCAGTCTGACTGGGTGAAGCGGTCCGGCCGCCCGGCAAAGCTGGCAAAGGGGGTCAGGTATTCGCGCCGGGCGCTGTCCAGCAGGTTGATACAGAACCGTCCCGCGCGGATCATGGCATCGTGGGCCGATCCGGAACGGTTGATGGCGATGGCCATCGAAACAGGCTCAAGACTGACCGGCATCAGCGCCGACATGGCCAGACCGACCGGATCGCCGCTGTCGGGATCAAAGCTGGAAACGATGCCAACAGGCGCGGGGAGGTGGCGCAGCACCTGCTTCAGCCGTGCGTCAAGCGCTGGTTCGTCAGAAGGCGTGGCGGCAGGCGTAGTCATCGCCAGCCGGCCTAGCGGGGTCAAAGCCGATCGGCAACTATCCCTGCGGAGACGAGCGCGGCAATGTCCTCCGCGCTCAGGCCCAACTCGTCGGACAGTACGGCTGCGCTGTCTTGCGCGGAACGCGGCGGCGCGGTGCGATAGCTGGCGGGGGATCGGGAAAGTTTCCCCGGGAAACCCACGACCCGTACCGGGGTGCCATCGTCGCGGGCCAGATCATGCACCAGGCCGCGCGCCGCAATCTGGGGATGTGCCAGAATTTCGGGCACGGTGTTGACCTTGCCAGCGGGCAGCTTGGCCGCTTCCAGAGCAGCAATCAGCTCGTCCGATTTCCACCGCGCGATCACCGGATTGATCAGCGCGAACAGCGCATCGCGATTGGCGCTGCGGTTGGCCGAGACGGCAAAACGCGGATCGTCGGCCAGTTCGGGCAGGCCAAGCAGCCGGGCAAGACCGGCGAACTGCCGGTCGTTGCCCAGCGCGATCAGGATCGATCCATCCGCGCAGGCAAAGTCCTGATAGGGCACGATCGTCGCGTGCTGGTTGCCAAGCCGCTGCGGCTGGACCGCTCCGTTCAGCCAGTTTGACGCCTGGTTGGCCAGCAGGGCGACCTGCGTATCAAGCAGGGCCACGTCGATATACTGGCCCTCGCCAGTGCGGTTGCGATGGTTGAGCGCGGCCAGGATGGAGATGCTCGCATAGAGCCCGGTCGAAAGATCCGTGACCGGAATGCCGACCTTGGTGGGCGGACCGTCAGGCTGGCCGGTCACGCTCATCAGCCCGCTCATCCCCTGGATCAGGAAGTCATAGCCGCCCTTGCCGCTTTCCGGGCCATCCTGGCCGAATCCGGTGATCGAGCAATAGATCAGGTCGGGCTTCACCGCGCTCAATCCGGCATAGTCCAGTCCGTATTTGGCCAGGCCGCCAACGCGAAAGTTTTCCAGCACGATATCCGCCCCGGCGGCGAGCTGTTTGACCAGCGCCGCGCCTTCCGGCCGGGCAATGTCGATCGCCACCGAACGCTTGTTGCGGTTGGCGCACAGGTAATAGGCCGAATCGCGCGACCCGTCGGGCAGGAATGGCGGACCCCAGCGCCGGGTATCATCGCCCTGTCCGGGCTGCTCAACCTTGATTACCTCCGCGCCCAGATCGCCCAGGATCTGCGCGCACCACGGCCCGGCCAGCACCCGGCTGAGATCAAGTACCTTGATGCCGGCAAGCGGCCCTGTGTTGTTGTCTGTGCTGTCGGATGTGTCTGTCATGGAACACAGCGGCATATCGCCACCCATGGCCCCGGCGCAATGGGGGATTGCCTTTGGCCGGTCGTTAAGGTCCGCCGTCAGTCGGCTTGGTCCTTGGGATGGTGCTCTACGTACATGAATTTTTGGGAAACATACCGAAATTTCATCTGATTTCCTGTATTTCCGTTTTCGCAACTGGCAACTGCCATGCCTTCGACTATGAAGCGCCATACAAATGCGATGATACGGGAATGACGATGAGCAAGACGGTTCCGGTGATCCTGTGCGGCGGCAGCGGCACGCGGTTGTGGCCGCGCAGCCGCGCCGCCAAGCCCAAGCCGTTCCTGCCGCTGATTGGTGAGCGCACCCTGTTTGAACAGACGCTGGCGCGGTGCGGCAATCCCGATCAGTTCGCCGCCCCAATCGTGGTTGCGGGAACGGCGCATCTTGATCATGTCGAAAGCCAGCTTGGCGGCAGAGATGACGCGCGGGTGATTGTCGAGCCATCGGCCCGCAACACGGCTGCGGCAATCGCGCTGGCGGCGCTGCGCCTGCCGGGCGATGCGATAATGCTGGTTTGCCCCAGCGATCACTTCATTGGCGATTCTGCCGCCTTTGCCGGGGCGGCCCGCGCTGCGGCGCTGCTCGCCGGGCAGGACTGGCTGGTTTCCTTCGGGATCGAGGCGAAAACGCCGGAAACCGGTTTCGGTTATCTTCAGCAGGGCGAGGCAATCGGTGATGGCGGCTTCCGTGTTGCGCGGTTCGTGGAAAAGCCTGATCGCGGCCGGGCCGAACAATTTCTGGCCCATGGCGGCTATGCCTGGAACGGCGGGATCTTTGCGTTCAAGGCTTCCACCTTCCTCAGCGAACTGGGCGCGCATCGCCCGGCGATCCTTGCCGCCGCGCAAGACGCCGTTGCCAGGGGCAGGGAAGATGGGGCGCGGTTCCACCCCGATGCCGCCGCCTTCGCCCGGATCGACGGGGAATCGGTTGACTATGCGGTGATGGAAAACACCGCGCGCGCGGCAATGGTCCCCGCCGATATGGGCTGGTCCGACATCGGCAACTGGGAAGCGCTGCACGCCGCGCTTGACCGTGACGGGCAGGGCAATGCCGCGCGCGGCCAGGTCGAACTGGTCGATTGCCGCAACGTGCTGGTTGACAGCGATGGTCCCTCTGTTTCGGTGATCGGGCTGGAAGATGTGATCGTGGTGATCGACGGCGATGATGTGATGATAACCACCGCCGCCGGCGCGCAGAAGGTTGGCAAGCTTCACCGGGCCGCGAACCAGTGACCGCCGCACTGCCGTTCCGGATGCTGGAGAAGCCCTGGGGGCAGGACGTGCTGCCGCCGCCATTCGCGGCCCCACCGGGCAAGCGGATTGGCGAGGTCTGGTTTGAAACCCCTGCGGCCTTGCCGCAACTGCTGATCAAGTACCTGTTCACCAGCGAGAAGCTGTCGGTTCAGGTTCATCCCTCTGACGCGCAAACCCTTGCCGCCGGACAGGGCCGCCTTGGCAAGGAAGAGTGCTGGTACGTTGTCAGCGCCGCGCCGGGTGCCGTTCTGGGTGTCGGGTTTGACCGGCGAGTGTCCGCGCAGGAAATCCGCGCCGCCGCGCTGGATGGATCGATTGAGGCAATGCTGACCTGGCACCAGGTCCAGCCGGGTGATTTCTTTTACATTACGCCCGGCACTGTTCACGCGATTGGCGCGGGAATCAGCCTGATCGAGATTCAGCAGAATACCGACACGACCTATCGGATGTACGATTATGGTCGCCCGCGCCCGCTGCATCTGGAAGAGGCGATTGGTGTGGCGCGGGGCGAACCCTATGACGATCCGCGCCAGCGCAGAATTCCGGAGCGGGGGGAGGAACTGCTGACCGACGGGCCGCTGTTCCGTCTGCTCCGCTATGACGGCGCACTGTCGGACCGGATGCATGATCTGTTCGCCGGCGGTCCCTTGCTGGTGATCCCGCTGGCCGGCGATGCAATTGTCCATAGCCAGCCGGCAAGGCCGGGCGATTGCGCCCTGGCGATGAGCGTGGCCGACCTGCGCCTTGATGGCGGCGCGCGCGGCATTCTGGCTCAATCGCTGGCGTGATCAGGCCGGGCTGGCAGCCAGATCCTGCTTCACGATCCGCAGCGCCGCATCGTTGAGTTCCTGCGCGCGCGCAGCGGTTACCGCTTCGGTATAACAGCGCAGTTCCGGCGCATTGCCGGACGGGCGCAGGTGAATGACATCACCTGATTCGAACGTGATGCGCAGACCATCAGTGCGATCAAGCCTGGTCGGTTTTCCGGCCACCGCGCCAAACGCGGCTTCGATCCGCGCCAGTTGGGCGGCGGTGTCACCGGCTTCCAGCGCCGCCAGGATCGCCTTGCTGGTCGCGGTCGGGAAATCGGCGATCCGGTTGCTGTAAGTGACGCGTGGCGGCAGGCCCTTGACCAGTGCAGAAACACTGCCCTGGCCCGCTGCGATCAGCGCGGCGATAATCGGCAGCACCGCATCGCGCGTGGGCAGTGCGCTCAACCCCTCAACATCGCTGCCCAGCAGAAATCCGCCGTTCGCCTCATACCCGCAGACACGCTGGCCCCCTGCCGCGATCTGGCTGTTCATTTCGGCAATCACATAGGGTGATCCGATCCGGGTCCGTGCGGTGACCGGGAAGGCCCCGGTTTCCTCCAGCACCGTGTTGCTGGAAACCGGGGTCACCACCCGGTCCGCGCCCAGCTGCCGCGCGCAAAGCACGCCCAGCACATCGCCGCGCAGCCATTCGCCGGTCTCGTCCGCAAGCAGCGGACGATCCGAATCGCCATCGGTGGAGGCGATCGCGTCAAAGCCGAATTCGCGCGCCCAGCCGCGCGCCAGATCGACATCCTCGGGCCGGACTGCTTCTGTATCGACCGGGATGAAATCGGCTGACCGGCCCAGCGGGGTAACCTCTGCGCCCAGAGCCTCAAGAATTTGCATCACCACATCACGGCCCACGGCGGAATGTTGATAGATCCCGATCCGCTTTCCGGAAAGCGCCGTGGGTCCGAATGCCCGGCGATAACGCTCGACATAGTTTGTAACGATTCCGGTTGTCGGTGGCAGCGCCTCGGCGGTTTCCAGCGCACCCGCCGTGCTGAAAATCCGGCCCTGGACCGTAACAGGCTGGGCCATCATCCCGGCCTCGTCTTCCTTCAGCACCTCGCCATCGGGGCGATAGAACTTGATGCCGTTGCGGTCCGCCGGAATGTGGCTGCCCGTTACCATCAGTGAGGGGATCTGCTGCGCGAAGGCGAAGTGGGCCAGGGCGGGGGTAGGCACCAGCCCGCAAAACACCGGCTTGCCGCCAAGATCGCGGATCGCCGCGGCGCAGGCGGCCAGAATTCGCGGGGTACTGGGGCGCAGGTCTCCCGCCAGGGCAACCCGCCGCTCGCCCGCGAATTCGCCAAGCGTTTCCAGATGGCGCAGGAACCCGACCGTGTAACCGTGGCAAACCCGGTCTGTCATCGCCGCCACGGTGCCGCGCGCGCCGCTGGTGCCGAATGCGACCCCGCTTTCAGCCATCAGATCGCCCACGGTCATGTCATAAGTGCTGGTCATCGCCCGGCAATAGCCCAGCCATGCCGGTCAAAACAAGGACAGGCGCGCCCGAGATGTCCGAAGGATTACCGCGTGCCTCCCAGCTGCAATTCAAGATCGCCCAGCACCCGGTAGCAGTCGAGTACCTGCGCCACCGAGGAATTCGGTTCACGCCCTTCGCGGATCGCAGAGATGAATTCGCGGTCCTGCAGCTCGATACCGTTCATGCTGACATCAACCTTGCTGACGTCGATCGGTTCTTCCTTGCCGTTCACCAGATCGTCATAGCGGGCGATATAGGTGCCGGTATCACCGATATAGCGGAAGAAGGTGCCAAGCGGCCCGTCGTTGTTGAATGACAAGGACAGGGTGCAGATCGCCCCGCTTTCGCTTTTGAGCTGGATCGACATATCCATGGCGATGCCAAGCTCGGGATGGTGCGGTCCCTCGATCGCGTTGGCCTGAACGATCCGCCCGGCCTGATAAGCGAACAGGTCCACCGTATGCGCCGCGTGGTGCCACAGCAGATGATCGGTCCATGACCGCGGCTCGCCCTTGGCATTCATGTTCTTGCGGCGGAAGAAATAGGTTTGGACGTCCATCTGCTGGACGGCGAATTCGCCGGCAATGATGCGGTTGTGAACGTATTGGTGCGACGGATTGAAGCGGCGGGTGTGGCCGACCATGCAGGTCAGCCCGGTTTCGCGGCTCTTGTTCAGCACCGCCTGGGCATCGGCCCAGCTATCGGCCAGCGGGATTTCCACCTGAACGTGCTTTCCCGCGTCCATGCAGGCAATCGCCTGGGCCGCGTGCATCTGGGTGGGGGTACACAGGATCACCGCATCGACATCGTCGCGGGCAAGGGCGTCGGCCAGTTCGGTCGAGCTGTGCTTCGCGCCATACTTCGCGGCCACGGCAGCGGCCTGTTCCCCGGTGCGGCTGATGATCGAGGTAATCTCCACGCCATCGATGTTCTTCAAGCCGTCAAGGTGCTTTTCGCCAAAGGCTCCGGCTCCGGCAAGGGCAATGCGCATTTCCTACTCCCGCTCCCCTTCAGGGGGAGGGCCGGGGAGAGGGGGAATCTCGATCCGGCCCATGTTTCACGTTGAAATCAGGAAGTCCCCCTCTCCCCACCCTTTCCCCTGAAGGGGAAGGGGTCTTGTCAGACAGGCTCCAATACCAAGTGGCCAATGGCGGTGTTGCTGCACGGAATGTGATAGTGGCGATGCAGGCAGCGGGTGGTCTTGCCCAGCGCGCCGCGCATGATCAGCCACATCACCATCTCTATGCCTTCGCTGCCGGTTTCGCGCAGGTATTCGATGTGCGGGATCGCCCGCGCGTCCTGCGTATCGCCGACCAGCAGGTCCATGAACCGGTTGTCCCACTCGCGGTTGAGCAGCCCGGCGCGCGGGCCTTGCAACTGGTGGCTCATCCCGCCGGTGCCCCAGATCTGGACATTGAGATCTTCGGGAAAACTTTCGACAGCGCGCTTGATCGCCTCTCCCAGCGCCCAGCAGCGATTGCCCGACGGCACCGGATAGGTAACGACGTTGACCGCCAGCGGCACAACCTTGCAGGGCCACTTTTCCGGCGTGCCGAACATCATGCTCAGCGGCACGGTCAGGCCATGATCGACATCCATCTCGTTGATGATGGTCATGTCGAAATCATCCAGGATCAGGCATTGCGCGATGTGCCAGGCAAGATCGGCATGGCCTTCAATATCGGGCACCGGGCGCGGCCCCCAGCCTTCGTCGGCGGGCTTGTACCGCTCACCGCAGCCGATCGCGAAAGTTGGAATGATGTTGGCGTCAAACGCGCTGGCGTGATCGTTATAGACCAGCACCACGACATCGGGCTTCTCGGCCTTTTCCCATGCCCGGGTCCAATCATAGCCCGCGAAGATCGGATCAAAGTAATCGTCCCCGGTCTTGCCCTGGTCAACCGCAACGCCCAGCAAGGGCACATGGCTGGATCCGACCCCGGCGGTAATGCGCGCCATTTCAGTTTCCTTCGTGTTTCACCAGATCCGTTCGCGTCGAGCGAAGTCGAGACGTCCCGCGCACCGTGTCTCGACTTCGCTCGACACGAACGGCGTGGCGATGGTTGGGACGCATCAGTTTCCCCCCTTGATGCTACGGTTGCCTTCGGGCGAGCGCCCCCCGTCCAGCATCATCTGACGGTATTCGGGAAAGGTCATGTCGGTCATGGTCGAGCAGGCCTCGGCAAAGGGGATTCCATCGGTCGAGAATATTTTCGACAGGAAATAGATATTGCCGCCCAGGTCCAGCATCCGGTTGTAGTCCCGGTCCAGCACCGCCTGCTTCTGCTCCTCACTGATTGGCCATTCATCCAGATAAGCGCGCTCACCGGCTTTCCAGCGATCACGGTTGGCGGGCTTCATCAGGCTCATCGCGAACTGGTTGAGGTGATAGCCCCGCCTGGCCCGCGCCGCAGTATAAACCCGGGTGCCGGGGATATCGTCAAATTCGGCGAGGTAGGCGTGGATGTCCCGCGTCACAGGCCGCGCTCCTTCAGTTGGGCATCAAGGCGAGGGAAAACCCGGCGGGCATTGCCTTCAAAGATGGCACTGCGCTCGGCAGGGGTGATGGGCAGCGCATCGACATAGCGTTTGGTGTCGTCAAAATGGAACCCGGTGGTCGGATCGATCCCGCGCACCGCGCCAACCATTTCGCTGCCAAACAGGATGTTCTTGTTATCGATCACGTCGGCCAGCAGGTCGATCCCCGGTTGGTGATAGACGCAGGTATCGAAGAACACGTTGGTCATCAGATGAGTCTGGAGATCGGGCTTCTTGAGCATATCAGCCAACCCGCGATAGCGCCCCCAGTGATAGGGCACCGCGCCGCCGCCATGCGGGATGATGAAACGCAGGGTGGGAAACCGCGCGAACAGATCACCTTCCAGCAGTTGCATGAAGGCAATGGTATCCGCCGCGATGTAATAGGCGCCCGTGGCGTGCATCGCCGGATTGCACGACCCGGACACGTGGATCATCGCCGGCACGTCCAGTTCGCACATCGCTTCGTAGAACGGGAACCAGAATTCATCGGTCAGCGGCGGATGCCGGAAATGGCCGCCGCCCGGATCGGGATTGAGATTGCAGCCGATGAAGCCCATGGCCACGCAGCGTTGCAACTCCGCGATCGAGCTGGTCATGTCCGCCTCTGGCGATTGGGGCAGCATGCAGACGCCGGCGAAGGTATCGGGGAACAGGCCGACCACGCGGGCGATAAGATCGTTGCAGACCCGCGCCCATTCCACCGCGACCGATTGATCGCCGACGTGCGGGGCCATGGCGCTGGCGCGGGGCGAGAAAATCGTCATGTCCGCGCCGCGCTGCTTGATCAGGCGCAGCTGGTTGGCCTCAATCGTCTCGCGGATTTCGTCATCGGAAATCGCGGGATAGGGAGGGGCCGGTTGCCCGGCCTTGAACGCAGCCTTCTGCGCCTCGCGCCATTCGTCGTGAGCCTTGGGCAGGACGGTGTAGTGGCCGTGGCAGTCTATGATCATGTCAACCTGCTTGCTCTGCCCCGTTCGTGCCGAACGGAATTTGGGAAGTCTGGGGAACCTGGGCGGCTTGCCTCTGCCGAAGCACCGTGCCCCGCGTCATCACCGGGGCGACGCCCAGTGACAGCAGCGTTCTGGCGCTTTCTTCCATCTCCGCCGCGCGCCGCGCTCCGTGGGTGGTCATGCGTTCAAGGTTATAGGCCGCACGCTGTGCCCAGGGCTGCGCCTTCTCGCTGGCGTCGAGCGAGGCCAGCACCTCGTCCTCAACCCCGGCGGCGCGCGCGGCGGCCATCATTTCATCGCTCAGCGCCTCGATCCCCTTGACCATCACCGAACGGATCATCTTGATAGCGCTGGCCTTGCCAACCTCGGCCCCGACCACCCGGACATTGGCGAAGCCCAGCGCTTCCAGCCTGGCCTTGGCTTCTTCGGCATGGCGGCCCGCCAGCAGTAGTGGCACGGTCATTCGCGCGGGGTTGACCGGGGCCAGCACCGCACCGTCAACATAGCGCCCGCCGCCGGCCTCGATCACGGCCGCCGCCGCGCGCTTGGTTTGCGGGGCCACGGAATTCAGATCACACCACAGCGCGCCGGGCGCAAGCAGCGGAGCCGCGCGTTCGGCCGCCACCAGCGCCTGATCAGCAGTGACCAGCGACAGGGCGAGTGGTGCCTGAGCCAGCGCCTCCGCCGCGGTCGTGGCCACGCCTATCCGCGATGCAGCCATCACCTCCGATCGCGCCGGCAGAATGTCAAAGGCGCGGGCGCGCCCGGCCCACCCGCCCGCGCGGGCAAAGGTTGATCCGGCTTCACCAAAACCGATCAGGGCAACATCGATCTGCATCGGTCAACCCTGCGTGGACCGCCGCGAAACGACAAATCGGAACTGCCTGGAAGATATAAGTTTGGGCTAAACCCGGTGTCAGGCCTCACCCCATTTCGGCAGAGACAGCCTCAAGATCAGCCATGAATTCGCGCTGCACCACCGTCCACCGCCACGATGCGCGGGTGGTGACGCCGATGGTCCGGGCAAGGCCCCGGGGAAGCTGGGCGATCTGTTCAAGCCAGCCGGCCTCCAGTTCAACGGCGACCTGTTCGGGCGAGAGCATGGTCAGGAAATCGCTGTCGATCAGGATCTGGCGGATCATCATTACCGATCCGGATTCGATCGGCACCGGCGGCGGGGCTATTCCGGCGGCGGCAAAGTACCGTTCGAAACTGTCGCGCAGCGGCGCGCCGCGCGGCGGAACGGTCCATGGATAGCGGGCAAGATCAGCGGGAGCGGGCGCGGTGCCGGGCGCAATGCTGCTCAGCGGATGACCGCGCCGTCCGATCACTGCCGGCAAATCCGCAAACAGCGGTTGCTGCGTCAGGTCAGCTTCAAGCAGGGGATCGCGCAGGGCACCCACCATCAGGTCCAGCGCGCCGTTGCGCAGCGGTTCAACCAGTTCGGCGCGCGATCCCTCGGCGATGGAAATGCGCACCCTGGGGTGCCGCCGCAAGAACCGCGTGACCGCCGCGGGCAGGATGCGGGCGCGTGACAGCGGCATGGCCCCGATCGCGATCTGGCGCGTTTCGCGGCCTTGCAGGGCCGCAATTTCGGAAAGGCCGGTTTCCAGCTCAACCCGGGCCAGGCGAAAAGCGCGGGCAAGCTGATCACCGGTGTCGGTCAGCACCACAACCTTGCCGCGCCGCTGCACCAGATTGCGCCGCATTGACAGTGATAGGTCGCTGACCGCGCGGTGGAGCGAGGGAAGTGATAGCCCGGTCTGTACGCTTGCCCCGGCATAGCTGCCCGCATCCGCCAGCGCCAGCAGCGCACGCAGCCGCGCCATGGTAACGTGGGGGCTGGCAATCAGCGCCAGCGCCGCATCGATCCGGGGGACCAGAATGTCCGCCGCCGGGGTCGGGGCCATGCCATCAAACCTGCGTTCAAACAGCGGCAGGCCAAGCTGACCTTCAAGGCGGGCTAAGGCCTGGGTTATGGCTGGCTGGGTAAGGTTGACCGCCTGGGCGGCGGCATTGATCGTCCCCAGCCGCACAATCTGCGCCGCAGCGGCCAGGTGCCGAAGGTTCATATGCCAGATCGTCATGGAACCTGCCTTAGCGAAAACTAATTGCTCCGCCAGACATTCTCTTTCCCTTGCCGCTGCGGCTGGGGCATCACCGGCGCTCGCGCTTGGTGGAAAGGTTTGGCGATGGGCGGAATTGTCGTGCAGCATATCGAACGCGCCGCGCCAGAAGTGGTTGATGGCCTGGCCCATTGCGGCGTCGCCACCGTGCACGAGGCTCAGGGCCGTACCGGCCTGCTCGCCAGCCACATGCGGCCGATCTATCCCGGAGCGCGGATCGCGGGATCAGCGGTGACGATCAGCGCGCCGCCGGGCGACAACTGGATGGTCCATGTCGCGATCGAGCAGCTGCGGGCGGGCGATGTCCTGCTGCTGGCCCCGACCAGCCCGTGCGAGGATGGCTATTTTGGCGATCTGCTGGCCACCAGCGCTCAGGCGCGCGGCTGCCGGGGGCTGATTATCGACGCCGGAGTGCGCGACGTGCGTGACCTTACCGAAATGCAGTTCCCGGTCTGGTCCAAGGCGATCTATGCGCAAGGGACGGTCAAGAACACGCTGGGCAGCGTCAATGTGCCGGTGGTCTGCGCCGGGGCATTGGTTAACCCCGGCGATGTGATCGTGGCTGATGATGACGGGGTCTGCGTGGTCCCGCGTGAAAGGGCCGCAGCCGTGCTTGCCGCCGCGCAGGCGCGCGAAGCCAACGAGGGCGAAAAGCGCGCCAAGCTGGCGGACGGGGTGCTTGGCCTTGATATGTACAAGATGCGTGAGCGACTGGAGAAGGAAGGGCTGCGTTATGTGTAGCGCCCTGCCCCTGCTGGGGAGGCATTGGTGAAGTCCGCCCCTTGCATGTGGATGCGCGGCGGTACGTCCAAGGGCGGCTATTTCCTGAAGGCCGATCTGCCCGCCGACACCGCCGAGCGCGACGCCTTCCTGCTGGCGGTGATGGGCAGCCCCGATCCGCGCCAGATTGACGGGATGGGCGGGGCCGATCCGCTGACCAGCAAGGTTGCGGTGGTCAGCAAATCGGCGCGCGACGGGATTGATGTCGATTACCTGTTCCTGCAGGTTTTCGTCGATCAGGCGATTGTTTCCGATGCGCAGAACTGCGGCAATATCCTGGCGGGAGTCGGCCCCTTCGCGATCGAACGCGGGCTGGTGGCGGCAAGGGGTGATGAAACCGCTGTTGCGATCTTTATGGAAAATACCGGGCAAGTCGCCGTGGCCACGGTGCAGACGCCGGGCGGCGCGGTCACTTACGCGGGCGATGCGGCGATCGATGGCGTTCCCGGCACTCATGCCCCGATCCCCACCGAATTTCGCGACACTGCCGGTTCGTCATGCGGCGCGCTGCTGCCCAGCGGCAATGCGGTTGACGTGGTGGACGGCGTGCCGGTTACCCTGATCGACAACGGCATGCCCTGCGTGGTGATCAAGGCGGCGGATGTGGGGATTACCGGCTATGAGGACCGCGACTGGCTGGATGCCAACAGCGATCTCAAGGCCCGGATCGAAGCGATCCGGCTGGCCGTGGGACAGCGGATGAGCCTTGGCGACGTGCGGGAAAAGAGCGTGCCCAAGATGATGCTGGTCGCGCCGCCGCGAAATGGCGGTGCGGTGACGGTGCGCAGCTTCATCCCCCACCGCGCCCATGCCGCGATTGGCGTGCTTGGCGCGGTCAGCGTCGCCACCGCCTGCCTGATCCCCGGCACCCCGGCGGCGGAAGTGGCCGTGGTTCCGCAGGGCAATCGCAAGACCCTGTCGGTTGAGCACCCCACCGGCGAAATGAGCTGCGTGCTGGAAGTGAACGACGCGGGCGAGGTGGTCAGCGCCGCACTGCTGCGCACTGCGCGCAAGCTGATGGACGGGGTGGTGTTTGGATGATCTTGCGCGCGGCCTTCGACAAGCTCAGGCTGAGCGGGCTTGGTTTTGATTTCAAATAATTCCCGCTCAGGCTGAGCCTGTCGAAGCCCGCGCGCCAACGGAGCCCCTATGACCGACCGCATCGTTTCCTGGCATCCCAGCCCGTCCAAGCCGTGCTATGTCCCTCCGCCGGGAGCGGTTGATGCCCATTGCCACGTGTTCGGGCCAATGGCGAAGTTCCCCTTCAGCGCCAAGGCCAATTATCTGCCGGAAGACGCCGGGCCGGATATGCTGTTCGCCCTGCGCGATCGCCTTGGCTTTGATCGCAACGTGATTGTCCAGGCGAGCTGCCACGGCACGGACAATGCCGCAACGCTGGACGCCATCGCCAGATCGAACGGCAAGGCGCGCGGCGTGGCCGTGGTCGATCCGGCGATCGGTGATGCAGAACTGGCGGCGCTGCACGAAGGCGGCATTCGCGGCATCCGCTTCAACTTCCTGAAACGGCTGGTTGACGATGCCCCCAAGGACAAGTTTCTTGAGGTGGCGCGCCGCCTGCCGCGCGGCTGGCACGTGGTGATCTATTTTGAGGCCGATATCCTGGAGGAACTGCGCCCGTTCATGGATGCCATCCCGGTGCCGCTGGTGATTGACCATATGGGCCGCCCCGACGTGGCTCAGGGGCCGGACGGGCCGGACATGAAGGCGTTCCGCCGCCTGCTGGACAGCCGCCCGGATATCCATTTCAAGGCGACCTGCCCTGACCGGCTCGATCCGGGCGGCGATCCGTGGAATATGTTCGCGGCAAGCGTTGCCCCGCTGGTGGCCGACTATCCCGATCGCTGCCTGTGGGGCACTGACTGGCCGCATCCCAATATGCAGGATGCCGTGCCCGACGATGGCCACCTGGTTGACATGATCCCCCGCATCGCCCCGGGCGATGAGGCCCAGCGCAAGCTGCTCGTGCACAATCCGATGCGGCTCTATTGGGCGGACTGACGCGGGTGCGCGGCCAATTGCACCTATTCGTTCCGTCAATAGGCGGTGCGTCATCGCATCGTTTTGATCGAATTGGGAGCGGTTGCTAGGACGGGATCGCCGCATCAAGACGGCTGGAGGGGAGATTGATGACCGAGCCGCGCAAGCCAACCTTCATGACCGGGCTGTCATTGCTGTTTCCGATCACCCTGTCGGTAATGGCGGCGTTGTTCGTTGCACCGATCGCGCCGAAGATTGCGGAACAGTTCGGCCCGACCGGGCTTTACACTCCCGCCGCGCTGGGCCGCTATATCGAGGCGATCATCTCGATCCCCTCGCTCTGCGTCGCGCTGTTCTCCATCCCCGCCGGGGCGCTGGGTGACCGGGTCGGCCGGCGCCGTCTGCTGGTCTGGGCCATGGCGGTCTATGTCGTGGTCGGCATCATGCCCTATTTCCTCAACGACCTGCGGCTGATCTTGATCAGCCGGATCGCGGTGGGGATCGTCGAAGCGGCGTTGATGACGCTGTCGACCACGCTGATCGGCGATTTCTTCAAGGGCGAAAGCCGCAATCGCTGGCTCGCGGCGCAGACCGGCACAGCCTCTACCTTCGCGATCCTGGCGATTTTTATTGCCGGCAATGTCGGGGCGCGGGACTGGCACAATGTCTTCCTGCTTTACCTGATCCCGCTGGTCTTTCTGGCGCTGGTGCTGGCTTTCACGTGGGAGCCTGAGGAATCTGAGCATCTTGCCCAGGCCGGACGCCAGGGCAAATGGAGCGACATTCCCTGGGGGCAAATGGCGCTGATCTGCGCGATCACCCTGTTCGGCGGCGTGATGTTCTACACCGTGCAGATGAAACTGCCCGCCGCCTTGAACGATCTTGGCGTTACCCTGCCCGGTGGCGGCTACGATTCGGCGCGGGGCGGGCTGATGACTTCGGTGGCGAGCATTTTCGTGCCGGTCGGGACGGTCTGCTTCTGGTTCCTCAATCCGCGGCTCAGCCTGAAGGCAATGTTCGTGCTTGAATTCGGCTTGCTTGCCGCCGGGTTCCTGCTGATGTCCAGCCTCATGGATCCGTGGCAGTTCACTTTTGCGGCGGGGCTTGACCAGATCGGCGCCGGGATGCTGCTGCCCACTCTGCTGACCTGGGCCGTCGCCAGGCTGCCGTTTGCAGTGCGCGGGCGCGGCACCGGCATCTGGAACGGCACTTTCGCGCTTTCGCAATTCGCCTGCAACAATCTGGCGATCCCTTTCATCATGGGCTTCACCGGGGCGATCCTGCCGACCTTCGGGGTGCTTGGCTGGCTGTGCCTGGGCGCTGCCGCGGTGGCGCTGGTCGCGCCGGTCAGAATGCTGACGCGGGAACCGGCATGAGCGGACGGCTGGCAGGCAGGATCGCGGTTGTAACCGGCGCGGCCAACGGCATCGGCCAGGGCTGCGCGGACGTGTTCGCGCGTGAAGGCGCGGCGGTGATCGGCATTGATCGCGCCGATTGCGACCTGACTGACGAAGCGGCGGTAAACGCGCTGTTCGCGCGAATCGGGGCGGAGCATGGCCGGATTGACGTGCTGGTCAATGCAGCGGCTTTTGCCGTGTTCGGCTGGATTGAAAACCTGTCCTACGCCGATTGGAAAACCACCTTGACGGGGGAACTGGACATCGTGTTCCTTGCCACCCGCGCAGCCTGGCCGTGGCTCAAGGCGAGCGGCACGGCATCGGTGATCAACTTTGCCAGCGCCAATGCCCGCCACGCGCTGGAAGGCAGCCCGGCGCTGGCGCACTGCGCCGGCAAGGGCGGGGTGCTGGCCATGACCCGGCAACTGGCGATGGAGGGCGCAGCCCACAACATCCGCGCCAACACCATTGCCCCCGGTTTCATCAAGACGGCGGCGACCGCGCGGCATCTGGAAATGGACCCGGGGTTTGAGCAGGCGGTGCTGGCCAAGAACATGGTCAAGCGCCTCGGCGAGCCGCAGGACATCGCCTGGTGCGCCGTCTGGCTGGCCAGCGACGAGGCGCGCTATGTGACCGGGGCGGATATCGCGGTGGATGCGGGGGCGACGGCGTGGTGAGTTGGGGGAGCGGACAAAGCCCTCTCCCCTTCAGGGGAGAGGGTTGGGAGAGGGGGCTGCGCTCGCGCTCCCCTCTCTACTTCGGCTAGTTCGCTCCGCTCCCAAGCCTTCGTATCTCTCCCCTGAAGGGGAGAGAGCAACGACAGCAATGTTGTCGTGTCCGGGAAACTGCTTCATTCAACTCCCGTCAGTAATCACGGTGCCGCCATCAACCACCAGGTTGTGACCGGTCACAAAGGCTCCCGCGGCCGAGGCGAGGAACGCCACCGTGCCAGCAACCTCGGCGGGTGTGCCCGGTCTGCGCAGCGGGGTCATCGCCATGCGGCGGGCCATGAATTCTGCATTGTCGAGCAGGGGCTGAGACAGTTCCGTGGCGATGAAGCCGGGTGAAACCGCGTTGACCCGCACGTTTCTCGGCCCCCATTCCACCGCAAGGTTGCGCGCCAGTTGGGCGACCCCGGCCTTGGCCAGGGCATAGGCATTGATCCGGCCATTGCCGCGCAGGCCAGACAGGCTGGCGATCAGCACGGCGCTGCCTCCGCCGCGCGCGGCAATGTGAGGCAGCGCGAGGCCCGTCAGCACCACCTGACTGCGCAGGTTGATCGCCATGACCCGGGCATAATCTTCCATGTCGATGGCGGCGAAAGGCCCGGGCTTGCCGGTGATCCCGGCATTGCAGACCAGCACGTCAAGCCCGCCAAGCTGCGCTGCGGTAAAGTCAACCAACGCGGCCAGCGCCGCATCATCCGTCACGTCGCAGGCGCAGCCCGGCATTCCCAGCTCACCCGCCACCCGCGCGGTGTCAGCCTCGTCCTCGCTGGAGATCACCACCCGCGCGCCTTGGGCAATCAAGGCTTCGGCAATGGCGCGGCCGATTCCCCGGGTTGATCCGGTGACCAGCGCGGCCTTGCCGGAAAGATTGAACAGTGCCGTCATTTGCGCCGGACGGTCATCGCCTTGATGCCTGCCTGGGCGCAAACCTCATCATTGTGACCAATCGGCATTCCCGCCGCGCCGCTGACCCCGATCGCGCCGATGATCTTGCCGTTCCGCTCAATCGGCACCGCGCCGCCTTCAACGAACATCGCCGGGGTTACCTTGCCAAGCTGGTTCTTGTCCTTTTGCAGCAGCGCATTGGCGGCAGAACTCGGCATGGCAAACACGCGGGTCACTTCGGTCTTGCGCATGGCGACGAAGATGTGGCTGCCATCCGCGCCGTCCGCGGTCAGCCCGGCGCGCAGTTCACCCTTGCTGTCGACCACGGCGGCTCCGGTGCGATAGCCCAGCGCCGAGCAGGCCCGCACCGCCGCCTGGGCCATGCGCGTCGCCTCGGCCAGACTTGGCCCCGGTGCAGTCGATTCGGGCGGACCGCCGGGCTGGGGCAAGTGCACGCCGGGCGGCAGCGGCGGCGGGCTCAATTGCAACTGGCCCTGATCGTCCAGCACCGCGAAGGGCGGCAGGCGATCACCCGGCAGGGCGCGCGGCCCCGGGCTGATTGCGTGAAACGGGGACTGGGCCAATGCCAGGCTTGCGCCCCCCACCAGAGCCGCCGCGATCAAGGCCTTGCGCATGGTTCCCTCTCCCGATGTCAGTCGTGAACGTCCTCAGGCTTCATCTCATCAAGCGGCACGCCGTTGTGGCGATAGGCCGGGGCCTCGATCAGGATGAAGGCGATCCGCGTCACCTTGTCAGTGGTGTTGCGCCACAGATGATTGGTGCCACGCTGGACAATGATCCCGCCTTGCCTGATCGTCTTCTTGCGCCCGTCCTCAAGCTCCAGCTCGATCTCGCCTTGCAGGACGATGCCGTAATCGATGCTGTTGGTGCGGTGCATCGGGCTTTCCTTGCCCGGCAGCATATCGGTGATGCGGATCACCGATCCGCGCTCCAGCGTCAGCCCGGTTGGCAGGTCGCGCCCGTCACGCTCGTCGTTGACATCAGCGGGGACGGCTTCGGTGGTCCAGATCGTCAGGAAGCTGGCATCGCCCGAAGAGATCATCCGGGTTGGCGAGAAATCCTCGCTCTTGAACGTGGCTCGGCCGTTTTCATCATGCCCGGTGACGACCCGCTGGACCAGCGGCAGCCCGCTGTCGGACAGGGCGCTCATGGCCGAACCACCTTCTGGTCAATCGCGCCAAAGGGGGTGCGGCCATCGGCGGCGCGGGCTTCCATCCGCACCCGGTCGCCATATTTCATGAAATCGGTGCGGGCCGCGCCTTCATCAACGATTTCGATCCCGCGCCGCTCGGCGATGCAGGATGAGCCGACTTCACGGAAGTTGGCGTTGGAAACCGTGCCCGATCCGATCACCGTGCCCGCCACCAGGCTGCGGGTGCGCGCGGCGTGAGCGACCAGCGCATCAAAGCCGTGGCCCATCGCCTTGCCGTGGGCATTGCCAAACTTGGCGTCGTTCCAGAACACCGCCAAGTTCATGTTGGGCTGGAAATCCTCCCACGCGTCGCCCAGTTCATCGGGCGTCACCGCAAAGGGCGCCATCGAGCACGGCGGTTTGGCCTGAACCCAGCCGAATCCGGTTTTCATTTCCGGCCCGGCCAGGGCGCGCAGCGACCAGTCGTTGATCTGGACCACCAGGCGGATGTGCTTGCCCGCCTGTTCCAGCGAGACGCCCATCGGCACCTCGTCAACGATCACGCCGAACTCGCCTTCGAAATCGATCCCCAGCGCCTCGTCGGCCATCACCACGTCTTCGCCCGGGCCATAGAACTTGTTGGACACACCCTGATACATCAGCGGCCAGGGCACGGGTTCCTTGTCCACGCCGATCACCTTGTCCATCAGCGCGCCGTGGCTGGCATAGACCGATCCGTCCAGCCACTGCCACGCGCGCGGCAAGGGGGCGAGAATCTGGCTGGCATCAAGCGGATCGGGAAAGTTGCTGGCGGCGGCAAGCTGCGGGGCCACGGCGTCCCAATCTTCCAGCGCTTCCTGCAGGGTCTTGACCGGTGCGGGCGCGCAGGCGCTGCCGTCAGGCGATACCACCACAAGCCGCCCGTCCTTTGTTCCGTCCTTCAGCGTTGCCAACCGCATCAACAATTCTCCCTGTCCAAACAACAACCGTCACCCCGGGCTTGACCCGGGGGTCCCGCTGCCTTGGCGAGGCCGATAGAAAGCGGGACCCCGGGTCAAGCCCGGAGTGACGGGCGGGGCTATTCTGCTTGTTCCGCTACCCCTGCTCTGCGCGCGCGACAAAGGCATTCGGTCGATAGGCTGGCATCGATACTATGCGATGGTTTGGCCAAACCCCCTCATGCATTGGGCAATCCTGTTCACAGTAAATATCGGGGAGACCTATGGCCCAGTGGCTCAAGCGCGGCGCGACTGCCGAGGCGAAGGCGGATGCAGACCGCAAGGTGCGCGACATTGTCGAGGCGGCGCTGGCCGACATCGAGAAGCGCGGCGATGCGGCGGTGCGCGAGATGAGCATCAAGTTCGATGGCTGGGACCGTGACGATTACCGGTTGAGCCAGGCGGAGATTGACGCCTGCGTTGACAGCCTGACCCCGCAGGAGCGCAAGGACATCGAATTCGCGCAAACCCAGGTGCGAAACTTCGCCCAGATCCAGCGCGATTCGATGAAGGACGTTGAGGTTGAGACGATGCCCGGCGTGGTGCTGGGCCACAAGAACCTGCCAATCAACGCCGCAGGTTGTTACGTGCCGGGCGGCAAATATCCGCTGCTCGCCTCCGCCCATATGAGCGTGATCACCGCCAAGGTTGCGGGCGTTCCGCGCGTCATCACCTGCGCCCCGCCGTTTCAGGGCACCCCGGCGCGGGCGATCGTCGCGGCGCAGGCGCTGGCAGGGGCCGATGCGATCTATGCCCTTGGCGGCATTCAGGCGATTGGGGCAATGGCGCTGGGCACCCAGACGATCGATCCGGTCGATATTCTGGTTGGCCCGGGCAACGCCTTTGTGGCCGAGGCCAAGCGGCAGCTGTTCGGTCGGGTCGGGATCGACCTGTTCGCCGGGCCGACCGAAACGCTGATCATTGCTGACGAGATCGGCTGCGATCCGGAAATGGCCGCAACCGACATTCTGGGGCAGGTCGAACATGGCCCGGATAGCCCCGGCGTGCTGCTCACCAATTCGGAGAAGTTCGCCCGCGCGACCATGGCCGAGATTGACCGGCTGCTGGAAATCCTCCCCACCGCCGACCATGCCCGCAAGGCCTGGGAGAACTTCGGCGAGGTGATCGTTGCCGACAGCTATGAGGAAATGGTCAAGGTTGCGGACGAGATCGCCAGCGAGCACGTTCAGGTGATGACTCGCGATCCTGATTACTTCCTCACCAACATGACCAATTACGGCGCGCTGTTCCTGGGCAATCGCACCAATGTTTCGTTTGGTGACAAGGTGATCGGCACCAATCACACCCTGCCGACCAGGAAGGCGGCGCGCTATACCGGCGGCCTGTGGGTCGGCAAGTTCCTCAAGACCTGCACCTATCAGAAGGTGTTGACCGATGAGGCTTCGGCGCTGATCGGCGAATATTGCAGCCGTCTCTGCGCGCTGGAAGGCTTTGCCGGGCACGGCGAACAGGCCAACATCCGCGTGCGGCGTTTCGGCGGGCGCAATGTGCCTTATGCCGGGCAGGCCGAACCGAGTGAGTTGACCCGGGCGTGAGGATGGCTCGCACAAAGACACGAAGGCACGAAGATGCCGCGCAATGCGGCGAAGCCGCTTTCCAGCCATGCCTTGGCGCGGGCGAACAGGCCGGATCGATTGAAAACGGCTGCGGCGTGAAGGAACATCTTCGTGCCTTCGTGTCTTTGTGCGATCAAATCCTGTGACCCTGCCCAAGACTCCCTCCCTTCGCCTTGATGGCAAGCGCGCCGTGGTGACAGGCGCGGGACGCGGGATCGGTCTTGCCGCCGCCGCCGCGCTGGCCGATGCCGGGGCACAGGTGACGCTGGTCGCCAGAACATCAAGCGAGATTGAGGTTGCAGCATCCGAGATTGGCGGTGCAGCAATCGCCGCAACACTGGATGTGTCTGATCTTGCCGCCGTTGCCGCCTTTTTTGAAGCGCGCGAACCGTTCCATATCCTGGTCAACAACGCCGGCACCAACCGCCCCAAGCCGGTGTGGGAAGTGAGCGAGGATGATTATGACGCGGTGCTGGACCTCAATCTCAAAAGCGCGTTCTTTGTCGCACAGGCCTGCGCCAAACGGCTGATCGCTGCGGGGGAGGCGGGCAGCCTGATCCACATGGGCAGCCAGATGGGCCACGTTGGCGGGCCAAACCGCAGCCTTTACTGCGCATCGAAATGGGCGCTTGAAGGGATGAACAAGGCCTTCGCGCTTGACCTTGCCCCGCGCGGCATCCGCTCCAACACCATCGCCCCAACCTTTATCGAAACCCCCCTGACCAAACCGTTTTTCGAGGATGCGGCGTTCAAGGCATCGGTCCTGACCAAGATCAAGCTGGGCCGGATCGGCACTGTCGAAGATCTGATGGGTGCGATACTGTTCCTCGCCTCTGATGCCTCCGCCCTGATGACCGGGACCAGCCTGGTTGTCGATGGCGGCTGGACCGCGGACTGAAGGAACCTGGCACCATGCTCTGCCCTGCAAACCCGCCCATGCTGAGCTTGTCGAAGCATTGTCCTTTTCTTCTTCATGCGTCCCCCGCGCTCGCACGAAGCAAGGGCAGTCCTTCGACAAGCTCAGGACGGACGGGTTAGATCCGATTTTGCCCTGACTTTGACTTGTTTGGAGAACGCCATGCCCCGCCGCTATGTCGATCTGTCGATGACGCTTGAAAACGACATCATCAGCGATCCGCCGTTTCTGAAGCCGACGATCGAATACGAAACCCACGATGGCACCCGGCATGAGCTGAACGCCTTCTTCCCCGGCGCGGACATCGACGGGATGATCGGCGGCCATCCGTTCTGCGCGTCGGAATGGGTCCGGCTGACCACGCACAGCGGCACGCACGTTGATGCGCCGTGGCACTATCACCCCAGCGAGAGCGCCAGCCTTGAAGGCGGCGCGCGGCCGTCGCGCACAATCGACCAGATGCCGCTGGAATGGTTCTTCAACCCCGGGGTCAAACTGGATTTCCGGCATTTCGCGGATGGCTATGTCGCCACGGCGGCGGATGTGGAGGCGGAGCTCAAGCGGATCGACCACGATCTGCAACCCTTCGATATCGTGGTGGTCAACACCGCCGCCGGCAAGGCGCTGGCTGACCGCGATCCCGCCTATGTCAGCCGCGGTGCGGGCATGGGGTATGAGGCGACGATGTACCTGCTGGAACGCGGTGTGCGGGTGACCGGCACCGATGCCTGGTCATGGGATGCGCCCTTCGTTCACACCAAGGACAAGGTGCTGGAAACCAACAACCCCAAACTGATCTGGGAAGGCCACCGCGCCGGCGTGGACATCGGCTATTGCCACATTGAAAAGATGCACAATCTGGAAGCGATCCCTTCAACCGGGTTCATGATTTCGTGCTTCCCTAACAAGATCAAGGGCGCTTCGGCGGGTTGGACCCGCGCGGTCGCCATTTTCGAGGATTGAATTGATGGCTCTGTTTGAACCCTTTCCCAACTATGTCTGGAACCTGTCGGTTTCGATCGCGCTGGAAAACGGCGGGCGCATTGGCGAGATTGTCGACATAATCCAGCCGTTGATGAAGGCGGCCCAGGCGGGCGAGGATGCCGGCACCGCCGAATTCATGGCCGAATGGGTCAAGATGGCTGACAAGCTGACCGGTCTTGCCGATGAGGATGTGGCCAAAGGCCGGATGTATTCAGCCGGCAACAAGCTGAAGCGCAGCGCGATCTATTACCAGACGGGCGAGCGGATGCAGGCGCACGGCTCGCCCGGTCGGGTGGAAACCTATGACAAGGCGATCAAGAATTTCCTGCGCGGGGTGGAGCTGGTCGGTGATCCCGTCACCCGGATCGCGATCCCCTATGAAGGCAAGGAAATTACCGGGCTGTTCCACAAGGCCCCGGTCGCTGGTCCGGCCCCTTGCGTAATCTATTGCAACGGGCTCGATTCGATGAAGGAAATGCTGTGGATGGGCGGCATTCCCTATGCCCTGGCCAAGCGCGGCATCCATACCCTGTGCGTCGATCAGCCCGGCACGGGTGAGGCGCTGCGCCTGCAAGACCTGCCCGCCACGCCCTATTCAGAGCGCTGGGCATCAGCCTATGTCGACTATCTGGAAACCCGCGATGACGTGGACAAGAACGCGATCGGGATGACCGGGATTTCGCTGGGCGGGCACTATGCCCCGCGCGCGGTCGCTTATGAACCGCGCTTCAAAAGCGGCGCGGCCTGGGGCGCGAACCACAACTGGCACGAGGTCCAGTATGGCCGGATGAAGCGCGAAGGCGAAAACCCCGTGCCGCATTATTGGGGCCACGTATTCTGGGTGTTCGGCGCCAAGGACATGGATGATTTCCTGGAAAAGACCCGGGACATGAACCTCAACGGCCACATGGACCGGATCAAGGTGCCGTTCCTGGTCACGCACGGGGTGAATGACCGGCAGATTTCCAAGGACTATGCCCAGCAGGCCTATGACCAGTTGACCAGCAGCCCGCGCCGCGAACTGAAATGGTTCACTGACCGCGAAGGCGGGGTCGAACACGTTGGCGCGGACAACCACGCCTTCGCGATCGACTATATCGCTGACTGGTTTGCCGAAACACTGGGCGGGCACACGGCCTGATCCAACCGGCGGAGAACGTTCAATGACGCGCTTCCTTCGCAATGTCTGGTATATGGCGGGCTGGTCTGGCGAACTGACGGACGGCCTGCTGACCCGGCGGATCGCGGGGCGCGCGCGGGTGTTCTTTCGCCTGGCCGATGGCACCGTTGCCGCGCTGCACGATCGCTGCCCGCACCGGTTTGCGCCGCTTTCGCGCGGCGAGCGGGCGGGGGATGCGCTGGTTTGCCCCTATCACGGCCTGACCTTCGATGCCGGCGGCCAGTGCATCCGCAACCCCTTTTCAGAACGGATTCCGGCCGGTGCGCAAGTGGATAGCTGGGCCTGCGCCGAACGGGACGGGATCATCTGGATGTGGGGCGGCAATGCGGATACCGCCGACCCCGCTGAAATTCCGGATTTTTCCCGTCTGGCCGATCAGCCGGGACGCAAGGTCTTGCGCGGTCATACGCTGGTGCGCGCGCCATATGAATTCTGCACTGACAACCTGATGGACCTTAGCCACATCGAATTTGTCCATCGCGGCACCTTTGCTGGCGATGGGGTGATCTTTGCCGGGCAGCACCGGGTGATCGATGACGGGGCGACGCTTCATTCGAACTGGTGGATGCCGGGGGTGCCTGCGCCGCTTCCCACGCGCCCGCCCTTTGCCGAGGGGCAACTGACTGATCACTGGCTTGATATGCGCTGGAACGCGCCCGCCAGCATGGAACTGGACATTGGCGCCACGCTGCCGGGCCGCCCGCGCGAGGAAGGCTTTCGCGTGGGCGGGCAGGCGCACATCGTTACCCCGGAAAGCACCACCACCGCGCACTATTTCACCGCCAACGCCCGGCACGAGGCTGTGGACGATCCGGCGGTCGACGCCTTTTTGACCGAGTTGTTCGATCAGGCTTTCAACGCCGAAGACAAGCCAATCATCGAGGCCGCCTTCGCCAATCTTGAAGGGCAGGATTTCTGGGAGGGGCGGCCGCTGTCGCTGGGGATTGATCAGGGAGGCACCCGGGCGCGGCGCAAGATCCAGGCGATGCTGGCGGCAGAGGACAGGAATGGCTGATTTTACCTTTCACCACGGCGGGGTCTCTGTCCCCAGCCTTGACGCCGCGATCGACTGGTATGGCCGGGTGTTGGGTTTCGAGGTGGAAAAGCGCTTCTGGATAGAGGCGGCGCGCAGCCACACCGCCATGCTGAAGAAAGGTCCGCTGCGCTTTGAACTGTTTGAGGTGGAAGGGGCCGCACCGCTGCCCGATGACCGCCGCCATCCGCCCAGCGACCTGAGGACGCACGGCAACAAGCATCTGGCCTTCCGCGTCGCCGATCTGGAGCAGTTCCTGACCGAGATGGAGGCCAAGGCGGTCGACATCGCCTTTGTCGTGCGCGAGAAATTCGGCAAGGGCGCGTTCATCCGCGACTGCGCCGGCAATCTGATTGAATTTGTTGAAGAAGGCGATTGATTGGCCCCAATTGGGGGCGCTTGGAAGGGGGAGAATGTCATGAATCGCGATCCATTGAGCCTGTCCCGTTTTGCCGGAACGCTGCACGCCGTGCTGCGGATCATGGCCGCCCTCAGCTTCATGTCACACGGCACGATGAAGCTGCTGGGTTTCCCCGCCGCGCCGCCGGGAATGCCGCCGATGCCGGTTTCGCCGTTATCGTTCATGGGCGTTGCCGGGCTGCTGGAACTGGTCGGCGGTTTCCTGGTGCTGATCGGGTTCTTCACCCGTCCGGTGGCCTTCCTGCTCGCTGGGGAAATGGCGGTGGGCTATTTCATGGTCCACGCGCCCATGGGGATTATCCCGGCAACCAACAATGGTGAAGCGGCCTACCTTTACACCTTCATCTTCCTGTGGCTCTCCGCCGCCGGGGCCGGCCCCCTGTCGCTTGATAATGCCGGCAGGTCCGCCGCGTGATCTTTGCCGATCCTGCGGTTCAGGCGGTTTTCACGCGCTATCTGGCGCGTGAGGCCGCCGATGCGGCGCGGATGCGCGAACTTGGCCCCGCCGGGTTCGCGGTCCGCGACGAGTTTCTGCTGCCGGTGGGAGAGGCAGTTGGCTGGTTCCTTCATGCGCTGATCACTGCCCGGCGGCCGCGGCGGATCCTGGAACTTGGCACCAGCTATGGCTATTCCACCCTGTTCCTGGCCGATGCGGCGCGGATCGTGGGGGCGCAGGTGGTGACCATGGAACTGGCCGAATACAAACAGGCCCACGCCAGCGCGCAACTGGCCGAGGCGGGACTTGCCGACCGGGTCGATTTCCGGCTGGGCGATGCCGTGGCGATGATCGCCGCAGATCCGGGCGAATGGGATTTCGTCCTGCTCGACATCTGGAAGGAACTTTACGTCCCATGCCTGGACGCGTTCCATCCCCGGCTGGCGGAGGAAGCGATCGTCTGCGCCGATAATGTGATTGAACCGGCCATGTCGCGCCCGGATATGCGCGCCTACCGCGCGGCGGTGGCAGGCAAGCCCGATCTGCAAAGCGCGCTTCTGCCGATCGGCAGCGGGATAGAAATTTCGGTCAAATGGAGCGCGGGCAGTTCCCGGCTTTAACGCGGGCCTGTTCAGCGCGTGATTGTCCAGCGCTGGGGCCAGTGCTGAAAATTCCACAACACCCGCATCCGTCCGCCGCGAAACACCGCCAGGGCAAACTGCGGCGCATCGGGATAGCCGTGCCAGATCCGGTCAAGCACAATCCGCAAGTCCGCGTCAGCGTACATCACCGCATGGGTTGCATCGGCATAGTCCCACAAAGCCGGACACAGCTCCGCCGCCTGTGCCACCAGCGCCGGGTCCATTCCCCACTGCAACGATTGACGGCGCAGGCGCGCAAAGCACCAGCCTGAGCGAATGTCAGCGATCAACGACCCGCGATAGCCGGACTGAACAAAATCCATAGCCCGCCACGCTATGCGTCTGCGATGCGGTGATCAATCCCGCGGTCAGACTTCAAGCCAGGTCATGCCTGCGCGCAATTGGACGGGGACGTGGCCGTCTGCGCCGCCATCTGGCATTGCCTGTCGCGCCAGCTGTGTTAACTTGCGGGGCAGTATGAACGATCAACCAGACCTGTCCAAGCGACCCGATCTGCACACCGAACGGTTGTTGCTGCGCCGCCCTGACAGGCGCGATGTGGAATGTATTGTAGAAGCGGTTGGTGACTGGGAAGTCGCACGACGCCTTGGTCGCGTGCCACACCCCTACGGTCCGGACGATGCGAAATTTTTCCTCGAAGAAATAGTTCCAAAAGAATGGACGTGGGCCATAGTTATGAAAGGTTCTGCCCGGTTGATTGGCTGCGTTGGGTTAACCCCTGACGCAGAAACGGGTACCGCCGAATTGGGATATTGGCTGTCTCAGGCATTTTGGGGTCGAGGATTTGTGACTGAGGCCGCCAGCGCTGTCGTGGATTTCGGGTTCGTTGAACTGAAGCTTCCGTTCATCCTATCGGGCCATTGGGTGGGAAATGAGCCATCGGGCAGGGTACTTCAAAAGCTGGGGTTTGAGGAGATTGGCCGGTCGCATCGGTCCTGCCTCGCGCTTGGTTACAGCGTTCCTTCGGTCGAGATGCGATTGTCTTGCAAACATCGGTTGCCGCACTGAATCTGGTTTTGTTGATCTGCAAGATGCGTGGCACCAACGTGACAGCGGTCAACGCCGGGCGGAAATCCGGTTGAAGAAGGTGAAGGTATCAAGCAGGATTTGCTCCTGCTGCGCCTTGCTGCCGCCTTCGAACCCGTGATCGAGCCCGGGAAGTCGCTGATAGGTAACGTCAACCCCTCGCGCCTTCAGCCGTTCGGCAAAGGCATCGCTTTGGGTGATGGATACCAGATGATCCTGCACGCCGTGGATTATCAGCATGGGCGGTGTGGCGGGTGACACATGGTTGATCGGGCTGGCTGCGCGCAGCACCTCAGGCGCGCAGGGCCGATCGGTGCAGCCGAACAGGCGCGATTCCGGGCCATTGGTGTTGCTGGCGTGCTGTGCCTCAAAATCGACCGGACCGAACCAGTCAACCACGCCCTGCACCTGCATGGCGGCAGGGCTGTCCTTGCTGAGCGTTCCCAGCAGCGCCGCCAGCTGGCCGCCTGCCGACAGCCCCCAGACATAGGTTCTGGCGGGATCAATCCCCCAGCGCCCGGCATTGGTGTGGAGAAAGGCCAGCGCGGCATGGGCATCATCCAACTGCGCCGGCCAGCGCGCTTCTGCCGACAGGCGATAGGAAATCCCGGCGACAACATAGCCGCGCGCGGCCAGCCGGGCGAGCACCGCCGACCAGTCTCCATAGGTCCAGTCGGTGCGCGGATTGCCCACTTCATAGCCGCCGCCATGGATCCAGACCACCAGCGGCCTTGCCGCGGCTTTCCCGGAAGGTTTTGGCAGATAGAGATCAAGTTTGAGCGGCCGGTATCCGGTGCGCTCGGCATAGGTAACATCGCCGAACATCTTGACCCCGCCGGGGAAGGTGCGCGTTGCCGGGTCCGTTTGCACGGGCAGCGGCGGGGCAAACAGGGGCGGCAGCCCGGGCGGCGGTTCGGCCCCGGCGGCGCTGGACATCGCCAGCGCCGTGGCCAGCAGCACCATCATCCTGCGCCTTGCCCCGGCCATCACACTGCCCTGCGCGTCAAATCGCGTGCTCGTCGTCCGCGGTCAGCCGCGCCAGCGTTGGGTCGGTAGTTGGCCGTTTGCCGGGCGTGGCTTTGCGATAGGGTTCAAAGCTGGCGCGATCCCTGTCAAACTGCATGTCCCACGGGATATTGTCACCGCGGAAGATCGGCGGGGCATTGTTGCTCCACAGCAGCGAGCCAAAGCGGAAATCCCAGGCCCGCGGCACCCAGTTATCGTCAAGGTAATCGGTGTCGGCGTGGTATTCCGCCTCGCCCGCCTTGCCGGGGATGTCGCAATAATAATAGATCGCCGAGCTGATCCGGTGGCGGGAAATCCCGCCAGAGCTGTTCATGCTCTCGTTCTTCCAGCCTTTCGCTTCCATGATGTTCGCGCCCAGCATCACCTCGTCAATGTCATCGCAGCCAAAGGCGATGTGCATGAATTTGAAATGATCAGGGGCAATCGGCAGGTCGGAATTGACCCAGAAGATGCTGTGATGCTCAAACGTGCCATCAGCGCGGGCAAATATCCCGGTGCCCTTTGAATGGTCGGTATAGCGAAAGCCCAGGTGTCGCTCATAGAATTCAAAGCTGCCGACATAGTCGGTGCTGAAGAACACCACGTGGTTGATCGTCTTGGGGATGGCGCGCTGGCGCCAGATACGGTGCTGGTTAAAGCGGGGGAAGCTGCCCGGGGTGTTGACGGGCGAGGCTTCGCTGACCACCACGCGTCTGTCCCACACCCGCAGCGCAATCGGTTGACCATCGGGGCAGACCGCGCGGACGGTGCCATCGCCATCGCGGGTGACGGGCACCTCGCCGGCAAGGCTGGCGGCCATTGCCTCAAGGTTTTTAGCCGTATCGATCCCCCAGACCGTTTCCTTCAATCCGTCTCCGGCGAAGGGATCGGGTGAGGGCAGGCGCGCATCACCGTGGCGCAGCAGAACCACCCGGCTCCCCGATGCAAGGCGGAACACCGTTTCGTTCGGCCCGGCGCTTTCCAGCGGCAAGCCGAAGTCGCTCCAGAACCGTGTGTTCTCGGCAAGGTCTGACACACCGAAGACGACACTTTCAACGCCAAGGACTGACATGGATTCTCCCCGTTGGAATGACCGCCTTATGGGCAGCCAATCGAACGGGGAGAAATGCATTGTTTCGGATCGAAGGTAACCAGCGTTTGGATTGCAGTGGCTGGAGGGGGGCGATCAAGGGCGCGCGAAACGGTGAGCGAGCAACCCTTTCACCCGGGCGCAATAGCTTTCAGGTAAGCGGCGAGGGATTCGGCGACTATGCGATCACCATTGGCGATGACGTTGCGGCCCCAGGTATATCCATAGAGCCGGTCAAAACGCAGGCCGACGATGGCCGAGGCAATCGCGCTGATCTGCTCTGGTCCCAGGGGTATGGCATTGGGATAGGAATGCATGGCGGACACGCGTTTGCGATCAAGCGCGACCTGCACGGTGTCGCCGGCGAACAGCGCGCCTTCGGGGCAGCACTGATCCTGCCAGTGCAGCACCGAACTTCCTGCAAAGTGGCCGCCGCAACGGATCAGCGTCAGGCCGGGTGCCAGTTCACAACGGTCACCTTCCCAGAAGCGAATGCGCGATGACGGGCACTGAACCCAGGCACGGTCCGCTGCGGGCAGCATGATCGGACAATCCAGCGCCTCCGCCCAGCGAACCATCGCCGCATAGAAGTGCGGATGGGAAATCGCGATCGCCTTGACCGGGCCGCGCGCGAGAATGGCTTGAACGGCCTGGTCGGTGACCAGGCTGGTCGTTTCCCACAGGACGGTGCCGCTCGCCGTCTCGACCAGACAGCAGCGCTGGTTGATGGCGAAGGCGGGCACCATCCCGATTCCCGGCACGCCGTCGTCGTCTTCAAGCCGGTTCGCATATGTCCGGGCAAGTTCCGACGAGGTGAGCCATTGCTGGCCGCCGCGCGGGACATATTGGCGATCATCCTCGCAAATCGGACACGCAGCGGGACTGGCCGGTGCCTCGGGATACCAGGTGCCGCACGCCGCGCAGATCGGGTTGCTCATTGCCGTGCTCCGATCGCGACCGGGGGATGCCCCTCTGTCCCGCACCAGGCTACGTAGCGCTGGCGCAGCCCCTCTGTCGTGGTCCGTCCGCTTTCCTTGCCCTGCGCGTCAAAACTGACCAGCGCGCCCGCCATGTGGATAAACAGTATCACAGGCTCGTTGCCCGTGCATTTCCAGCAATCGCGGTTGCCACTTGGTTCAAAGGCATAGCTACCCGGTCCGGCAATCACCTGGCCGTCCAGCAATCGCGAGCCGGACAGGGCAAAAGCGTGCACGTAGCCGCCATGGCTATGCAGGCCGACGCTCACCCCCGGTTCGACCTTGAGCAACTGGGTACGCTCCTCACCCGCGAAGCGCAACGGCTTGGTGGAAATGCCCTCAGCAAGGGGCATCCAGGCAAGGGCTTCGGTGTCAATCGGTGCAGGTTGCATCGGGGTTCTCCGTTTATCTCGATATCAAGATATATTGAATTATCTTGACGTCAAGATAAAATTCGCCAATTCGTCAAACCGGAGACCGGAATGACAAAACCGCAGCGAAATGATCATGTCGCACGCCTTATTGCGCAGAGGCGCGCTGCAACCCCCGATGTGCCGCTGGACGGGATGGAAGTGCTCGCCCGCGCCCGGCGACTGACCCTGCTGTCCCGCGCGCCGATCGAGGCAGTATTTGCCCGCCATGGTCTTGATACTGGCGAATTTGATGTGCTGGCCACCTTGCGTCGGTCCGACAAGCCATCGGTTCGGCCAACCGAACTCTATCAGGACTTGATGATCTCGTCGGGCGGGCTGACTGACCGGCTGCGGCGGCTTGAACAGTCCGGCTGGATCGAACGCATCGACAGCGAAGAGGACAAGCGCAGCAAGCGCGTCCGTCTGACCGAAGCGGGCAGGAATCTGATCGACAGGGCCTTTGCCGATGACATGATTGTCGAGCGCGATTTGTTGTCTTCGCTTGATGGCGATTCGCGTGAGCAACTGGCGGATTTGCTCGCGAAGCTCCTGACCGCGATCGAAGGGTGAACGGGATCGAAAGGGGGTAGCCGCTGGTACACACGCGGCTTCGTCCGAAGATTTGCCCGGTAAGCGGCAGTGACAACGCGCTTTTATTCCGCATTCCTCACGCCCCCGGCCTGCCCGGGATCAGGTGCCAAGCGCCCAACTGTTCAGTCTGATGTGCTGGTGCCGTCCCAGCAGGCTTTCCACCAGATGGAACCCGCGCACGGTCCAGCGAATTGGCTCCACCTGCTTCTCGGGGGCACTGCCCGGATTGTAGGACAAGGTGACGTGGGGGTTGTATGGCCGGCCAATCGCCTGACGCGCCTTTGCCGAAAGCAAGGTTGACACACCCTGGGCCAGCAAGGCTGATCGCAGCGCGGCGCGAAATTCTTGCAGCTCCGCAAGAGCATCCGAAGGAAACAGCAAGACGTGCTTTGCCGTGCAGCACACCCGGTCAAACGCGACGTCAAACGGTTTGAACTGCAAACTTGCCGCTGCCGTCTGAACAGCGGTGATCAGGCTGGGCGGGATCTGATCCACGAAGTCATCAAGATGAAGCAGCGTCACGTGCAGGCGATCCCGGTCGACCGTGCGGCCGGGAATGGTCCCGTCGCGGCGCAGGCGCTCCATCAGCTGGTCCAGTTCGTCAACCGCCACTTCGCCGGGCCAGATTCCCAGAAACAGACGCCGGTTGGCTCGGGAGCCAAACATATCGCTCAGGGCCAGTTGCTGCATTTCCTATCCCTTGAACCCTTGGGCGATCACGTACCATTCTGATGAACCCTTGCGGCTGGCCGGCGGCTTGGCGTGCTTGACGCTGGTGAAGTGCTTCTTGAGCAGGGCAAGCAGATCGGTATCGGTGCCGCCCGCCAGCACCTTGGCAACAAAGGCGCCGCCCGGGGCGAGGTGTTCGATCGCAAAGTGCGCGGCGGTTTCAACCAGCCCCATGGTGCGCAGATGATCGGTCTGTTTGTGGCCAACGGTGTTGGCCGCCATGTCAGAGATTACCAGATCGGGCGGGCCGTCCAGCGCAGCGGCCAGAACCGCCGGTGCGTCATCAGCCATGAAGTCCATATGGAAAATCGCCACACCCTCGATCGGATCGGTCGGCAGCAGATCGATACCGGCCACAGCGGCGCGCGGGTTGCGCTGCCTGACCACCTGGCTCCACCCGCCCGGAGCAATCCCCAGATCGACCACCCGCTGCGCGCCCTTGATCAGGGCATATTTGTCATCCAGCTCGATTAGCTTGAAGGCCGCCCGGCTGCGCCAGCCTTGGGCCTTGGCCAGCTTGACATAAGGATCGTTGAGCTGGCGGGTCAGCCACTTGGCGGAACTGGCCGTGCGCTTTTTGGCGGTGCGCAGCCGTTCACCGGGATTGCGGCCTGATCGGGTCATGGCTTGTCCGCGCCCCGGCGCGCCAGCCGCAGCGCGGCACGGCTTTTCTCGCCAGCGCCGCCGGCGGCCATCATGCTCCGCAAGATACCTTCGCGAATGCCCCGGTCAGCCACTCCCAGCCGGTCGGCGGGCCAGATGTCCAGTATCGTTTCCAGAATGGCGCAGCCTGCCACCACCAGGTCAGACCGTTCGGTGCCGATGCAGGCCAGACCGCGCCGCTGCGCCGGGTCCATCCCGGCAAGCCTTGCGGCAATCCCGCGCATCGCTTGTGCCGGCATGATCAACCCGTCGACCGCGCGGCGATCATACTGCGGCAGGTTGAGGTGAACGCTGGCCAGCGTCGTTACCGTGCCGCTGGTGCCCAGCAGACGCAGCGGCATATTCCTGGCCCGTTCATCCTCAAGCCGGTCCCAGATCCGCATGGTGAAGGGGGCCAGGCTATCGCGCACCAGCTCGCGCATCCGGGCATAGCGCGCTACCCGGCCGGCATCGCCGTCCGGCTCTGTCCCGCAGGTTTCGGTCAGGGACACCACCCCCCAAGGCACGCTTTGCCAATCGCGGATCCGCGGGATTTCGCCTCGCACGCTTTCAACCAGCACCATTTCGGTCGATCCGCCGCCGATGTCGAAGATCATCGCCGGGCCGTCACCCTGTTCCAGCAGCAGGTGGCAGCCCAGCACCGCCAGCCGCGCTTCTTCCTTGGCGCTGATGATGTCGAGCGCGATGCCGGTTTCGCGGCGGACCCGCTCGATAAATTCGCCGCCGTTGCTGGCGCGCCGGCAGGCTTCGGTGGCTACCGATCGGGCAAGATGGACATTGCGGCGGCGTAGCTTGCCGGCACAGATCGTCAAGGCGCCCAGCGCGCGGTCCATCGCCTCGTCACTCAGCCGCCCGGATTGCGCCAGCCCTTCGCCCAGGCGGACAACGCGGCTAAAGGCGTCGATCACTACAAAGTTGTCACCTTGTGGGCGGGCGATCAGCAAGCGGCAATTGTTGGTGCCAAGGTCAATCGCGGCAAAGGCCTGGCGATGAAACGGCAAGGTACCCCAAGGCGCGCCTGCCATGCCGGTGCGCTGCACCGAATCTTGGTTCTGGCCGTCCGGGCGGGAAAAGGCTCTGTCGGGGTCAGGGTCGCCTGGCGCCGCGGAGCGCCCATCCGGCTGGACATCCTGCCCGTTCAATGCCTCCTCGCGCATGGCCGGCGGATGGGTTTCCGCCATGGGTCGTACACTCGTTATCATTTTCCCGCCAAGTCTGGCGAGTACCTGACACAGTCGTAGCCGCGCTCTGCGCGCAGGGCAAGACCGCCAACCACACACGCTTGACGCGCGCCGCCTGCCCGCCTAGAGGCACGCCCCTGTTGCCCCGTCGTCTAAAGGTAAGACTACGGACTCTGACTCCGTCAATCGAGGTTCGAATCCTCGCGGGGCATCCAGTTCCTCATATTCTTCTGTTGTGCCGTTGTTCCGGAAAGCCGCCCGCGGCTGGACTCCGGATCCGCCGTCAATCACGGCATCCAGGCCGGCCCGTTATCCGGCTCGGCCTGGGCAGGTTCATGGCAATGAACCCTGGTATCAATCATCGGTCCAGTCGAACGCCAGTTCGCCCTCGCGGAAGGCGAAGCGGTTGAGGTGGCGTTCGACTGCGCCCTTCAGGCCATCGCGCTGACCGGGGGCCGAGGCGTCGATCCGGCACGTCAGCGTGTCGGGCGAGGCGTCCATGGTGAACAGGCCATCGCCCGGCCAATCGGCGCCGCGGGCATCCTTCGGAAAGACCACGGTGCCGTGATGGGCATCGAACTCCACCGCCAGATTGTGTGCCCAGTGCTTGCTGAGTTGCTGGAGGTAGCGACTGGCGCTGGCGGTGGGGACTTGTGCAGTGGTGGAATAGTTTTCAGGCATGCCTCAGAGCCTTTCGATCTTCTGCGCGGCTTCATCGAGCAGAGCGGCGATGGCGAAGGCGGTTTCGTTGTCCACTCCCTCCCGCGTCAGCCGCTGAATGGCGGCGGTGCGCAGGTTCATCATCGCCCGGCGGACCGGGGCGGCATCGGTGCGGCCGGCCTGCTCGCCCATGGCCGTCAGACGGGCCAGGGCTTCATCGGCGCGTTCACGGTTGGCCTCAAGCTCGGCCTTGCCTGCCTCGGTCAGCTCAAAGCTGCGGGTGCGGCCTTCGCCGGGGGCTTCCGCGATCAGATCCATATCCTGCAGCAGGGTGAGCAGCGGATAAAGCACGCCGGGGCTGGGGCTGTAAGCCTCGTTGCTTTTTTCGGCGAAGCTGCGGATCAATTGGTAGCCGTGCTGCGGGCCGTCCTCAAGCAAGGCCAGCACCATAAGGCGCAGTTCCTCGCCGGCAAAGCGCTTGCCGCGCCGCCCGCCATCCTCGCCAAACGGGCCGCCAAAGCCGCCGCGGCGACCGTGGCCGCGCTGGCCGAAACCGCCTCCGGCGGCGAAAGCTGCCGCCATTGCGGCAAAACGGGCCGAATTGCGACCCCGGTTATGACATCCACGCATGGTGGCGTTCTCCTTGTTCATTCTCATGAACCGGGAAATAGGATCACTATCTGGAATAGTCAAGATATATCTTGTAACGATCCGTGTTAGCGTCGAAACAGCATGGTCAACAGGAACACGAAGGTCCGGAAATCGAGCAATTTCAATGCGGCGCGTGCCTCCGCTGGGGTCAGTTTGGCGACCATTGGCATGGCCCCGAAGATCTTGCCGCGGATCACCAGGTTGCCATCCTCACCCGCGATCTTGCGGATTGCCATCAATTCCTTGTCATTGGCGTCAAGAATCGTCGCCACCGGCACCTTTGCCTTCGCCATCACACCGGCCCTCCACACACCTTGTCATAATCGATGCCTTCGTCATCCATCATCTGGATCGCGGTGGCGCGGCCCGCGCCGAACACCCCGCCGCCCGGATGCATGAACGGCCCGACGAGGTAGAGCCCCTCGATTTCCGGCACCCGCAGGCTGCCAAGATCAGCGGTGGGGCGGTGCCCGGCGGACTGATAGAAGAACGGCGCGCAGCCGTGAATGTCGCCGCGCACGAAGCTGGCCGGGCTGTCACGCTCATGATCGATCGGGGACCGGATCAGGCGGCCGGTAATGTTGTCATCGGTCAGGTTTGCATAGAATTTGCGGTATTGCGCCAGCGCCTTGTCCGCGATCGCGTCCTTGCGCGCGTCCCACGATCCGGGGCCATTGGGGTAAAGGTCATAGGGTGCAAAGTTGACGCCATAGAACACCCCGGCCCCGTCGGGCGCGCGGCTGGGGTCGAAGATGGTGTTGTCACCGCCCGCGATCAGCCGCTCGCTCACCTCGCCGCGCCGCAGCTTATCATATTCAAGGTTCATCTCGCGGACGGAGTAGAAGTCCATCAGCTCGGTCATCATCGCGTTGCAGTCGTTGCCGACCTTGAGCTTCAGTCGTTCCTTCAGCGTCATGTGGGTGAGGTTGATCGAGAAGGTTGACTGGGTGACCCGCTCGGCCCGTTCCAGCACCGGCCCGGGGGTTTCGGCCACGAATTTGCGCAGCACGTGCGGATGGATCGCGGCGATCACCCCGTCGCGGGCCATGAAAGTTTCGCCGTCGGTCAGTTCAAGCCCCACGGCCTTGCCGCCAGAGACCAGCACCTTCTTCACCTCGGCATTGCAGCGCACTTCGCCGCCGAAATGCTCGATCGCGCGGACCAGCGCGTGGCTCAATTGCCCCGATCCGCCCTTGGGCATCGAGCAGCCGAAGGTGTGGATGATCCCCGGCATGACGAAGGCCCCCATGCCGGTGCCCAGTTCGTCGGGCATCTGCAGGTTCTCTGTCACCATGCGGACGATGTGGAGCTTGAGCAGGTCGCTGTCGAAATAGGCATCGACGATATCAAGCGCGGTGCGCTGCATCAGGTCGAGCAGGAAGCGGCCCTCATCGCTCTGGTCCATCATCGCCACGAAAGCGCCCAGCGGGAAGGGCGGGGCATACATTCCGCTCATCAGCATGGGCAGCGCGGTCTGGCTCATGCCGACGAATTTGCGATAGGCTTCGGCGTCCTTGGGGCTGGCGACCCGGGCCAGCTCCTCGCAGGTTTTGTCCAGGTCCTTGTAGGAACGGATGACGGTGCCATCCTCCCAGATCGAGACGTGAACCAGATCGGGGTAGATATATTCGAGCCCGAATTTGGAGAGCAGCCCCAGCTCGTCCTCGCGCAGCATCGGGTTGCCCTGGATCATGATGTGGACGTTGGAATGCTCATCATGCCAGAACCCGGGGTGAAGCAGCTCGCGGGTGGAAACCCCGCCGCCGTAATGGGGCTTGCGTTCAAGGACGAGCACCTTCTTGCCGGCCTTGGCCATGTAGGCGGCGGCGGTCAGGCCATTGTGGCCCGCACCCATGACGACGACGTCGTAATTGCTCATCATTAGGACCTTTCGATATTCAGAACCCGCATCCGTTCGTCCCGAGCGAAGTCGAGGGACCGTCGCGCGCCCTGTCCCTCGACTTCGCTCGGGACGAACGGATGTGGGGCGCGCGTCACTGGTTATCCGAGAAAAACGCCCGGAACTGCGCAATCCCCGGCACGTGGCTGGCGCAGCCGCCATCGGCGACCAGCACCTGCCCGGTGATGTTGCGCGCAGCGTCGCTGGCAAGGAAGGCAACCGCCTCGGCAATATCCTCCGGATCGCCAAGTTGATCGCGCAGGGTTTCATCCTCCACTGCCTTGCGCAGGGTGGGGGGAAAGGCCTCGCGCAGGGCCGGGGTCATGGTCATGCCGGGGGCAACCGCGTTGCAGCGCACACCGGTCGGTCCGTGGCTGGCGGCGATGGCGCGGGTCATCTGGATGATCGCTGCCTTTGACGAGGAATAGGCCGCCTGGATCATATGGCCTTGCAGCGCCAGATTGCTGACGGTGTTGACGATGTTGCCGCGGCTTGCGCGCAGATGCGGCAGGGCGGCGCGGCAGGCGATCATCGTGCCGCGCACGTTGACGCGGTATGTGCGGTCCCACAGGTCCGTCGCCATCTGTTCGATATCGCCGTCGTTCCGGGCGATTTCCGGGCCGAGCAGCGCGGCATTGTTGTGCAGCACATCAAGCCGCCCGAAGTGCGTCACGGCGGCCTCGACCAGGGCCTCGATCGAATGTTCGTCGCCAAGATCAAGCGGCAGGCCGATCGCGTCTGGCAGGGTTGCGGCCAGTTCCTTCGCGCGTTCAACCGCGATGTCGGCCAGAACCACATGGGCACCGCGCGCGGCCATCAATTGCCCGGTGGCAAAACCGATTCCGCCCGCCCCGCCAGTAACAATCGCCACCTTGCCATCCATCCGGATCGCATCGACAGTCATGCCGCTCTCTCCCGTTCTTGCCTCTCTGGCAGGGTGTTCTAGACTGCGCGGAGGCAGAGGGAAGACGGCACTTTTTTGTGCCTGCAACGGGATGGCGATGCACCAGACAATCGAAGCGCTGGCCGCGGAAATGGCCGAACACGGGACTGGCCGCGATGCCCCGGTCCGCTCGGTCATGGCCCTGCTGGGTGACCGGTGGACCACGCTGATCCTGCTGGTGCTGGCAACCGGCGAATGGCGTCATGCCGAACTGAAGCGGATGCTGGCCAGCCTGTCTGCCGAGCAGGCGATTTCGCAGCGGGTACTGACGCTGAAACTGCGGACGCTGGAGCGCGACGGTTTCGTTACGCGGATCGTAACGGCTGACGTGCCGCCCAAGGTATCTTACCGCCTCACCCCCATGGGCGCGGACCTGCAGGATCAGGCGCGGCGAACGATCGAGTGGGTCAAATCCCGCGATACCATGATCGAAGCGGCACGCCGCCGCTTTGACCTTATCTAGAGCCGGTATCGTTCTGCCACCGGGCCGCAATCTCATCGCGTCGCAGTTCGTCGGCCGGATCAAGCGGGATAACATTGTCGTGACGCGGTACGCGGTGCTGGGCCACCGCCTCCAGCCGTTCGACCACCCAGCGCAGCGCGCGGTCATTGCTGTTGGTCAGGTGCCATTGCACCACCTCGCGGATCGGCGGGATCTGAAAGGGCAGTTCGCGCATCACCAGGGGGAAGGTATCGACCACTTGCTGGGCCAGGCGGCGATGCATGGTGACAATCCGGCTGGTGCCCAGGACAAGGCCGGGCAGCGACAGGAAAGTAGGGGCAACCACCTCGATCCGCCGCTGCTGTTTCTGCCGGCGGGTGAACCATTCCTCAAACGCGGGCATTTGCGCCCGGCCAAAGCGGGCGGCGACGTGGCCCAGCGAAAAATAGCGTTCGCGGGTCATCTCGCCCTGCATCGCCGGGTTGTCTGCGGCACCGACCACCACGTAATCATCCTCAAACAAGACCTGGCTGGGATGATCTGCCGAAACGGCAAAATCGATGGTGATCAGGAAATCAACGAAGCCGCGCTCGATCGCCTCGACCGGGTTGGTGCTCATCGGCTGGATTTCGAAACGCAGGTTGGGCGCATCGATCGCCAGTTGAGCCAGCGCTTCGGCCAGCAGCACCTGCGTTGTGTAATCGGATGCCATGATGCGGATCTGGCGGTCCGCCGTGGCCGGATCGAAAGGCGGGGCGATGGCAATGGTTGACCGGATTTGCTCAAGCACGGCGCGGACGGGTTCGATCAATTCCTCGGCCCGCGCGGTCAGGATCATGTGCCGGCCTTTCACCACCAGCAGATCATCGCCGAAATAGTCGCGCAGACGGCCCAGCGCGCTCGATGTGGCCGATTGGGACAGGCACAGCCGGTCAGCTGCAAGACTGACGCTGCGTTCGGTCAGCAGCGCGTCAAGCGCCACCAGCAGGTTAAGATCAAGCCGTCCAAACCGCATCGCCATCTCCCCGCGCCCTAGCTCAGCGTGGCAAGGGCGCTGGCGACCAGTGTAGCAAGATCGCCATCGTGGGCAAAGCCCGCCCGATCGGCGGCGGGCGTGGCGAGCGGCGGCTGCGCGGCGAAGGCCGCCTCCAGCGCGGCGTCGGGCGCGTAGCTGACCAGATCCGGAGAAACCCCGCATTGCCGTGCGATCTCCCCGGCCAGATCGCCCATGCGGATGCGCAGCGCCGGCAGGGTCACCGCGCGGGTCGGCGGGAGCAATGCGGTGTCCAGGGTCAGCGCGTGGACAAAATTGGCGGCGCAGCGATTGACCGATTCGGCCCAGATCATCCCGTCAGCCGATACCGGACAGACGAAGGCATCACCCGCCTTCAGGGCGTGGAACAGATCGCTCATGAAGGCGGATTTCATTCCCGATGGCCCCTTGGGCCGGGCCAGGATTCCGGGCAGGCGCACAGTGACCCCGTCGATCAGGCCGCGGTTGGAAAACAGCGCCACCGCATTTTCCATCATCGCCTTGTGCCCGCCATAGATCATTTTGGGGGACAGGGGGGTGTCGTCATCGACGCTGGCGGGAAGCGGATCGCCGAACACCGCGATTGAACTGGCATAGACGAAACGGGGGCGATTTCCGGCGGCTCCGGCTTCCAGCAACAGATCGTACATCGCATCGACGTTGATCCGCCGGCTGGCATCAGGGTCCGCTTCAGCCGCGCCGCCGGGAACCGTGGCAAGATGGATCACCGCGCTGCATCCGTTCGCCAGCGCCTCGCTGCGAACCGCGGGATCGGCGAGATTTCCGGCCACCGCTCTGGCCCCCGCGGGTATCGCCGCGGCGGCGCTGTCGATCCCGACAACCTGCGTGCCGGCACCAAGCAACTGGCGGATCAGTTCGCGGCCAACAAAGCCGCCGGCTCCGGTGATGATGACAGGCATGACGAAAACTCCCCGGGGTTCAGGCTGGGATATGGCGGTAATGCGCGGCGGCCCCGCTGCCGTTCAGCGAAAGATCGGCAAAGGGATTGCGGCGCGGATCGGTAACGACGCTGTAAAGGCGGTAGAGATCGGGAAGGAAGTGCGCCCAATTGCCGATTTCACCCGCGGCGTGAGCGGCCCAGACAAGGCCGTCAGCGGGCGTTTCCGGCTTGGCAAGGCCGATCGCGGTTGAGGAGCCGACCACGCCGCCGGCGCTGTCCTGCCACTGGTGCAGGCGGTAGCCAAGCGGCATGTCAGTCTCGATCGCGCTCAGGTCAAAGCCCAGTCCGGCAACGATGATGGCGTGCGCATAACGGATCCGTTCGCGCAGCGCGGCGGGAACGTCCTCCAGCCGCTCGAACCGGATGTAAAGGTCTTGCCGGCGGCCATCGTCCCAGGTCTGCGGAGCATTGTGCACCGCGCCAAGCGGATTGCCATGAGCCGGCGGAACCGGCCAGGTCAGCGGTTCATGCTGTTCGGGGTGCCACAGGATGAAGCCCTTTTCCATGTTCGACCAGAACCAGTCGATCTGCCGCGCGGTCACACCGGGCAGCACCCAGTCGATGTGAGTGCCAAGATCATCCTGCCGGATCGTGTGTTCCATGGTTATCCCTGAAAAGACCGGGCACCAGACCTTGCGATCCGGTGCCCCGCCTGATTTGCATTCCGTTCAGAACTTGAACGCCACGCGCCCGCCGAAATAGCGATGCGCATCGCGCGCCGGCTGGCCGATCACCATGTTCGCGGGAACGAAGGTCGGTCCCGGAGGACCAAACCCGGTCGCCCCGGAGAAGAAGTCTTCCATGTTGGTGTAATAGAAGTGGTTGGTGACATTGTTGACGAAGAAGGTCAGCGATGCCTTCTCATCCTTGGTCTGGAAACCCAGGCTAAGGTCAAGCAGGGCAAAGGCCGGCTGGTTGGTCTGCGGGTTCTGATTGGCCTGCAGCATGGTGCTGGACCGGTATGACAGGTTGCCGCCCAGCAGCACGTTGAAGCTTGACAGCGGCACGGTCTGCTGGACGCTGGCGTTGACCTTGAATTTGGGCGAAGCCGGCATCGGCTTTCCGCTGAGGTTCTGGACCCCGGCAGCGCAGCCCTGCGCCGCGGTCTGGGTGGGATAGCAGGTCGCAGCGGGGAAGTCCTTGAACTTGGCGTCGATATAGGCCGCCGACAGTGACAGGCGGGTATTGGCGTTGACGTAGTTCAGGTCAGCTTCCACGCCCCGGGTCGATGCCCCGGCATTGGCCAGAACCAGAACGCCGATCACTTGCGAAGTGTCGAAGATCTGCGCCTGGTAATTCTTGTAGTTGGTATAGAACGCCGCCAGGTTGAACGTCATGTGCCGATCCAGCAGCGAGGTTTTGAGGCCCGCTTCAAAGCTGTCGATCGTTTCCTTTTCGGCAGGTTTGTGGAACAGCAGGTCCGTTGCATAGGCATTCTGCGCGGCAGTGACCTGGGCAGCGGTCAGCGCAGCCTGACTGGGCAGGTAAATCGGCCCGGTCTGGAACGAGCTGAAATCATGCACCGTGTTGAAGGCGCGCGGCTTGTAACCACGGGTGTAAGACACATAGGCCATGGTGTCACGGCTCGGGTGGAATTGCAGCGAAACATCGCCCACAACCGTGTTCGAACTGTCAGTGAAGGCGAACGAGCAGCCCGTCGGAACGCCGGTGCCCGCCGCGGCGTCGAAGTTGGGATTGCAGTTGTAGAATTGACCCGCCGCCGGATTGAAGTATTCGTCAAGGTTCCAGCCGATCTTGTCATGGTTGTAACGCAGGCCGGCGGTCATCGAGAACTGGTCGCTCGCCTTGAAGGTGGCGCGGCCATAAAGCGCGTAGTTCTTGGTGTTGGAAACGTTGCGCTTCGCAGCCGGGTTGCCCACCCACACGCGCAGCCCGGTCTGGTCCACCGTCATGTTGGAATAATAGGCACCAACCAGGAAGTTGACCGGCTTGCTGGGGTCGGACGCCAGCTTGAATTCCTGCGTGAACTGGCGAACCTCGCCATCGGCGGTCTGGATGTTGCCGAAGTGCGGGGCGTGGCCGCCGGTCAGGATATCGAAGAAATAGACGTTCGATTCGAAGATGTCCTGCGACTGGAACTGGTTTTCCTTGAACAGCGCGCTGGTTGAGGTCAGCGTCAGATCACCCAGCTTGAGATTGGCGACCACCGAACCATCGATATCCTCATAGCGTGATCCCATGGCGACCGGCGATGCATAGTCGGTGTTGCCGTACTGGATGGTGAAACCGGGATAGGCGGTCGCCTGGCGAATGCCGAAGAAGCTGGGCGAACCGCCCGGGCCGTTGAACTCGCTGGGAATGAAGGGGAACAGCGCCGCGCCGGATGTGAAATAGACCGGCACGAAGTTTTCCCCGCGCGAGGTGGCAAGCGCATAGTGACCCATCAGGGTGATGTCGAAGGCATCGCTCGGTTCGAACTTCAGCTTGCCGCGAATGCCCCGCTGATCGCCGCGCGATTTCTGGTTCAGCGTCAGGTTATAGACCGGATAGGGCGTGCGGCTGTCAAACCCGGCGATGCTGAAACCGATCGTGTCAGTGATCGGGCCGGAAACGTGGGCGTCAACGCGCGCCTCGCCATCGTCAGTGATGGTCGCGCTGAACCCACCCTGGGTCGTCCGGGTTGGTGAATAGGTGACGAAGTTGATCACCCCGGCAGAGGCCGTGCGCCCGCCCAGTGTCGCCTGCGGACCTTTCAGCACTTCCAGCGAGGACACGTCGGAAACGGTGTTGGCGGCAAAGCTGTCCGCCGGGACCGGCACACCGTCAACCTGGATAGAAACGCCCGATGTCAGCCCGATCGCACCTTCGTTGGCGTTGGTCGATATGCCGCGGATGCCATAGGGGACGCGGCCGTTGAAGGTGCCCTTGATTTCAACCGATGGCACGACATGGTTGATGTCCGACAGGTCGGTAACGTGTTGCTGCGCCACTGCGTCGGCGGTCAGCACTGCGGCGGCGACCGGAATTTCCTGCAGTTTCTCGGTCCGCTTTTGCGCGGTGACGACGATGTCGGCAACCGAGTTGTCGCTGCTGGTTGGTGCCGCTTCCTGCGCCAGCGCCGGAGCCGCAAGCGAAACTGAGACAATAGCCGTGGTCACCAGAAGTGCATGGCGCATAACGTTCCTCCCCAATGCGCGGTTGTTGTGGTTGTTCGCATAGCCACGCGATTTGGGAAAATCCCTCCGATTGTGTGGATGGCCATCCATCCATCATTCGGGTTTGCCCCCAAAGACGTAGTGCGTAGGAAAGAGTGCCATGAGCGCGGAAAAGATCGGAAGCATCGCCACGGCGCTTGTCGTGGGCGGCGGAATTGGCGGCATGGCGACGGCGATTGCCATGGCTGAGCGCGGCGTTGCCGTTCAGCTTGTGGATATTGACCCGGACTGGCGCGTCTATGGGGCGGGAATAACCATCACCGGTCCCACCCTGCGGGCCTATCGCCATCTGGACATGACTGACCGGATCAAGGCGGAAGGGGCGGTTACCAACCATTCGCGGGTCCGCCTGTTCGATGGCACTGTGCTGCGCGTTCTGGATGAACCGGTGATTGAGGAAGGCCTGCCGGCAACCGGCGGTATCATGCGCCCGGTACTGCACCGGATCATGCAGGAACGGGTTCGGGAACTGGCCATCCCGGTGCGGCTGGGCTTGACCGTAACCGGGATCGAAACGGTTGGCGACAGCGCCGAGGTGCGCTTTTCCGACGGCGATTCCGGACGGTATGATCTGGTTGTCGGTGCGGACAGCGTCTTTTCGGTGGTGCGTGACCTTGCGTTCCCGCACATGGGATCGGCGCAGCCGACCGGGCAGGGGTGCTGGCGGATATCGATCCGCAAGCCGCCCGAACAGGACATGGGCGAA
>JAFEEX010000028.1 GCA_018240895.1 Pseudomonadota bacterium | reverse complement strand
CTGGGCGATCGCGTCCTTGGCCGCCGGGCCTTGCTCCGCCTTGTACGCCTCGCCCAGCGCGCGGATGTAATCCATCGGATGGAAATAGCTGATATATTGCAGGGCATCGGCCACGCTGGCGATCAGGTCTTCCTCGCGGATGGTGACCATGGCGGACATCGTTCTACTCCTGTGTGGCAAGCCTGTGTTTGCCCATCCCTTAGGACCACGCAAACAAGCCGTCAAAGCGCTTGGCGCTTGGCCGCCCTTCGCCTAGTAAGACAACGGATTGCCTTGCTGTGTTATTCATGCAATACGGTCAGGCTGTGAGGATTCGCAATGACGTCTGCCGCCGAACCTATTGATTTTGCAGCCGCCCGCCGGGCCATGATCGAAAGCCAGCTCCGTGTCAGCGGGGTCAATGAAGAACGGCTGCTGGGCGTGTTTTCCGCCACCGCGCGAGAGGACTTTGTCCCCGCCGACCAGCGCGGTCACGCCTATATCGACCGGGCGATAGCCCTGGGGGATGGCCGCGCCCTGCCCGCGCCGCTGGTTCAGGGCCGGATGCTGGGTGAAGCCGCGCCGACCATGCAGGATAATGTGCTGGTGGTAAGCTGCGGCAGCGATTATCTGGCGGCCTTGGTCCGCCCGCTGGCCGGATCGGTCAAGGTGGTGTCCGCCGCCGAAGCCGCCGCCGGCGTTGCCGGCACATGGTCGCTGATCCTGATCGACGGGGCGATTGAACGCCTGACTGACGGGGTGATTGCCGCGCTGGAGGAAAACGGCCGGATCGTGACCGGACTGGTCGATCGCGGCGTGACCCGGCTGGCATCGGGCCGCAAGGTTGGCGGCGCGGTGGCGCTGTTCCCGATCGCCGACATGGGAATTCCGGCCCTGGCCGAATTCGCCGCCCCCAAAAGCTGGAGTTTCTGAACCGTGCAAGCGCCGCGTCTTGCCCTGCTTGCCGGGGTCGCCCTGATTGCCAGCCCTGCCCTTGCCGATGACCTGCGCGGGGCGCTGACCATGGCATACAATTCCAACCCCACGCTGCAGGCCGCCCGCGCCCAGCAGCGCGCGGTGGATGAAGGCGTGCCGATTGCGCGGGCGGCGTCGCTGCCTTCGGTCAGCGGCAGCGCCAGCTGGACCGAATACCTTCACAACAGCGCCGCCGTAGCCCTGTCACCCGATCGCAATCTTGATCTTGGGCTAAGCGCGGGAATGCCGGTCTATGCCGGTGGGGCGATCAAGAATTCGATCCGCGCCGCCCGTACCCGGGTCGCGGCCGGACAGGCCGATCTGCGCGGGGCCGAATCGGGCGTGTTCAGCCAGGTTGTGGCGGCTTACATGGATGTGATCCTGGCCAGGGCGGTGGTCGGGCTGAACGCCAGCAACGTCAAACAGCTTGAGGTCAACCTGCAGGCCACGCGGGATCGGTTTGAAATCGGTGACCTGACCCGCACCGACGTTGCCCAGTCGCAATCGCGGCTGGCGCTGGCGCGGGGGCAGGAACAATCGGCGCAAGCCAGCCTGATTTCCGCGCGGGAACGCTATATCCAGGTGATCGGCAAGGAACCCGTGGCGCTCGAATCGCCCCCGCCGCTGACCGGCCTGCCCGAATCGGCGGATACCGCGGTGCAGATCGCGCTCGACAACAACCCTGACCTGGTCGCCGCGCATGAACGCACAAAGGCTGCGGCGCTGGACACCGCAGTGGCGGGGGCCGGACGCCTGCCCACCGTCAGTGTGTTTACCGGCGCGGACCGGTCCGACTATCTCGGTTCGAACAACCTGGCCGGGGCCGTTCAGGCAACCACCAGCGCCCAGGCCGGCATCCGCGCGTCGATCCCGCTGTTTCAGGGCGGCCTGCCCGCGGCGGAGCGCCGCCAGGCCCAGGCCCGCGAAGGCACCGCGCTGGAACAGGAAATCGGCACCGAGCGGGCAGTGATCGCCGCGACCCGCTCCGCCTATGCCAGTTGGCAGGCGGCAGAGGCGCTGATCACCTCGTCACAAACCGCAGTTGATGCCGCGGCCCTCAGCCTTGAAGGCGTTCGGGCTGAAAATACCGTGGGCAACCGGACGATTCTGGACATCCTCAACGCCGAACAGGAATCGCTCAACGCCCAGGTTCAACTGGTGACGGCGCAACGCAATGCCTATGTCGCCGGGTTCAACCTGCTGTCGGCAATGGGCAAGGCAGAGGCGCGCGATCTGGGGTTGGACGGCGGCGCGCTGTATGATCCCAACACCAACTACAACCGCGTCAAAAACACCGTCTGGGATTGGGCCAGCGACCCCGCACCCAAGCCGCAGTCAACGCGAACCGTTGACACGAAGGCGCAGGACGGTTCAGTTACTGCAAAGTGAATCAGTCCCGTTTTCGGGGCGGCTTGGAAAGACAGGGGCTATGCGCCAGGCTGGAGAACCCTCGGTCGAGGAAATCCTCGAATCGATCAAGAAAGTTATCGCGCGCGATAACCGCGTCGGCGCGGCTGAAGAACGCCGCACCCGCGAAGAGCGCGGCCTTGCCCGCGATGCAGCGGACAGCGATGCCGATGATGAGGTGCTTGACCTTTCGGTGGAGGCCGAACTGGTTGAAGCGGAAGAAGAGCGCGGCGATGCTCCGCTGCTGACCGCCGATGCCGCCAGCTCGATGCGCGATTCGCTGACCGCGCTGGCAATGCTGGCCGAACCCCCTGCCGCACCGCAGATCGTCCGGTCTGGCGAAACCTCGCTGGAAGGGCTGACCCGCGAATTGCTGCGCCCGGCCCTGGCCGACTGGCTCGACAAGAACCTGCCGCCGCTGGTCGAACGGATGGTCGCCGCGGAAATTTCACGGATCGTCGGCAAGAAGGGCTAGAGCCTGCCGCATTATGCGGTTAGCCTGCCAGCATGACAAAAGCATCGATCGCGTTCAGCGCGCTGGCGCTGACCCTGTCCGCCGTTCCTGCCTCTGCCCAGACCGCCCAGCGGCCCCAAACCGCTCAGCGCCCCATGTCGGTGCAGGATCTTCTCACCCTGAAGCGCATTTCCGCGCCGGCAGTCTCGCCCGACGGCAAATGGGCCGTGTGGCAACAGACCGATACCGATCCGGTCAGCTACCGGCGATCGACCGGGCTGTGGCGGGTTTCAACCGGGGGCGGCACGCCGGAACGGATTGCCGATCTGCCCGATACAAACCAGACCAGCCCGGCATTCAGCCCGGATGGCAAGCAGCTGTGGTTCATTTCTGACAAGTCGGGCAAGGATCAGGTGTGGTGGCTCGATCTGACCGTCGCCGGTTCGGCCCCGGCCCAGGCCAGTGATTTCAAGACCGACGTTGCCGGGTTCAGCCTGTCCCCCGATGGCAAACGGATCATCGTCTGGGGCGATGTCGCGCGCGATTGCCCGACGCTGGGCTGCGACAGCACCGGCGACACCAGCCAGCCCGGCCCGGGATCGGGGCGTCTCTACAAGGACGGGGCGGGGTTTGTCCGCCACTGGGACAAGTGGGAAACGCCGGGCAATTACAGCCGCGCTTTCGCCTTTTCGATCGGGCCTGACGGCAAGCTGGCCAGCGATGCCGCCGCGCTGGACGGCCCGCCCGGAACGCTGACCGGGGACACCCCGACCAAGCCCTTCGGCGGCGGGGAGGAACTGGCCTGGGCCGCCGATTCGCACAGCGCATTCTTTGTTGCCCGCCAGGCTGACCGCAACGAGCCGCGTTCAACCAACACCGACATCTGGCAATCCGCGCTGGATGGCACTACCCCGCGCAACCTTACCGCGGAAAACCGAGCCAGTGACACCATGCCCGCTGCCTCGCCTGACGGGCGCTGGCTGGCCTGGGCGGCAATGGCCCGGCCGGGTTACGAATCAGACCGGCTGGTGGTGCAGCTTGCCAATCTGAAGACTGGTGAGCGCCGCGCCCTGACTCAAGCCTGGGATCGGTCGGTTGGTTCGATCGCCTGGACGCCTGATTCCAAGGCGCTGATCGTCACCGCCGAGGACGTGCTGGATACCCCGGCGTTCCGCATCGATCTGGCCAGCGGCACGGCCACTCGCCTGGCGCTCGCCCCCAGGGGTTTGAGCGAAGGCCATATCGGCGGGGTCACTCCGCTGAAGGACGGCCGGCTGATCTTCACCCGTGATGCCACCGCCAATCCGGCTGAGATCTATGTCGCCGGGCCAGGCGGCGCGCCGGGCACGGCGCTGAGCCATGCCAACGATGCCCAGCTGGCGGATCTGGTTCCGCTCACCTCCAGCCGCTTCAGCTTTGCCGGGGCCGGCGGTGATACCGTGTGGGGCACGATCAACAAGCCCGCCAATGCCGCTGGCACCCTGCCGGTGCTGCTGTTCGTCCACGGCGGACCGCAGGGCAGCTTCAACGATTCATGGTCATTCCGCTGGAATCCCCGGGTTTTCGCCAGCCAGGGATATGCCGTGGTGTCGATCGATTTCCACGGCAGCACCGGATACGGCCAGGCCTTTACCGATGCGATCAATCGTGACTGGGGCGGCAAGCCGCTGGAAGACCTGCAAAAGGGGCTGGCCGCCGCAACCGCGCGCGATGCCGCGCTGGACGGTGGCAACGCCTGCGCACTGGGCGCCAGTTATGGCGGATACATGATGAACTGGATCGAGGGGCAATGGCCCGATCGCTTCAAATGCATCGTCCAGCATGACGGCGTGTTCGATGCCCGGGCCATGGCCTATGAAACGGAGGAGCTGTGGTTCGATGAATGGGAACACGGCGGCCACGCCTATTACCAGGCCCCGGACGAATTCGAAAAGTGGAACCCGGTTGGCTACGTTGCCAAGTGGAAAACGCCGATGCTGGTGATCACCAGCGAAAAGGATTTCCGCATCCCCTATACTCAGGGGCTGGCCGCTTTCACCGCGCTGCAAAGCAAGGACGTGCCAAGCGAACTGCTGGTTTTTCCGGATGAGAACCATTGGGTGCTGAAACCCAAGAATTCCTTGCAATGGCACACCACGGTATTGGACTGGCTCAACCGCTGGCTGCGCAAATGAGCGATGACGCCGCAGACCTTGTCCGCGCCCGGGCCGCCCTGCGGCTGATCGCGCCGGACGGGGTGACGCGGCAAATCTTCCTTTGCGCCGAATCGGAAAAGGCGGCGTGCTGTACCCGGGCGGTGGGCACGCCGGCATGGAAATACCTCAAAAAGCGCTTCGCCGAACTCAAGCTGGACAAGCAGGGTATGGCGCGGACCAAGGCCGATTGCCTGCGCATCTGCAATGCGGGGCCGGTCGCTGTGGTCTGGCCCGATGGGGTCTGGTATCATTCCTGCACCGAACCGGTGCTTGAACGGATCATTCAGGAACACCTGATCGGCGGCGTGCCGGTGGAGGATTTCCGGCTCTATCCGGGCTGAAGCCGTGCCGGTGCCTTACCGGTCCTTTGGCTGATCCCGGTCACGGTCAAAATCGCGCACCGCCTCATCATGGCCGGTGCCGCTGGACAGGAACAGCAGGCTCATCAGCGTGCCGGTCAGCATCACCATCAGGCCGATCCCCAGTGCGCTGGCGATGTAGAAATGGATCGATACCAGCCCGAAAATTTCCCAAAACCATGCCAGCACGGCAAGGGCGATCACTGCCGAGGCCAACGCCCACCAGCGCAGCATCCGGCGGAAACGCGCCCAGGCGAACCGGGCGGAATCGGATTCATCAAGCGGGGAACGGGCCATCGGCAGATCAGATGGGCGCGCCCGGCCATACTGGCAAGCCCCGACTCGCCAAGGGCGCCGCTTCATGGCATCATCCCGCCAGCGAACAAACGGGAGAGCGACCATGACGATTGCACGGATGATCGAAGGACGCGACGCAGGGATAGTTTCCTGTGATGTTGCGGACAAAGTCGGCGATGCCGTGCGAATTCTGGCCGAACGGCGCATCGGTGCCCTGCCGGTGTTCAAGGACGGCAAGGTTGCCGGGATCTTTTCCGAACGCGACGTGGTCTATCAGCTTGCCGCCGGCGGTCCGGCGATGATGGACCGCCCGGTGGGTGACGTGATGACAGCCCCGGCGATCACGGTTGAGCCCAGCAGCGGCGTTCTGGATGCGCTGGGCCTGATGACCCGCCGCAGGATCCGCCACCTGCCGGTGGTTGAAGGGGACGTGCTGGTCGGCTTCGTTTCAATCGGCGATCTGGTGAAATACCGGATCGACCACATTGTTGCCGAAGCAGAGGCGATGCGAAACTATATCCAGAGCGCCTGAGCCGCGCTTGTCCCGACCGGGCGAAGCGCCTACATCAGGCGACATGGACGCCCCGACCATGATATTGAGCGCCGCCGCCGCCGCCCGCGTCGCGGCAATCGCCGCGAAACAGGGCAAGCCGGCAATCTTGCGCCTGGCGGTGGAGGGCGGCGGCTGTTCCGGCTTCCAATACCGCTTCGCCCTGGCCGACGCGCCGGACGATGAGGATCTGATCGTTGAAGCCGGCGCGGCGGTGCTGGTGGTTGATCCGGTCAGCCTTGATCTGGTGGCCGGCAGCATGGTTGACTATGTCGAATCGCTGGGCGGCGCGGCGTTTCAGGTCAGCAATCCCAATGCGGCCAGCGGCTGCGGCTGCGGTTCCAGTTTTTCGATCTGATGAAAATTGCCACCTTCAACATCAACGGGATCAAGGCGCGTCTGCCGCGGCTGATCGAATGGCTGGAAGAAACGCGCCCGGCGGTTGCCTGCCTGCAGGAAATCAAGACCCAGGACGAAGGCTTTCCCGCCGCCGATTTTGAACGGATCGGCTATCACGCGATCTGGCACGGCCAGAAGGGTTTCAACGGCGTGGCGATCCTGGCCGATGGCACCATGCCGGTGGAAATTCGCCGCGGGCTGGACGGCGATCCCCAAGACGAACAATCCCGCTATCTTGAGGCAGAGGTGTTCGGCACCCGGATCGCCTGCATCTATCTGCCCAATGGCAATCCCCGGCCCGGCCCGAAGTTCGATTACAAGCTGCGCTGGATGGAGCGGCTGCGCGCCCGGATGCGGGAAATCTCCGCGCAAGAGGTGCCGGCAATCGTGCTGGGCGATTACAACGTGATTCCCACCGATCGGGATGTCTGGGCCCCTGCGGCCATGGCCGACGATGCCCTGATGCAGCCCGAGGCGCGCGATGCCTATTTCCGTCTGCTGGGCGATGGCTGGACCGACGCACTGGCAACCCATTATCCCCAGGGCGGGGTCTGGACCTATTGGGATTATCAGGCCGGGGCCTGGCAGCGCGACCACGGCTTTCGCATCGACCATGCCTTGCTTTCACCCGAGCTGGCTGACCGGCTGACGGCCTGCGGGGTCGACAAGGACCATCGCGGCCGCGAGAAGGCCAGCGATCACGCCCCGGTATGGTGCAGTTTCCGCCCATAGCAAAGGGGCGGACCCTTGCGGACCCGCCCCTTCAAATACCTGCCGGTGTCAGCACTCAGCGATAGAAAACGTGGTTGTCCACCCGCGCCAGACGGGTCAGGCGCCAGCCCGGCGCAACATAGGCAGCGTGAAAGAACAACGCGCCTTCGGCCGGGCTTTTCCAGGTGCCGGCGTGAGCGATCTGCGCGATCGCCACGGCATCCTTCCACTGGCGCGAAGCCTTGGGGATCGACGGCATGGTATTGCCGTGAACGAACGAGAACTGCGAACGCTGGAACACAACGCCGCAATAGCTGTCGGGGAAGCGGCCCGACTTTGAACGGGCCACGATCACCCGGCCAACGGCAAGCTGTCCGGCCAGCGATTCGCTCTTGGCTTCAAAATAGATCGCACCGGCCAGGCAGTTCAGCTCGCGCGGCAAGTCAGCCAGGCGCGGCTGGACATTGACCAGCGCGGCAAGCGATGCGGCGCGCGGGGCCGGCACGGCGATTTCTGCATCAGCGTCATCATCATCGGCAGCGTCAGCTGAAGCAGCCGATACGGGCACATTGCCTTCGGTAACGGCGGCGGGCGCTTGCGGTATGGTGATCAGTGTTGATGGCTGAGGAGTCGGTTCCTGGTTCGCGGTCAGGGCATTTACTGCCTGAGCCGCAGCGCCCGAACCACCGGCGCTGAAGATAATCGTCAAAGTCATCGCGGCCACGGCAATTGCACTGGCACGGTTAAGCTTAAGGCTCATTCTTACATCGTATTGGGCGGTGGACGCGCCCGCGCAGGGTTGTGAAGATCGATTTGGCCCGAATGGGCATCTACCCCCCAACCGAACCCTGCCGGCTGTCCCCCGTCTGCGTGCTAGCGTGACGGGCTGAATGCCCACCGCGCCGCCTGCGCACAAACAAAAGGTTGGAGCCCCTAGATTCCGCAGTGCAACAAAGTCAACCTACCGGACCTGTCTATCCGATGAACCGTTCACCGTTCGCGATATCCAGTTCAATGATCCACAGGTCATGGTCACGATCCGCCCTGCGATCGAGGTATTCGGTAAATTCATATTGTTTTTCAATATCTTGAAATAAAATCGGCTGCCATTTTCGCGGGCCATCCACAGTGGGCATCCGTTCAAAAACGCACAGTTTTCCGCCAGATTCGCGGGTTACCACCAGGATTGTTCCGGCATCAACCTCTCCTTTGCGCAGCACCATGGCAAAGCCGCCAGCAGCCTCTACCGCGCGGATCAAGCCCGATACTTCAAGATGGGCGGGAAGGCGCGGCTCCATCGCCGGGGTGGATCCTGCACAAGGCCCGGATCAGGCCGCATCGCGATCGATGCTGTTGGCCAGCAATCCGTAAAGCGCTTCAGCCCCTGGTGCTTCGCCCAGCGCGGCGTGCATCTGTTCATCACGCATCATCCGGCTGATCGCCGCCAGCGCATGAAGGTGGGCCGCGCCCGCCTGTTCCGGGGACAGCAGGCCAAACACCATATCAACCGGCATTCCATCAGCCGCGTCAAAGGCAACCGGGGATTCAAGCCGGAAAAACGCCGCGACCGGGCGGCTGATATCGGGCAGGCGGGCGTGGGGAATGGCCACGCCGCGGCCAAAGCCGGTGCTGCCCAGCTTTTCGCGTTCCTCTATCCGTTCAAGCACCATGACCGGATCGAGCCCGTAGACGCTTGAAAAACGGTCGGCGAGCTGGGCAAGGATTGCCTGCTTGCTATCGACATCAATCGTGCCAACGGCATCCGGCAAAAGAGAGAAGAGTGCGGTCATCGGTCTGCGCTGAACCCAGAAATTGTGAAAAGGGGCGCGGATAAGAGAAACCTGTCACGGCGCAGGCCGCGAGTTTCCCCCTATCCTCACCCCCTTGAAGGTGCGCGCGTGTAGCCTGCGCGCTACGAAGGTTCAACCCAGCCGATGGAACCATCACCACGACGATAGACCATATTGTGCCTTCCGGTGCCAGCATTTTTGAAAAGCAGGGCGTTGGTATTGCGCAAATCAAGCATCATCACCGCGTCCGAAACCGTTGCTTCGGGCACGTCAACCCGCGTTTCTGCGATCACCACCGGGGCCTGGGCGTCAACTTCTTCCACCGTTTCGTCGGGTTCGACGAACACGGTATAGGCCGCCTCTTCCGCGCGCTGGGCATGGGCCTGCTGATCATGGCGATCCTTGATCCGGCGCTTGTACCGGCGTGATTGCTTGTCGATCTTTTCCGCCGCCTGATCCAGCGCGAGATGCGCATCCTGCGCGATCCCCGCCCCTTTCAGCACCAGGCCCTGCATCACATGGGCCACAATATCGCAGCGGAACGCGCCGGCGGGTGCCCGGTTGAAGGTAATGGTACCGGACAACGCCTCGCCAAAATATTTTTCGACGATCGCAGATACGCGGTCCTGGGCGTGCGATTGCAATGCTTCCCCAGTTTCGATCTGATGGCCGGAAACCCGAATATCCATATTCTACCTTCTCCTGTTATTGCCGCGAAACCGGCGTCATTCGCCCCAAAGGGGTGATTTCACCGTTTCGAGGAAAGCCGCATGGGCCGTCAATTCCGCATCGCTTGGCCCATGGGGCCGGGCTGGACGGAACGATCTTTCGCGCCGGGTTACCACCGTGGCGGCGGCCGTCAGGTGGTCTGGCGCTTCGGCGGCAAGCTCCAGGCCGATCTGTCGCCCCCCGGTCAGTTCAACATAGACCTGCGCCAGCAATTCAGCATCAAGCAGCGCGCCGTGCTTGGTGCGGTGGCTGCGATCGATACCATAGCGGGTGCACAGCGCATCAAGGCTGAGCTTGGCCCCCGGGTGCCGGACCCTGGCCAGCGCCACGGTGTCAATCATCCGCGTCCGGCTGACCGGATCAAGCCCGCAGCTTTCCAGTTCGGTGTTGAGGAAGCCGAAGTCAAACCCGGCATTGTGCGCAACCAGCATGGAATCGCCCAGAAATGCCAGCAATTCCGCCGCGCGTTCATGAAAGCGCGGCTTGTCTGACAAAAAGGTGATCGACAGCCCGTGAACCGCCTCGGCTGCGGCGGGCATATCGCGATCGGGGTTGAAATAGGCATGGAAACTGGCACCGGTCAGCACCCGGTTGACCATTTCAAGGCAGCCGATCTCCACCAGCCGGTCACCGGTCTTGGGATCAAGGCCAGTGGTCTCGGTGTCGAAGATAATCTCACGCATTGGGGTCAATATCTGCCACAGACCGGCAGGGCGCAAGGGGAATCGGCGGCGTTTTCATTTGTTCGTCAGGCTGTGAACCAGGCGCTGCACCGCGTGGCGGGTCTCGGCCAGGGAGGTGCCGGTATCGATCACATAGTCCGCCCGCGCGCGCTTTTCCGCATCGGGAACCTGAAGTGCCAGAATCTTTTCGAATTTCTCCACGCTCATCCCCGGGCGGGCCAGCACCCGCTGGCGCTGCAGTTCTGCCGGGGCTGAAACCACCGCCACCGCATCAAGCCCGTGCTGCCCGGTTTTTTCATAGAGCAGCGGAATGTCAAAAACGATCAGCGGGGCGGCGGCATGGTCCGCCAGGAAGGCGCGGCGCATTTCCGCCACCTCGGGATGGACGATTCGCTCCAGCTGTTTGAGCGCCGCCGGATCGCCGAACACCGCCGCGCCCAGCTTCTGCCGGTCAACCCCTTGCGCCCCGGTCGTGCCCGGAAAGGCCCGTTCGATTGGCGCGACACAGGCACCGCCCGGCCCCTGCAAGTGGTGAACGGCGGCATCTGCATCAAACACCGGCACGCCCAGACCTTGAAACATCGCCGCTACCGCCGACTTGCCCATGCCGATCGAGCCGGTCAGGCCGAGGATGAAGGGGTGGGTCATGCCGTCAGCAGCGCGCGCAGTTCGGCATCGTACTCGCGCGGGGCGGGCTGGCCGAAGAACTTTTCGAACGCGGCGGCTGCCTGACCGATCAGCATGGCCAGGCCATCTACCGCGCGAAAGCCGCGCCGCCGCGCCTCCACCAGCAGCGCGGTGTCAAGCGGATGCGTAACGATGTCATAGATCACGCTGCCCGGCGGCACATGGCTGAAATCAAGCATCAGGTCCGGATGCCCCGCCATGCCAAGCGGGCTGGCATTGACCACTAGATCAAGAATTCCTTCCCGGTCATCGAATGCGAAATCGGTTGCCGGTGCAAAGTGTGACAGCGGCACGGCATGATTGTCTGGCCCGCGCGCCAGTTCATCAAGCAGGGCCTGCGCCCGGGCAGGATCGCGGGCCGCCAGCACCACGGCGAAGTTCGATGCCGTCAGCGCGGCAACCACTGCCCGCGCCGCGCCGCCCGCGCCGAACACCCGCGCCATGCGAAACAGCCAGTGCTGATTCAACAGCGGCTGGAGCGGTTCAAGAAAGCCGGCGAGGTCGGTGTTGTAACCAATCAAGGTGCCATCTGCATCGCGCACCACGGTGTTGACCGCGCCCACCCTGCGCGCCGTATCGTCGATCCGGTCAAGACAGGCCATCACCGCCTGCTTGTGCGGCATGGTGACATTGCAGCCGCGCCATTGCGGATCGGCGCAGCGCGCGGCGATATAGCCCTGCAGCCCTTCCGCCGCGACATGGCAGGCGCGGTAACCGGCATCGATCCGCAGCTTGCCCAACCAGAAATTGTGAATCGCCGGCGACTTAGACTGAACGATCGGATCCCCGATCACTTCGGCATAATCCTGCGTCACGCGGCAAGTTCCCCGTGCTGACGCAGCGCGCCCAGCACCGGCAAAAGCGGCATCCCCAGCACGGTGAACTGGCTGCCTTCGATCCGGTCGAACAGTTGCACGCCCAGTGCCTCAATCCGGAACACGCCGACACAGCCGGCCACTTGCGGCCATTCGGCATCAAGATAGGCGGCGATAAATGCCTCGCTCAATGGACGGACCATCAGCGTGGCACAGTCGCTGTCCTGCCACACCGCCGCTCTATCGCGCACCAGCACGGCGGCGGAATGAAGCTGCATGGGTTTGCCCGAAAAATACCGCAGGTGATCAGCCGCCTCCGCCCGGTCAGCCGGCTTGTCAAAGCGGCGGCCTGCGACCTCAACCAGTGAATCGCTGCCAAGCACCAACGCACCGCCATTGCCCGCCGATACCGCCTGCGCCTTGGCAGCGGCCAGCGCCAGGGCAATGTCTGCTGGCGGCGCGCCGGCCAGTTCCGCCTCCAGCGCGCGCTCATCAAGGTGGGCAGGCACGGCCCGATAGCTGACGCCTGCGGCATCCAGCATGGTCCGGCGCGAAGCGCTTTGCGATGCAAGGATCAGGGTCATGCGGCGGTGCCACCGCGGTCTGGGCGGGATTCGTTGTAGATATTGATGATTGCCGCAGCCGCCTCTTCAATCGAGCGGCGGGTCACGTCGATCACCGGCCAGCCGTTGTCGGCAAACATCCGCCGGGCAAATTGCACCTCGCGCGCGACCCGGTCTTCATCGACATAGGCGGTTTCCGGGGCCTGCCCCAACGAGAGCAGGCGGTTGCGGCGGACCTGGATCAGCCGTTCCGGCGCGGTGGTAAGCCCAATGACCAGCGGGTGCTTCAGCCCGAACAGCGCGGGCGGTGGCGGGCTTTCAACCACGATCGGGATATTGGCAACCTTGTACCCGCGATTGGCAAGATAGATGCTGGTTGGCGTCTTGGAACTGCGCGAGACACCCGCCAGGATGATGTCCGCCTCTTCCCAGTCCTCCCAGGCCACTCCATCATCGTGGGCGATGGTGAAGTGGATCGCATCAACCCTGGCGAAATAGGCATCATCCATCGCGTGCTGGCGCCCGGGCCGTGCCTTGGGATGCTGGCCCAACGCATTTTCCAGCGCATCGACTGCGCCGTCCAGCACCGGAACGATCGGCAAACCCAGGGTACGGCAATGTTCTTCCAGCCGCCCGCGGGTTTCAGTGTTGACCATGGTGAAAAACACCAGGCCCGGATTGCTGGCAATCTCTCCCATGATCCGGTCCAGATGCTGCTGCGAGCGTACCATTGGCCAGAAATGGCGGATAACCTCTGCCCCTTCAAATTGGGCAAGGGCCGCCTTGGCGATCATTTCCAGCGTTTCGCCGGTAGAATCGGACAGCAGGTGAAGATGCAGGCGCGGCATGGAGATATAGAGGTGATGCCCTGTGGATTAAGCCCTGCATAAACCACGGGAGAAGGGATGGCACAAGTTCGGCACAGGAATCGCTCCCCACTGCCGGGCGCTGTCTCATCTGCTTGTGGACAGGTGGAAACCCTTTCCCACAGGCTGGGGATAGCAGGGACAGCTTTGCCTTGACCCCGGTTTGCACGGGATTCGCCGGCAGAGCTTGGCCCTGTTCAGCGCGGGACAAATCGGGCAAGGGCGCTCCATCCCCGCTTTCCACAAGCCAACAAACTACAGAATCCTTTTAAGAATCTTTCTTGTTTTGAATTGGAATCGCGCGATGCCCGGTTTGCTTCTTCGTACCCTGCGCGGTGAAAACACCGCTGAGCGGCCAGTCTGGCTGATGCGCCAGGCAGGCCGCTATCTGCCCGAATACCGCGCCCTGCGCGCGAAAAAGGGCGGGTTCATGGCCCTGGTCTATGACAGCGATGCCGCTGCCGAGATCACCCTGCAGCCAATCCGCCGCTTCGGGTTTGACGGGGCGATCCTGTTTTCCGACATTCTGATCGTGCCTTATGCCATGGGGCAGGATCTGGAATTCCTGGCCGGCGAAGGCCCGCATCTTTCCCCCCGGCTGGTCGATACCGCCTTGTCGGCGCTTCATGCCGTGCCCGAACGGCTGACCCCGATCTATCAAACGGTGCGGCAGGTCCGCAGTCAGTTGCCCGGTGACAAGACCCTGCTGGGCTTTGCCGGCAGCCCGTGGACCATCGCCACTTACATGGTGAACGGAGAGGGCAGCCGTGACCAGTTTGAAACGCGGGCCATGGCCTATCGCGATCCGGCGGCATTTCAGGCGATCATCGACGCCATCGTGGCGGTGACGGTGGATTACCTTGGCGGGCAGATTCTGGCCGGGGCAGAGGCGGTGCAGCTGTTTGATTCGTGGGCGGGCAGCCTGGCCCCAGCGGAATTCGAACGCTGGGTGATAGCCCCCAATGCCCGGATCGTATCCGCGCTGCATCAGCGTTTTCCGGACGTTCCGGTAATCGGCTTTCCCAAGGGTGCGGGGGAAAAGCTGGCGGGCTATGCGCGCGAAACCGGGGTTGATGCGCTGGGCATCGATGAAACCATCGATCCGCTGTGGGCAGCGCGGACCCTGCCCGCCGCTCTGCCGGTGCAAGGCAACCTTGATCCCCTGCTGCTGCTGGCCGGCGGGGCCGAGCTTGAGCGCCAGACGCTGCGGGTGCTGGACGCCTTTGCCGACCGGCCGCACGTCTTCAATCTGGGCCACGGGATCGGCCAGACCACCCCGGTTGAGAATGTCAGTCACTTGCTGTCACTGGTGCGCGGCTGGCGGGGGTGATTCGGTACAGCTGAGACAGCAGAAAGAGTGCGGGCCTGTTGCCCATATGCATCGATTCTTCGCCAAATTCGCGGAAAAAGGTTTCGATCGTTGCTCAAACGTATAACAAAGATAGAAGCCCCAACTGCGCAACAGTCCGGGTGAGGGCGGGTGCATTTTTAACGATGGGAGTTGTTTGATGAGGCATTTCAACGGCAGGCTTTGCCTGCAGGCTCTGGCTGCTGCGACCAGTCTGCTGGCATTTTCCACTGCGGCCGCTGCCCAGGATCAGCAAGCAGGGCGGGCCGAACAGGCCGCCGATGAAACGCCTTCCGGGGAAATCATTGTTACGGCCACGCGCCGGGCAGAAGCGCTGTCCAATGTTCCGATCGCGATTTCCGCGGTCAATTCGGACACGCTGCAGAAATCGGGCGCGAATGACATCCGCCAGTTGAACCAGCTTGCCCCTTCGCTGCTGGTCTCTTCAACCGGGAGCGAGGCGAATGGTTCGGCCCGTATCCGCGGGATCGGCACCGTGGGCGATAACCCCGGCCTTGAAAGCTCGGTCGCGGTGTTCATCGACGGGGTCTATCGGTCGCGTTCGGGGATCGGTCTTAACGAGCTTGGCGAGATTGAGCGGGTTGAAGTGCTGCGCGGGCCGCAAGGCACGCTGTTTGGGCGCAACGCTTCGGCCGGCCTGATTCACGTGATCAGCAAGAAGCCTTCGTTCCAGTTCGGCGCCAATGCCGAAGCGACCTATGGCAATTACAATTACTGGCGGTTTGCCGGCGGGATCACTGGGCCGATCACCCAGACCCTGGCCGCGCGGATCGACGCGGTCTATTCAAAGCGCGACGGATTTTACCACGACGTCACCAACAACAATGATGTCAACAATCGCGACCGGTATTTCGTGCGCGGACAGCTGCTGTTTGAACCGAGCGATGTGACCACGGTTCGGCTTATTGGTGACTATTCGCACAAGAGCGAGGATTGCTGCGGGGCAGCCTATATCGACAACACCATCAACCCCAAGGTTGGCGGGCTTAACGATCCGGCCAAGAACAATATCATCAAGGTACTGACCGACCTGGGCCAGCAGAGCGCCGGTTTCAGCGACCCCTACAGTCGGAACATCTGGATCAGCGCCGGCCGCAGCGACCTTGGCAAGACCAGGGACGGCGGCGTCAGCATGGAAATCAACCATGATTTCGGCGGTGCCAAGCTGACCTCGATCACGGCTTATCGCGAATACAAGAACGATCAGGCCGGAGACGTTGACTATTCGACTGTCGACATTCTCTATCGCTCGCTTGATGGCGGCGGATATTCACGCCAGTTCAAGACTTTCAGCCAGGAACTGCGGCTGCAGGGAACAGCTTTCAACGACAAGCTGGACTGGCTGGTCGGCGGCTTCTTCGCCAATGAGACGTTGACACTGATCGACAACCTCAAATTCGGCAGCCAGTACGGGCGTTTTGCAACCTGCCGGATCATCAGCGGCGGCGGGCTGGCCGGGCTCTATTCGCCCACCAATGTTGGCTGTGTTCCGCCGGTGGTCGGCCCGGCAACGCTGGCGGGCGCTAGCGGTGGCGGGGCCACCGGTGCAGCGATTGCCAACGGATTTGCGCTTCTCGATACGCTCAACGACATGGGCAGCACCGGGGACCGCTATCACCAGACCAGCAAGAACTATGCGCTGTTCACGCACAACATTATTTCGATCACCGACAAGCTCAAGCTGACCCTCGGCGCACGTTACACCTGGGAGAAGAAGGACTTCGACGCCACCTTCGCCAACAACAACACCGTCTGCCCGGCGCTGCAAAGCAGCCTGATCCCGGTCCTGACCAGCACCACCGCCAATGCAACGTCCAAGGCTTTGGCCGGCGCGCTGATTGGCCTGGGCTGCCAGGGCAATTCGACCGCGGAACTCAACGGCGTGTCGATCAACAGCAAGCGCAGCGACAGCCAGTTCACCGGAACCGCGGTGCTGTCTTACAAGGTCACGCCCAACCTGATGACCTATGCCAGCTTCTCGAAAGGCTACAAGGCGGGCGGTTTCAACCTTGATCGGTCGGCGCTGAAATCGGCAACCTTCCCGTTTGCCGCAACCACTGGCGGTGCGCAGGCCTTTGTCGGCAACCTGCAGTTCGATCCGGAAATCAACAACGCCTATGAAGTGGGGATCAAGTACGGCACCCGCCCGTTCAGCGTTTCGATCACCGGGTTCCGGCAGGAGTTCAAGAATTTCCAGCTCAACACCTTCAACGGATCGGTGTTCCTGGTCCAGCGATCAATGGCTGCAAAGCCAGCCTGAGCGGTGCTGATCGGGACCAAAGTTCCTATCCCACTGCAGCAAACTACAACGCGGCTGCGGCGACCACCGGCGCCTGTGCGGCGGGGAGCATCGGCTATGGCGTGCTCAGCCAGGGCATCGAGATCGAGAGCGCGATCAACCCGACCCGCAACCTTGATTTCAACTTTGGTGTGACCTATTCCGATACCAAGTACCGGCACGATCTGGTTGGCAACAAGAGCGGCGCGCCGCTTGATCCGGCGCTGCGGATGCTGCCCGGCAGCAATCTGTCGAACGCGCCGAAATGGGTGGTGACCAGCTCGGCTTCGTGGACGCCGGAACTGGGCACTTCCGGACTGTCGGCGCTGTTCTATGTCGACAGCCGGTTGACCAGCGATTTCAACACCGGATCGGATCTGTTCCCGCAGAAGGAACAGGATTCGTTCCTGGTGGTGAACGCCCGGGTTGGCCTGCGTGGGCCGGACCAGAAGTGGGGGATCGAAGTCTGGGCGCAGAACCTGCTGAACAAGAACTACACACAGGTTGCCTTCAACACCCCGTTCCAGGCTGGCGGTTCTTCCACGGCGTTTACCGATCCGCAGTTTCCGGGCGGGCGGCAGATCTTCTCTGCCTTCCTGGCCGAACCGCGGACCTATGGCGTGACCCTGCGCGGCAAGTTCTGATCGCGCCAGCAAGCGCAAAAATCGAAGGCCCGGGATCGCGCGCGGTTCCGGGCCTTCGCTTGCCGGCCGGGCGCGTGATCCCGGATTTGCCCTTGCCATCAGCCGGGCAGGCCGCAACAGCGCAGCATCATGCCTTGAACCGAAAGCCGCTGGCGCTCTATGGACGGGTTTATGCAATGGGTTTTGTCGATGACCTATCTGTGGCTCAAGGCCGGTCACGTTGTTTTCGTGATCTTCTGGATGGCGGGGCTGTTCATGCTGCCGCGCTATTTCGTCTATCATCAGGAAACCGCGCCCGGATCGCCAGAGAACGCGCTGTGGATTGACCGTGAGGGCAAGCTGCTGAAGATCATTCTCTGGCCGTCAATGCTGGTGGTATGGGCGCTGGGGCTGCTGCTGGCCTGGCATATCGGCGCCTTTGGGCAAATGTGGTTCCATCTGAAGCTGGCGCTGGTGCTGGCGCTGTCGGCCTATCACGTGTGGCTGGCTGGTTATGCCGCGGCGCTGGCCCGCGGGGAGCGCCGCCTTTCCGGCAAGGCGCTGCGGATGCTCAACGAGGTTCCGGGCATCGCTGCCGCCCTCATCGTCATTCTTGTCATTGTCAGACCGTTCTGACCCGGATTGGGACGCTGCGGCGTTTTGCTTTGTTCCGGACCGCGAGATGTGGAATGGGCGCGAAGCAATTGAACGAAAAGGACAAGAACATGGCAAGACTGACGGCCATTGCATTGGCTGCGGCCGCGGTACTGACGGTTCCGGCAGCGGCGGAGGCGGCCCCCGTCGTGTACCCGAATCCGGGTACAGAAGCGCCGGATGGTACGACTGAGTATTCCTCACAGAATACGGGAACCGTCAAAGGCTTTTTTACAGGTTCTACTGGGAGTTTCACTGTGTTTGGCGGGGTGAAAATCAACGGCGTTGATCGACCCTATGCGTTGAACAGCCACACATCGGTCTACGGTGATGTCTGGGATTTCGGTCCGGTTTCAGTCGGCGACGAAATAATGCCGTACATTTATGTGCAAGACACCGATACGAAGTATTACACTTTAAAGGAATTTAACGGGGATGGTGTAAATCACGTTTTCACAAGCCTTTACGGCGGCGATTCACTGGTCCCTGCGGGCACTAATTTCGCCTTCGAGGATTTGCCGGGCGGTGGTGACTTCAACTATCAGGATTATGGCTTTGTGGTGAAGAGCTTCGCAGCGGCCCCCGCACCCGCAGTGCCCGAGCCGGCGACCTGGCTGATGATGATTGTCGGCTTTGGCGCTCTTGGCGGGGCCATGCGCCGCCGGACCAGCATGAGCGCGCGCATCGCCTTCGCCTGACACAGGCACACGGCGTAGAAATCAGGGGCACGGTGCGTGTGGGCGCGCCGTGCCCTTGCTGCATTTGGCGTAGTCTTTACCGGTACGGTGTGGTTGACTTGGCGGGGGGGGCGGCTTAAATCAGGTCTTGGCCCCAGGCGCGTCACGGCGCGCTACGATCTGCTTTCTCCAAGCCCTTTGATCGGCCGGCCTTTTCCCAGACTGGACAATTGGACTCCACACGAAATGCATCTGAAAGAACTGAAAAAGAAAACCTCGGCCGAACTGGTCGAAATGGCCGAAGAATACGGCGTTGAAGGCGCATCAACCCTGCGCCGCCAGGATCTGATGTTCGCGATCCTGAAAGAGGTTGCGGAAGACGGGGAGGAAATCGTCGGCCAGGGCACTATCGAGGTGCTGGCGGACGGCTTCGGCTTCCTGCGCAGCCCGGAGGCGAACTATCTTGCCGGGCCGGACGACATCTATGTCTCACCCAACCAGGTCCGCAAATGGGGCCTGCGTACCGGCGACACGGTAGAGGGCGAAATCCGCGCGCCCAAGGATGGTGAGCGCTATTTCGCGATCACCAAGCTGGTCACGGTCAACTACGATGATCCTGATGTGGTGCGCCACCGGGTCAATTTTGATAACCTGACCCCGCTCTATCCGGATCAGAAGCTCAACCTTGATACGCTTGACCCCACGGTCAAGGACAAGTCGGCGCGGGTGATCGACATCATCAGCCCGCAGGGCAAGGGCCAGCGCGCGCTGATCGTAGCCCCGCCGCGTACCGGCAAGACCGTGCTGCTGCAGAACATCGCCAAGGCCATCACTGACAACCACCCCGAGGTGTTCCTGCTGGTGCTGCTGGTTGACGAGCGGCCCGAGGAAGTCACCGACATGCAGCGCAGCGTGAAGGGCGAGGTGATCTCCTCGACCTTCGACGAGCCCGCCAGCCGCCACGTCCAGGTCGCCGAAAT